>JANYDE010000077.1 GCA_025359915.1 Chamaesiphon sp. 336R_metabinner_41 | reverse complement strand
GATTTCCATGTCGCGTAGACAAGCAGCCATGCGGCGGCTAGTGTAAGCGTTTCCACCTGGAGCGATCAAGTTTGGTTGATCTGCAAATAGGCTACGTGCTGCATTTGCAACGATGGTGGAGGAGTTGCTCGTGATCCGGTTTACGGTATCCATGCGTTTGTTGCCATCAGCTACCATTGCAGCTAAAGCGTCTAATTGTCCAGCACTCAGGTATTGACCTTGAGCGTCTGCTTGTGCAACAACTTTAGAGAATCCGTCTAACATATATTTAATCCTTTATGCGTTTAATAGTTTTGGGGTCAAACTTATCTTTGCCTGTGCTGCTGAAATTGCGTCACATAGCTTAATAAATTTGGGAAAACTCTCGTATTAATATGAGAGGCTGACTAGTTTTCGCCAATTGGCACTAGGCAAACTGCTACTCACCAATACTACCTATTAACTTAAATTTATACAATGTTATGTGAACTCTTGTCTATTTGACCATCATCTTTGTCACAAACGTTAATATTCCCTCAGGGTCAAGCTTTTAACTCGGATAATCGGTACCATAGTTACACCACTTTTGCGCTGTGAGCACAAAGAAAAATCGTCTAAATGTTTCCCTCGATCCGATCGAGCGTGAGAAGCTAGAGAAGCTTGCTGCTGAGTCTGGGCTATCTTTGTCACGTACCATCGCCCAACTCATCCGCAAGGCGAAAAAGCCCAAGGATGAAGACGCTACAAATACCTGAAAAACCCAGTTCCTGAGGGAAACTGGGTTAATTTTGATAATTTGGAAATTTTCTAACTCTGAGCTAGTAATTCTTTGCTCTGGGATTGCCCACTAATTTGGAGTTTCCGTTGCAATTGGCGTGTAATGTGGGGATTTAGGAGCCTAAAGCCTGAATAATTGCTTGATTAGCGGTTGGAAATTCGTAGTTATCCAAATCACTAATATTCACCCAGAGAATTTCATCCGATTCGATCGGCTGAGGTACTCCACTGATATGCTGACAATGATGGACGATTAGGGTCAGGTCGAAGGTAGGATAGGTATGATCGATCGAAATCAGATGTTCTCCTACTGTTATTTCGATCGCTAATTCTTCCCGAATCTCGCGCACGATACACTGCTCAACTGTTTCCCCTGGTTCAATTTTACCGCCAGGAAACTCCCATAGTCCTCCCATTGTCCCACCTATTTTCCGTCGATCGATCAAAATCTGTCCAGATGGATTCCAAATGACAGCGACACCAATTTTTTTATGGGGTAGTTCTAAATTCACAATTCAATTCTACAAATTATTCAGACAAATGAGGTGATAATATGTTGACAATCGATCTGTGGGAGAGGGCGGGTTTTGTTCTACCATTATTAGTAATAGCCAAGATTTCTAGCATAAACAAAGCCATCTACGGATCTAACGTCCGCCAACAGTAATTGAATCAACCTTAATATGTGGCTGTCCGACTGTTACATAAACACTGCCACTTACCGAGCCACAAAAGCCCGCCGCTAATCCCAAATCTTCCGAACACATCGAAATCTTCGTCATGATTTCCTTGGCTTCACCAATTAACGTCGCCCCCTTGAGCGGCTTGGTAATTTTGCCATTTTCAATCAAATAAGCCTCATCCACCGAGAAGTTAAATTGCCCAGTCGCACCAACGCTACCACCACCCATTTTCTTACAATAAATGCCCTTCTCGATCGAGCCAAATAACTCTTCTACCTTATACTCCCCAGGCGCGATATAAGTATTCCGCATCCGACTCGCCGCCGCATACGCATAACCATTTCGTCGCCCACTTCCGGTGCGGGGATGTCCAGTGCGGATCGATCCGGCTCGATCGGCGATAAAATTCTTAAGGATACCATTTTCGATCAATAATGTTCGTTGGGCTGGCATTCCTTCATCGTCCATATCAATAGTGCCAAACGCATTACCAGACAAACCTTCATCCCAAGCTGTCAAACTTTCGTGGGCGATTTTTTGCCCCTTCATCTGGGCAAACGGAGTGGTATTTTTCTCGATTTGGGTAGTCTCTAACAAATGTCCGCAAGCCTCGTGGAAAATCACCCCACCAAACTTATTCGCCATAATAATCGGATAAGTCCCCGACTCCACATAGTCAGCATAAAGCATCTTCCCCGCCGACTCCGACACATCCTCAGCCGTCGCCCCATAATCCCAGCTAGTCAAAAACCCTGGATTACTAGTATCGCCAACCCGTTGCCCGATCGACGATCGATTCGCCCCATCAGCGCATAATAAGTTATAACCTACCGATTGTGTCAACCGAATATCCCGCGCAAATGTCCCATCACTAGATGCTACCAAAACCTCTTGCCAATCGCGGAAATAAGCCGCCCGACGAGACTGAATATGCGTCGCCGTCTGCTTCAGCTTCCCATTCGCCGCCAGCAAAACATCAGCCATCTCCCGCATCGAACTACACTCACCCAACCAACTATCTTTCCCCTTCCGCGTCGCATAATCCCGCAACAATTCCAGATTGATTTCCGGTACATAAGAATTCGGCGCAGGTAAATGCAACGCCATAATTCCCAACGCCTTTTCTAATGCAGCTCGCAGCCCCGTAAACGACAAGTCATTGGTACTAACGTAACAATCCGCCTTCCCCTTAAATACCCGTACTCCCGCGCCTGTAGATAGCTTGGGCGAGATACTCGTAATTTGGTCATCTTCAGCCAGACAACTAATATAATTCGATCGTTCTAAGAAAAACTCCACAAAATCCGCACCCGCAGCTCTACCCAATCCCAACAGCGTAGATAAAGGAGCCTCCCAAGTCTCATCAAACTGATGGGTAGTCGAGGAATAACTCAGATTCGGTAGTTGTTTAGATAAGAGGAAGGTTTTCGGATTGATCGAAATAGTCATGTATGCTGCTCCTAGGATGCTTAATCTATTGTAACAAACACAGCTAAATTGTGGGGGGGAAATCCCCTCCACGGAGGGGTGCCCAAAGGGCGGGGTGGGTAGATCTTGTGCATCATCACAACCCTCCGAAGCTACTGTAAACATCCATAACAATTCATATCGATTGATTGAGAAAATGAGAATTGTTCAACGAAAGATCTATGCTGAAACTTAGTAGCAATAGTTTTGGTAACAACCTATGGATAAGCAGAGATATCGCATGAACTGCACCCTGACCTTTAGTGATATCTACGGGCAGATTGTAATTTGGTTAATGGTAATTTTTCTCAGCCTTGCGTCTGCCTTATCTCTGTGGAGTACCACCCGCCAAATGTATGCTCTAGCAACAGTAGGCTTAATCTTGGTTTTATCCCTACCCTTCTTGCTGTTTGCCTTCGTCACTACCCTGCTCAATCATATTGAATTCGTGCCGCTAGAAGTCAACGAAACCACTAGTAGCAGCACTAATAAGCACAAAGTTCATCACGTCGAACCTGCAACTGTATAGAGCATATATCTTCGCCGTATATAATTTACCTGTAGGGGTGCCCCCGTTGGCGGAGCCTCTCGCAATTTTATCGATAGATAACGATACTGCTCAACATCTTTTCTTCAATCAAGCAGGCGGTACGGCTGCACCACCTGCGACAGGTTCAGAACAGCCTAATCATGTTAACAGCTAACCTGATTAGGTTGTTTTTGACAGATATATACTTCTCGAACAGGCGTTGTCAAACTGAATGTTTTCTACTAAAAATTAAATTCCAAATTTTAATCAGCCAGTTCTCAATCTTAAGGATGATGCAATCGAGCCATGCCAGAAATTTAGACATTGGCGATTGATTATAACCAATAAGTTCTGAATCAGTGTCAATCCAATCTTGGTAATATTCTAACTCTGGCTCTACTCTTGTAGCTGAATTATTTGAAGTTCGACCGCTGGCGGAGCTTATCCCACTGATCGTCAGATCGCCGCTCGTTATCATAGTCGAATTCTGGAGATCGGAATGTTGTCTAGATCTAACTTTTTCAAGATTAGATTCAATTGGAATTAATTGCAATTCTACTGGCTGATGGACGATTTGTAGATCATTACTTGAGGGAATATATAGATAGTCTCGATAGTAATTCAACCATTGCTTGAGCCAATCTGGTTGAAGCTGGGAGATCTTATCGGCAAGTGATCGATATTGATTTGGTGTTTCTAAATTGTCGATGATTGGTGGGAGCTGTGGCAGTTCCAAATATCTGTTTATGATTGGTGGTTGTGGCGTAAAAGAGTAGTCGGCAGATGGTAATTGATACAGCAGTTTTGATTCAATTTTTGGAGTGGGTTCCGAGGAAATAATGCTAGCTTCGGCTGAAGATTCTGTGTAAAAAGTTTGCAACCAATTATTCCATCGTTCGAGTAAGTTTGAAAATAATGAATTTTCCTTACTACCCGCGATTGCTCGCTGTTTAATCAACACTTCATCTGTTAGTAATAATTGTCGATTCGCCGAAAGTTTGCGATCGCGAGGATGCTCGACTAATTCCCCCGTATGCCATTGGTGCCAACTCATTGCTAAGTCGATTCCAATCTGACGGCGAAGTTCTTGTTGTTGAGAGAGCGTCAGAATATCTAACAGCTCATTTGCGGTAGTAACTAAAACTAATTGTCGATCGATCAGTAATGAACTAATCCCTCGAATAGTTGGCTTTTTAGCCACTACTGGACGGGATCTACGCGGGCTATATGAAGTGATTTCCCAATCATCAGTATCAGGATCGTATTGCCCGATACTTGAGGAATTTTCATTCACCAGCATCGCTATTTTGCTCGTGGAAACTTGGTGGGATAGGCTCTGCACATGAGCATCCGCCACTGTCAAAGTTCCGCATTCTGCAATCGCAATTGGATATCCCGCTTCAACAACCAAATCTAGAGCCTGTTCGATGTTAATATCGGAGACTGGTTGCGCAAACGATCGTTGTTGGGGCGGTGTCGATATTTGGGGCTGAAAGATTTTGGTCTTTTGTGCTAGCAACTGGATCGGATAAAGTAAAATTTGACCACTCCAAACTACTGCTACCCTAATCTGTCGGAACCCCTGAGCGCAGGTATCTTTTAAACGATTGGTTCGCTTACTAATAAAGGTAAAGACTCGGCTTTGGTAAGTTCCAGACATAGAAGTTTAGTTGACAGTTGACAGTGGCTAGTTGACAGCTAACACAACTTATTTAAAGGTGCTGTGCATCGGCAATTCTCAAGTCTCAATTAAATTAATATCTAAGATTCTAGCGAAATTATGAATGATTCCGATCAAAGTTTTGGATCATCCCTGCTGACGAAGATCGAGAGATTGCGGAATTTGAGTCAGATCGATATTTTAACTGATTGGCGGCTGTATCTGGGGAGTGGATCTATAGATGCTGACACCAGCCAATGGGATCTAGTCAGTCTAAATGAAAAGGGGCAAATCGGCTGGGAGCGAGGGCGACAAGAGATCTGGCTGGCGCAAAAAATAATAATTCCCACTCATTTACAGGGATATCCGGTGACTAGTTTAACTTGTCGAGTGGCTTTTACTTGGTGGGCGGAGTTGGCGCAGGTATTTATCGATGGGGAGTTGGTACAGGAGGGGGATTTATTCGATCATAGTCCGCGAGTTTTGCTGATGTCGGCTGCGGTACCTGGAACAGTTTTAGACGTGCGATTGCGGTTGGTGAGTCCTGGGCACGATATCGGTGCTTTGATGCGTTCTCAGGTGGTTTATGAGTCCACAGATGCGACTAATCCTGAGCCTGGTTGGTTGGCGGATGAGTTGGCGGTGATGGTGAAGCAGGTGGCTAGCTTCAATCCGGCGCGGTTGGGTGAGTTGGGGGGGATGATTGAGGGGATTGATTATGATTTATTGGGGGTGGATGTTGGGGGGTTTATTCGGAGTGTAGTGGAGGTGAAGCAGAGGGGTAAGTTGATATTGGGGGGTGGCGGAGATCTACCCACCCCCCCCTTCGGGTACCCCTCCCAAGAGGGGATTTTTCCGGCTCCCTCTCCTTTACAAGGGGAGGGCTGGGGTGGGGTATCAGATCTCCGCAGCAATTCAAAAACTTTAACTGACTACGGCGAGGATCTGTTACCCCCCCAACCCCCCTTAGAAAGGGGGGCTTTGACTCCCTCTCCTTTACAAGGGGAGGGTTGGGGTGGGGTAAAAACTATTCAACTTTTGGGACATGCGCATCTGGATATGGCATGGTTGTGGGAGGTGGCGGAAACTTGGGAGGTGGCGGAGCGGACGTTTCGATCGACTCTCAGTCTACAGCAGTTATTTCCCGATCTGACTTTTTGCCATTCTACTCCGGCTTTGTATGAGTGGATGGAGCTGAATCAGCCGGAGGTATTTACAGGTATTTGCGCCCAAATACAGGCGGGTAAGTGGGAAGTTTTGGGGGGGATGTGGATTGAACCAGATCTTAACTTGATTTCGGGGGAATCGATCGCCAGACAAATTATGTATGGACAGTCATACAATCTTGCTCGTTTTGGCGCAATTACTAAGGTTGCATGGCTACCGGATACGTTTGGATTTTGTCAACAATTACCGCAGTTATTACAGCAAGGCGGGATTGATTATTTCGTGACGCAAAAGTTTCTGTGGAATGATACGACGCAATTTCCCCATCAATTATTTTGGTGGGAATCTCCCGATGGAAGTCGGGTATTAAGTCTAATGTCGTCGCCGATTGGGGAAGGGATTGATCCATTGAAGATGGTGGATTATGCTTGTAAATGGCAAACTGCTACGGGGATAAATGAATCGTTATATTTATTCGGCGTGGGCGATCATGGGGGTGGACCGACTCGTGATATGTTGGAGATTGCCGATCGATGGTCAAATTCAGACGTATTCCCCAAGCTAGAATTTACGACGGCGGTTAAATATCTAGATAAGTTGGCAAATAGAACCGATAGTCATCTGTTACCCGTTTGGAAAGATGAACTCTATCTAGAATTCCATCGTGGTTGTTTTACTACCCACGCCGATCAAAAGCGATCGAATCGGCAGTGTGAGGACTTATTATATCAGGCGGAACTGTGGTCATCGATCGCCTGTATCGTCACAAAACAGGATTATCCCGACGAGCTGAGATTGCAGATTGAGACAGCTTGGAAGCAAACATTATTTAATCAATTCCACGATATCATTCCAGGCACCGCAATCGACCCCGTATATGTGACGGCGAATCAGGGATGGGAAAATGTCGAGCGAGTCACGACGCAGATCATTAGCGATGCGTTGGGTGATATTAGCGATCGAATTATACTGCCAACGCCACCGATCGAGGGCGCAATTGCGATCGTGATTTTTAATGCGCTTAATTGGGAGCGTAGTGAGGTAATTAAATATCCTCTAGATCCCAATCTGGATGCGTGGTGTGTATTTGATGCGGATGGAAAATTATTACCCAGTCAAGCAACCGCCGAACATATCTTATTTTTCGCACAAGATTTACCGAGCGTTGGTTATCGCTTATTTTGGTTGGTGTTCAATATGCAAATTGAAAGTGGTGGCGGCGAAGATCTACCCACCCCCCCCTTCGGGTACCCCTCCCAAGAGAGGATTTCCCCAGCATATCCCTTGGAAAGCGGGGGTTTCCAATCGGAGAATAGAGTTGAAAGTCCCCTCCTCGGAGGGGTACCCGAAGGGGGGGGTGGGTGGATCTCCGCCACAACTCCAACAACGAAACCACAAGCTTCCAGCCATTTCATTTTTAAAAACCAATTCGTCAAAGTAAAAATCGACTCCGAAACCGGAGACATTGACAGCATTTACGACATCCTCAACCACCGTGAAATAATATCTACAGGAGCCAATCAGCTCCAAGCCTTCCAAGACGAGGGACAATACTGGGATGCGTGGAATATCGATCCTCAATACGCCCAAAAACCATTACCACCAAGTCAGCTAAGATCGATCGAATGGATGGAAAAAGGTATAATTCGTCAACGCTTGCGAGTCGTGCGGGAATTAGCTGGAGCAGAATTTCGTCAAGATTATATCTTAGATGCTCATAGCTCGATCGTTAGAATCGAAACCGCTGTCGATTGGCAAGCCGAACACATTCTAATTAAAGTCAACTTTCCTTTAAATATTACTGCGGATATCTCCACGTCCGAAACTGCTTGCGGCGCAATAGAGCGCACCACCACACCCGAAACCGCCGCCGAGCGAGCAAAATGGGAATTACCCATGCATCGCTGGACAGATCTCACGGATCATCTTGGCGCGTATGGGGTGAGTTTATTAAATGACTGTAAATATGGCTTCGACGCAGGTACCGATTATTTGAGACTAACCCTACTCAGAGGTAGCAAATGGCCGAATCCCACAGCCGATAGAGGTTATCATGAATTTACCTATGCAATTTATCCTCACAGTGGCACCTGGCAAACCGCTCAGACTGTGCGGAGGGGATTGGAATTGAATTCACCATTGCAAGTAATTGAAGACTGGGGGACTGGGAGCGAAAAGTGCGGTCTTGGGGTTTCCTATGCGAGAGCACCTTTTCAAGACAAACTGGGAGACTGGGAGACTGGGAGACTTCGTTGTAGTAATAGTTTTATCGATTTACAGGCGGAAAATCTAGTTTTAATGGCATTCAAACCATCAGAGACTCGCGCTCAATCGTGGATATTGCGGTGTTATGAGTGTCATGGAATCGAGAGCCAAATTGAGTTAGCCGGAGATCTGGATTTAAGGATCGATCGAGTGGTAAATTTACTCGAACAAACCCAATCGGAGCTAGTAGATCGAAATATTCAATATCTTCAACCTTGGCAAATTCGGAGCTTCGGGATTACTCCCTTCCTAGTATCCAATTAGAGATCTAGAGTGAACAGTGGTTTAACAAAAAGTGATCTACTTGCGGTTTCCGCAAGTAGATCACTTTTTCAAGACAGTCAATAGGCTGTCGGAGCAGGGGTTTGCTTGGTGCATTTTTATGGACGGAGCACCCGTCCATAAATGCATCCGCTCAATTCCCATCCTAAACACCCAATTATCAATTATCAACTATCAATTAATTTAAGATGCTTTGACAACTTGTTTGGGTAAAAGTGTCGAAGTAGCACTCGATCCGCGTGCGATGCCAGAACCGGAGAGTGATTGCGCCAACAATCGGCGATAGAGATCGCTCAATTGAATTGCCACACCAGTCCAACTAAAGTTCTGTTGTACCCGTGCCGAAGCTTGTTTACGAGCTTTCCGTGCCCAGATATCATCAGTTAAGATGCGTTCGATCGCATGAGCAAATTTAGCGACATCATGAGGTGGTACTAGTAAGCCAGTTTCCTCAGAAATAACTGTGAATTTCAAACCACCGACAGCAGAAGCAACTACAGGCGTTCCACATGCCATTGCTTCGATCGCCACTAACCCAAATGGTTCATAATGACTAGGAATCACACAGACATCCGCAGCCGTATAATAGAGTGCTAATCGATCGTGTCCAACCATCCCGACGAATTCAGTATTAGCCGTCAAATCTAATTCTGTCACCAAGTCTTCAATCCGCCGACGCTCTGCTCCATCAGCTTCCTGCGGATCGCTACCACCGACAATTAATAGTTTTAAGTTTTGAGGATCGATTTCTTCCCCTTGCTCTAATTGCGCCCGCAATTCTCTGGTAGCGCGGACGAGAGTTTCGATCCCTTTGCGCTTGTCAAAACGACCGACATACAGGACCACTTTTTCTTTACCACTGATGTCTAGTTGTTTTCTGGCTTCAACTTTGGAGATCGGGCGAAAAGTACTGACATCTGTCCCGCAGGGAATTATATCAATATTACCCAGACGAGAAACTAAATTTTCGAGATCGTCGAATTCTTGGGGACTGGTAGCGACTACCGAGTGCGCCTGTTCGAGGATTTGTTTCTCAACCGCTAATCTAGTTTGAGCAATGGTGGGGATTTCACTAACTGATTGATATTTAACCGCACCCAGCGAATGGTAGGTATGGATCAATTGAATATTTTGGCGACGTTGGAGTTCTAAACCTACCCAACCAGACATCCAGTAGTTTGTGTGGGCTAAGGGATAATTTGTCCCTTCTTTTTGTTGGAATTTTTGAAATGAGGTGACGAATTCGGGCATGTATTGGAACAGTTCGTCACGGGGAATATAAGTCTCTGGCCCCGCAATCAGCCGAATCGTGCGACAGTAAGGGGAATGCTGAACGATCGTCGCATCATTTGGGTTACTTTTCCGCGTGAACATATCTACTTGCCAACCGAGTTTAGCTAAGGATTCACCCACTTGACGAACGTAAACATTTTGTCCACCAGCCGCGTCTTTACCGATTTCTGCGGCTGGATCTCCATGTTCGGAGATTAAGGCGATGGCTTGGCGGGTAGGAATTTTGGTACGCGCTGAGGCGAATGGTTGGTTGGATTGTGTGGCGGGAAATTTTCCTGTTGACATATCGGCACCTCTATAAAAAATTGACATTCGATTTTAAATAATTAATTAAGTTAATTGCACTTGTGATCGTGAATCGAGCCAATCTGTAAGGGCTACAGCCTATTTACTACTCGATCGATCGCCCAAATCATATAGATGAAGATTTGCAAACGATCTCAACTTAATTGTTACTGGGGGGGTGGCTGATTGACTTCAGTCGGTTGGCTGAAATAATTACTAGACTACCGTGGAGCTGTAGTAACCAGCCGTAGCAAACAATACAAAGTCCGCTAAAATCACGCACTTCTCTGAATCAGTGGATCGAGGGGAATTAACGTTGCCAGATGTCCATTGCGGACAAATTTTTCTGCCAACAGTTGTTGGTAAACGGCTTCATAACCTGACACCATTTGCTCGACTCCAAATCGATTGGCGACATATTCACGACAGCCAGCGCGGGAAATCGCCGGAATTTTGGCTACCGCAGCGATACATTCAGCTACGGAGTTGCAGATATAGCCGCTGACTCCATCCGCGATGATTTCTGGGATGGAGCCAAGATTGATCGCGATGACAGGTGTCCCTGCTGCCATTGATTCGATCGTCACTAGCCCAAATGGTTCCCGCCAGGTAATCGGAAATAGGGTGGCAATCGCTCTCCCCATCAAATCGTTTTTCATTACGTGATCCGCTTCTCCGAGGAATTGGATGTGTGTACCATCAATGTGTGGCTTAATTTCGCGATCGAAATACTCCACATCTACCGGATCGATTTTCCCCGCCATCTTCAATGGTATCCCAGTTGCTTTGGCAATTTCGATCGCGTGATGCGGCCCTTTTTCTACCGACATTCTCCCCAGAAATGCTAGATAAGCTGGCTCATCAGCAGTCGGAAAAAAGTGATGCATACTCATATCAATGCTGTTGTAGACAGTCGCCACATAATTTAATCCCAACCTGTCTTCCCGCTGGGCATTAGAAATGCTCACATAGGGTTGAGCTTTGGCATGGATAAACATTTTTTCATTGTCTGGCGTAAAAATTCCATGCAATGTATGTACTGTCGGTGTTTGCGTCAACTTACCGTAAGGCAAAGCCGCGCAGCCCATATGGGAGTGGATCAGATCGAATTCCCCAGCCCGCTCATACACCTGGGCTAATTGAAGCATCTCATAGATGCCACACTCCTGAATATTCGGATCCAGCCGGATTGCTTGAGGGTTTACCGACACCAATTTAGCAGCGGTAATCGAATCACCTGAGGCAAATAGAGTGACCTCGTGTCCTCTAGCAACCAACTCATCTGTCAATAGTCCGACTACTAATTCTATTCCTCCATAAGCTGGTGGTGGAACCCTTTCCCACAAAGGTGCAATCTGGGCAATCTTCATTATAATCCTCCTAAAGATATGAGGCTATTAACGAGTCAGGGATTACGAAATTGATTAAATCTATCGAGATTAAACATCACTATCTCAGTGGTCAAAACTAATCCAATAGTCGCTAATAACTTATCAAAAATGTCTTAATTTGGCTTGAGCACAAACTTCAAAAGCTTCTTCTAGTAAAGGTTATGCTCACCGCAACTTTGGCTTATTTAGTTTTATATTTATTTTGTTAAACATGAACTTATTCTAGATGCTATTTTTTGATCGATCCAGGCATCTTAATGAAATCTTTATGATTCATTCGTCTAAGAAAACCCCTTGAAGCCGAGAATGAAATTCGCACATATTCCTTCGAGCGTATACATTGAATCGCAAATATTTTTCAAAATTGATATTCAAAAGCTAGCCCATCAGGGCTGAATAGTAGTTTATTATTTTTGATTAAAAATAATGATTAACACAAAATAATCTACTCGATCGATCTCCCCTAATTAGCTAGTACTAGGCGGCATAAATCTAATTTGGATAGAAGGACACTGGGGGACTGTGCGGGTGTTTCTTCTCACATCTTGCACCAGCGGTTTCTCCTGTCGGAGAGGCTCCGCCAACGCGCTCTAGAGGTTCCCTCCAGATTGAGCGAGACAAGACAGTATAAAAATATTAGTAATTAGCGCAGACCCAGAGCGGGCACAAGACCACGACCCGTTCTCCTTTGCCCCTCAAAAAAATATCCCCACCCCCTTGACACCAACCCAGATACCTATGCTATGATAATTGAGTTATTGCAATGGGGTGTCGCCAAGTGGTAAGGCATCTGGTTTTGGTCCAGACATTCCGAGGTTCGAATCCTTGCACCCCAGTTAAATCTACATTTTAGGGCAATCGGTCAGAGTGATTTTACCAATACTCTGACCGATCGCCATGTCAACCAAAGGAATAACAACGGTATGAATGCTGCGCGAATTCTCGCCCTCGACTTTGATGGGGTAATCTGCGATGGGATGGCAGAGTATTGGCAGACTGCATGGAGAACTTACACTCAAGTGTGGCAACTAGACAGACTAGAGCCATCGCCTGGAGTTGCGGAGAAATTTCGGGAGTTGCGTCCACTGATCGAAGTCGGCTGGGAGATGCCCGTATTAATTCGGGCACTAACACTCGGTATTTCCACTGAGCGGATGCACAGCTCTTGGCAGCGGATTCGCGATCGAATCTTGGCAGATAGTCGGCTCAGTGGCGTGAAAGTCAGTCAGCAATTGGATACAGTCCGAGATAATTGGATTCAACAAGATCCGGCTAGCTGGTTGAAATTGCATCAATTTTATCCAGGTGCGATCGACACCTTAAAATCACTACCAGCGCGGAAGATTCAGCCCGTAATTATCACAACCAAAGAGAGCCGATTTGTATCCCAACTCCTGCAAGAGCAGGGTGTTGAGCTATCAAGTGAATTTATTTGGGGCAAAGAACTCAAACGGAGTAAAGTAGATAGTCTCAAGCAAATTCTCGATCGAGGCGTGAAGAAATCTCCAACGGTATGGTTTGTAGAAGATCGCCTGAGTACGTTGTCAAAAATTGCTTCTCAACCAGAATTAGAGTCGGTCAAATTGTATTTAGCTGACTGGGGCTACAACACAGCTCCTGAGCGAGAAGCTGCACTCCAACAGTCGCGGATTCAAACGCTCACACTCGCAGATCTACCAACACTCGGTGGTACACCCAAGAAAGCCGCCGCAAGCAAAGCAGAAGCTGCTCCCGTTGAGAGCTAATGGTTTGATAGGATCTTTTGCTTGAATACTTTAGTCTAAAATATGAGATCGAGATCTTTGACAAATTAAATTCAATCGATTTTTCAGTGTGAACATTACTAAATGTTGCGTAAGCAGTGTATAAATTGAATTTACCGATGACAATGATCTTTGATTCTACATTTTTAGATAACTAACAAAGTATGCCTTTAACGAAACGTTGTATTGCCGAGTTTTTTGGTACCTTCTGGTTGGTGCTAGGTGGCTGTGGAAGTGCTGTACTCGCAGCAGCTTATACAGAGGTTAATACCCAAGGTGTCTCCGATACCAAAGCAGCAGCAGCAGCTTCATTGGGGATTGGAACGATTGGGGTCTCCCTTGCCTTTGGATTGACAGTTTTGACGATGGCGTATGCCATCGGACATATCTCTGGTTGCCATCTCAATCCAGCCGTATCTTTTGGATTATGGGCTGGTAAGAGATTCCCCTCAAGAGAATTATTACCATATATTCTCGCCCAAGTTGGTGGTGCGATTTTAGGTTCATTAGTTATCTATCTAATTGCTTCTGGCAAATTTGGCGGTTACGCACTAACCGGAACTGGTCCGATGGCAACTAATGGGTATGATACTCATTCACCACAGAAGTTTTCAATGATATCTTGTTTCATCACTGAACTTGTGATGACATTCATGTTCTTGATGGTAATTTTGGGTGCAACCGATCGTAGAGCACCCCAAGGTTTTGCACCAATTGCAATTGGATTGATGCTAACATTGATTCACCTGATTAGTATTCCGGTAACTAATACCTCTGTAAATCCAGCTAGGAGTACTGGTCCTGCGCTAGTAGTGGCATTATTTGGGAAGACTGAATTATTTGGACAGGTATGGTTATTCTGGTTAGCTCCGATCTTAGGTGCAATTGCCGCAGGATTTTTCTACAATGCCATTTTTGAAGCCCCAAAGGTTAGTGAATCTGAATATTAAATTAATTAATTAATTAATTAATTAATAATTAATAATTAATAATTAATAATTAATTATTGGGTTGATATCTAATATCGACCCAATTTTTTTGTTTAGAAGTTCTCAAATCTCTCATCTCCCATCTTCTCTTACTAGAAACTGCTTGATTATAATAGAAAATCTAAGACTAATCGATCGAATTTAGCAGGGTATTCTAGATAGGGATGATGTCCGCAGTGAGGGAATATCTCCAATTGACAATTTGGTAAGCCTGCGGCGGCGACGTAGGCGTGTTTGAGTGGAATAATTCGATCGAACTCACCCCAGATAATTAGTGTTTTTTGGGTAATCTGTGGCAAACTAGCGACGATCGGTTGATAGACTTGAGGGAGAACGCCAGCTAAATTAAAGTTACTTTGTCCGAGCTGGAGAATTACGTGGTTGCGCCCAGGAATAGCAAAAATTGGATAGCGAAATTCGATCCACTCAGACAGCATGTCTGTGCTATAATAGAAATTAGACCTCAAAATACTAGGTATCATCCATCGTCCTGGACGGAGCAAATTGACGATGGCGGGTAGGGTAATTAACCGAATTCCTAAACTAATCTCTTTCCCCAGTCCCATACTATCGACTAAGACCAATTTATCGACTCGATCGGGATATAATCGAGTAAATTCTAAAGCTACTCCACCGCCCATTGAATTGCCGACCAGTGTTGCGGTATCGATCTCCAGTGCGGACATAAAGCCATGTAGGAATTCGGCTTGATCGGCGAGAGAATAGGAGACATCTGGACAATCAGACTTACCTGAACCTACCATATCAAAAGCAAAAACCTGATGGTATTGGGCTAACGTGGCAATATTGTACAGCCAAAACTCGATCGATCCATTGCCACCATGTAGCAGGATAATCTTACTTCCACTATCGCCCATCTGCCAATAACGGGTATTAAATCCATTGACGTGGAGATATCGGTCTAGGGGTAATGCTACCACGAAAAGCTGAACCATAGTTAGAGAATACTCTGGTGGTACGCTTCCTCAATTATAGCTCGTTCCCGCGAGCCTCTTCTCTGGAGAATTGTCCGCCTAATTTGCATATAGACGGGGAAAAGGTTTCAACATATTTTTGGCTTGATAGACGCTAAATGTTTGAACTATTTCGCCACCCCGAAGGATCGGAATTTCACCTAGTTTAGTCAATTTTTCAAAGTAATTAACATAGAGATCTTTTGCTTCTAGATCTACTTTGAAAGTTTTACTACCTACATAAATAGCATTTTTACCAAGCCACTGTTTTGGCTGTGCCCAAAAACCAAAGCCACGCGGATCGTAATCTAGACATGTGAGTGGTTTATGAGAAATTGGTTCGATCGCCATCCCAATTTGTCCGCCTAAATAGTAGCGATTTGTGAAGACGAAATCTGCTTGTTTCAAAGCCAGGTTTAATTTACTGTTGGTGACGAATCCTTGACGTAGTTGTTGGATGTCAAAAATCTGGGTTGAGGTATCAGTTTGAATTGGTAATAATCCAAATATTGATCCTTTAGCTGGAGATTGAAATGTGCCTAAGGCAACATGAGAGAGACCGATTGAGAATAGTAAAATAATCACTCCCAGTGAACCAAAAAACCATCGGTATGGAATGCGCACGGAAGAATTACGACGAACGATCGATACTCGTTCGGCTAATAATATTGTTGCTGACCAATATCCAGGCATTTTCCATGCAGGTAAAATTTGTTGGTAGCCAGAGATGAATGTAAACCCGATAATTAGGGGCAGTGAGAGCCACAAAATTAACGATCTTTTCTCAAAATCCCATTGATTTTTTGATGAGGAAAGGCTAGTATATTGTGCTTGCTTAATATTTCTGAATTGTTGGATAGTGGCGCGGACAGTTGCCCAAAGCAAAGGTATCCCAAAAGTGGGGAATAAATAAAGCATCTCGATCGATAGTGTCCCGAATACTCGATCGATCTGATATTTAATGTTAGGAATTGCGCGTCCTGATTGAAACTGAAATGATGCCCAGTTATGCTGGATATTCCAAGCCAATAGGGGCGAAATTGTCAATAGAAAAATTGGGATGCCAATTAAGAACCACTTAGAGGTTAAAGCATGACGATAATTGGTACCGAATAGACAAAATCCAATTAAACCCAAACCTAAAATAAATCCATGATATTTGCCCAGGCAAGCTAAACCGACGGTGAGGAAAATTAAAGTGATGCGAAAACTAGGACGATAATCACGATAATCGAAAAATTCTTGAGTGGCTAACCATAAAGATATCGACCAAAAGAATAATAGTGGGGTATCTGGGGTCGCTAAGACCCCAAATGCAATCTGAAAAATTGGAATTGCGGAGGCGATTGCTAGGGTATTAATCGCGATTTGAAGTGTATATAATCTTAGTGCAGATAAATAGAGAAAAATTAAGGAACCAGTATATATAATTAATGTCCCAATCCGAATCGTGAATTGAGAGACTTGTCCTGTCAACCAAACGCCAATACCTGTCGTCCAAGCAACCAACGGCGGATGATCGAAGTAACTCCAATCGGGATGCAGCGTGTAGAGATAATAATAAGCTTCGTCAAAGCCTGGATGGAGCCAGATGGCAATAAATAATCTGACTAAAAAGCCAACCAGTAAGATGATTAATGCTGCGCGATGATAGTAAGCTGAAAAACTTTGATAAACTTGGATCGCCATGAATTATTAGCTATTGAAAGTCACTCGAAAACTGGATCGATCCCCTGAATCTATGATTAAGCCAGTTGATAGTTGTTGGCGTTGGTAAAAGCCTCTTCGTCGGAGCATAATTGATAATCGGCAAAATTGTTTGTATGGCCTTGGCAGCAGAGCCGCGTCGCAAATTGACACCATACGTAAGATGCATAGTTACAAATTTTACCGCGTTTGTGCCCATTGGGATCGATCCAATTTTTGAGATCGTCCAAAATTTTGCTGTCTCAAGATCTGAGAGACTTTGAACGTTGCTGAATTTATGATGTATTATTTTTGGATTTTATGCTCCCCCCTCTGAATTGTTCATACTTCAATTCATCACCGCCAGACATTGAATCTGGATCCGAAGAGAAATAGCGATCGAGTGGGTACTCTAAATAATATCAATGGTTAATCTCGTTGACGTAGTATTCCAGAATAGAAATCTCTGAATCTAAATTCTCATGCTCAACCGTGCGACAAAATGGCTAGAAACGAACTGGGTAAATCCCGCCTATGCTGGCTGGCTGTTGATGGTACTGACGATTTGCTTCTTTGGTGCGGCGACGAATACGATGGCAGGCTGGCTGTATGTATTGAGTGGCGTGGGAGTAGCATTATTGGGTGTCGGAGCGATTTTACCAGCTCGATCGATCCAAGCTTTGACAGTAAGTCGTAAGGCTATTTTACCAGTGACAGCCGGAGCAGAGTTGGAAGTCGAGATCGTCGTACACAATCCGACTTCCCGTGTGCAAACTTTATTCCAAGTCCAAGATCTCACCCCCTTAACCACCGCAAATCGTCCCCAAACGACGGTAGAGCAAATTTTAGCTCAATCCGAACATCGATGGGTCTATCGTCAGCCTACGGAGCAAAGAGGTGTATATCAGTGGGGAAAAGTCGCACTCAGAAGTGGTGCACCGATCGGCTTATTTTGGTGTCGGCGAGATCGTCTAGTGCCAGCGATCGCCCATGTTTATCCTCAAGTCCTGAAATTAGATCGCTGCCCCTTAATCGATGGACTAGTTAGTGCGCGAGAGACCGATCGTCGGTCTGCCAATCATCGTCTCGAAGCCGCAACAGAGGGGATTACTCGATCGTTACGTCCTTACCGTTATGGCGATTCTATGCGGTTAATTCATTGGCGCACGAGTGCGCGGTATGGGGAATTTCAGGTGAGAGAACTAGAGATCGATCGTGGCGGACAAGATCTGACAATTGTACTAGACAGCGGTGCGACTTGGGATGCTGCCGACTTCGAGCAAGCGGTAATCGCCGCTTGTACGCTCTATTTCTATGCCAGTAAATCTACCAGTCTCAATGTCAAATTGTGGACGGCAGGCACGGGATTAATTGCGGGAGATCGACAGGTATTGGAAACTCTTGCAGCAGTGCAGATGGCGGAACCAAACCCAGCTTCAACAACGTGCTCAGTCGCGGGTATTTATCTCACCAGTCAACCACGACAGTTGGCTGAAATTGTTGCTGATGCTCGATGGATATTGTGGACTCACGAGCAGTTTACCCCTGCCGCTAAATCGCCAGGAGTTGTCATCGATCGTCACCAATCCCTACAACAACAGCTCAACGGTTCTAGCTTCGCCAGCGAACGGCAATCACCACAATCTATTCAATCTCCAATCGCTCAAAATGCCGAATTTAATTAGCGGTTTAGTGGTTTAGCGGTTTAGCGAAGAAAGGGGGAACCCGTCCAAAAGTGCGCCGCTTTTTAAGGGGGTTGGGGAATTCTCTAGGGTTTCGGCGTAACAAATTTGACTTTTCAAACACCCTCTTAGGCACAGGCAAACGCTCCGCTACCGCCAACAACTATCAACTATTAACTAATTTTCATGCGTCAACCTTCAGGGAGTAAAATTCAACTTACGAGTAAAGTCGATCGATTCCAATTGACGATTCCGGCTCGATTTCGACCGGATCGAGAAGCAGTTCATCAGCTAGGATTAGCTGGGGGCATTAATTTTGTTGTGCTATTTTCGAGCATCCTGACAATCTATTTATCGATCCAATTGGCAGTCCCGAAGACAGATGTCGCCATCAAAATCGGATTGGGTGTGGCATTAATGTTTGTATTGCCATTTACACTATGGCTATTGAAAGGTGCTTGGCGGTTGTCATTCGATCTGGCAGACAAATTTTTATCAGAAACGATTTTGACAATCGATCGACAACAATTGACATTATCGCAGCATCTATACGGTCTCGATCGAGGTCGTCCCAAACATCTCAAAACTAGAGAAATTAGTCAAATCATTGTCGATACCTATCAACATCCTGATGCTGAAGTCTCCAAAGTCACTCTGATGGTGGAATTGCGTCAGTCAGATCCTGTCAGAATTTTTAGTAGTGGACAAGATCTGACTAAGCGTGAGATTAAATGGCTAGCGCGAGAATTGAGTAACTGGTTGGAAGTCGATCTTATTGGGGCTGAAGGGTAATAGGGGAGAGGGTAAAGGGTAAAGGGTAAAACAATCTCCCCTATTACCCAGTCTCCTAGTCACCCAACTCCCTACCCAGGCATTCCAATCAAAGATCGATCCCCTGCAACTACAACCCCAATTGAGTAAGCGTCAATTTGTTGTGACTTAAAAAATGAGATTGAGTCACTGACAGCCATTGCGGGGACAATTACAACATAGCCAATTCCCATATTAAAAGTATTGAACATATCTACAGGTGCAACATTTCCCGCCTCAGCTAACCATTGAAACGCAGGGGGAACTTGCCAACCCTGGAGATTCATCTCAATCGAATGATGAGCACCTAGACAGCGGGGTAAATTCTCTGGTAAACCACCACCCGTAATATGTGCCATCCCGTGAATAGGTAATTGTTGCGCGATCGCCGCTAGAATGGGCTTCACATAGATTTGAGTCGGTGTTAGGTATACCTGACCCAAATTCCGCCCTTCCAAGCGACTGGGGGTATCCTCCCACCCATAGCCGCCATCTTGGACAATTTTGCGGACAAGACTATAGCCATTACTATGAATACCACTACTAGCTAATCCGATCGCAACATCCCCGACTTGAATTTGGGAACCATCGATTAGTTTACTCTTTTCGGCAATTCCTACCGCAAAGCCAGCCAAATCGTATTCGCCTAATTGATAAAATCCTGGCATCTCCGCAGTTTCTCCACCGAGCAGTGCGCAACCAGCTTGGCGACAACCATCGGCAATTCCCGCCACTACCTGAGTAAGTTGGGTGGAATTGAGTTTACCAGTTGCTAGATAATCGAGGAAATATAGTGGTTCAGCTCCACATGTGAGAATATCATTAACGCACATTGCCACCAAATCAATGCCGATGGAAGCATGATTATCCAATTCTTGAGCGATTTTGAGCTTGGTACCCACCCCATCCGTTCCCGATACCAGCACTGGCTGCTGATAGCCTGTTGGTAACTCAAACCAGCCGCTAAAGCCACCTAAGCCGCCTAAAACTCCAGGACGATGAGTACTTTGAACGAGGTTTTTGATGTTTTCGACAAACGCTCTCCCCGCTACAACATCGACACCTGCTTCTTGATAATCCATATTCCACTCGTACACGATCGGCACAGGTATTCTACAGCGATCGCTTTACAGACCGCAAATCTCTCAGCAATTCCAAATTCAAAAATCTAGGAAGAGTTGGCGGCAAGATTAGGGATCGAGCCATAAAGCATAAAATCAATCAAAGATAGTCATACTGGATCATTTACGCTTGACAACCACGCATACTTATGGAAATGCACCAATTCGAGACGATCGATCTCCTTATCCTGTAGTTATTTATTCCCACGGCGGACAGAGTTACCGAACGGCTAGTTTTAGTCAGATGGAAGCACTAGCGAGTTCAGGTTATATTGCGATTTCGATCGATCATCCTTATGCTGCGGCATTCACAGTTTTTCCTGATGGGCGCGTTATATCGAGCGATTTATCATTTTATGTTTATGCAAAGTGACACTAAATCGTGGCGAGGGAACAATCTATCGCGTCTCGACACGCTATACCGAGGTGTCAACGCACCAGCTTTTCATCTCAAGCTTGCGGGTGTTCTCCACAATGACTTTGGTGATTATCCGCTCTTGTCGCCGCTCAGTGCGCTGTTGCCAGAGCGCGGCAAGTTGAAGGGCAAGCGCACTCTGCATATTGTTAATACCTATACGCTGGCGTTCTTTGACAGGTATTTAAAGAATCAGCCATCGTCATTATTAAATGGTTCATCGATCGATTATCCAGAAGTAGATTTTAAATCTCACTTCTCGTTGACTGTGAGCAGATTAACGACTAGGTTGCAGCACGACTTCATCAACTAATTCGTTGGCGTAGCCTCTCGGTACGAGAATCGATAGAATTTTAGCAATCTCTAACAATCGATCAAATCCCACTGCCTGATAATGATTGGCTTCATATCGCTGAATCTGTTGTTCTTTAATCCCGATCGTATCTGCTAGTTCTCCTTGAGTCATTCCGGCTGAAATTCTCGCTTTAATTAATGCGATCGGTATTTCTGATAGACGATTACCTCCGGTAGGCTACGCCAACGATCGTAATCCTTACTTTACTATCTCTTAAATTCTCGTACTCGGTTATCTCTTCATACATCACCTGAATTTGATCTTCCAAAGCTGCACTTTGCATTCTCATCAAGCGAGGATGACTATTAGTCGCTGATTCTCGATTTTCCAAGAGTTTCGATAACTCTTGCTCTAAATCTTTCAACTTAGCTTTAGTAACTTTATATTGACGCTCATTTTGGATCATGGCTCATTTTCCAGGTTTAAATTACGGTGAATGCAATACTTCGCGAGGATCGATCAAGGGCAACTCCTCTAGAATTACCATCTCTATCTGTTTGAAAGAAACCAACAAAATTGGGATTGGGTTTCAGATCTCCTCCCAACCGATCTTGTTGGGCGGCGGCACTATCAAAAACCGGATCTAGACTATACAAATCTACTGTCATCGGATCGAAACAGCCATCAAAATCATTCGGCTGCTCTTTACTAGTAACAAAACTCCCACCAATATAAACAGTGTGACAACCTGCAATCGCCAGTTCCCTAAGAGCCTGCTTTAACCCAACTAGAATCTGTTGTCGGTGAGAATTGTTCGCGAACCTTACTTGAAAATCAGTCCAACTTACTTAGTAGACACCAGAGGGCAAATTTCCTCGATCGTCAAATGGGTGTAAAGTCACGGTTATCGAAATTGGGAACGAAGCCCTAGACAACATCAGAGTTGTATTAATCTTCTGATAACACAACTCTAATGTTTGATAATTGATCCCTATACTCAAAGTGGTTGAAACCACTTCGTTTTCCAGACAATCCCGTTCGTTCTGTGTTGGCGGTGCTGAGGTCTTGGCACGGCCACCCGGCGCACCATAGGTCAGCAGCAGGGATAGTTGCTGGGTTGAGGGGGTGATGTCGTCATGTAGAGGTACGTGCGGCCAGTGGCGTTTGAGGATCTGTTGGCAAAAAGGATCTAGTTCGCATTGAAATACAACGTTCATTCCTGCTCTTTCCAAGCCGAGATCGAAACTGCCGATACCAGCAAAGAACGATGAGACACGCATATCAGTACTATTATCTAAACGATCGATCTTCAGACATGATCGAAGCTTGGATTTAGCTGTCACAACTCATTTTTCTGATGGGATATTTCGGTATCATCAACCATGCCCAATTCAGAAAGTTCTCGATCTAACTTCGCTCGATTCAAAATTTCCATTAAAACTTTAGCAGCACCAAAATCATCATATCGACCATGTACATCATATGTTTTGAATGGCTCTAGTGGCGAAATATCTAAATCGGCTGCAAGAATCTGAATTAGTTGGAGTTTTTCTACAATAGAAAGTCGTCGCGCACCAGGAATCAATTCAGATAGCGTCATCTCAGTTAATTTTCCCATAAAAAAATAGAAAGGTAGATAATAAATCTGATTTGATAACTCTCCATCAAAGGAGCATTCCAACAGCATTAAAATATCTTCAATTACCCGTCCAACTTGCGAACCTGACACGACTTCAATCACTCCAGGCATCAATTGCTCTTTGGCAATGCGTTCGTAAGCGTAGCGAGTAATTGTCGCTACATCATGAGTCAAAAGTATCCGATTTTCTTGGGCAGCCCAAGCCAATACAGTTGGATAGTTCGCACCGTATAACTCGGTATCCTGAACGCGAATAATATCGATATCTGGTTGGCGACGTAATAGTCCTCGCAGAATTGTGTTGTCAAAATTTTCATCCGCAAGCAGTTTCAACATACCAATTTTTCTGCTCGACGGGCTAACAATCTATTTCGCAATCCTTGGGGGTCAAATTTTTGCTCGTTGACAAGTCTGATCTCTTGCGCTTGTTGTTGTCGTTGTTGTAGGTATTCACCAACTTCTTGTTGATGATTTAGATAAAAACTGATAGTGCTGTAAACGTCTGATAATTTCAGTGCTGGATATCGATAGACAATTTCTTCGGCAGTTGCACCTTGATTGAAGGCTGCAACGACTGTATCTAGGGTTACTCGTGTTTTACCTACTCTGGCGACACCATCGGCATCAAGTTCGATCGGGATAGTTTGCGATACGATTAACAGCATTGTTTAATTCCTCACGATGTCAAGCTTGAAATCATCTTTCTTGTATCTACTTTTAATCGATTGCTGAAGGCAGACCAAAGGTCAACGGTCTCTGCCTGATCTGCTTGAATACGAAGATCGCTAAGTCCAATCTGGGCAAGGATAGTATCAATCTCTTTCTCTTGTATTTCTTGCTGGTGGGTGTCTTTCTCTTGCGAAAGCTCTAGTTCAGGGGGAAAGGCTGTGTCCATAGGTTAATACCTCTGTTCTTCGATCTATGATCGAGTCTCGATTCTACTATTATAAGCTATGTTCCAAGCTAGGCAATGATTCTATCTTTATCGCGCCAGCATTGCTTTACCAAATCGGGCAATGCGAACATCGATCGCAAGTCCTAAAAGTTATCGAGTAACAGATCGTATTCGGCATGAGAACCAACCCAAAACCACACGATCGAGTCTTCATCTAATTGACCGACGGCTCGATAGTCTTTATTGATGCGGACGGAATAAATCGGTAGTTTGGGATGAACTTTCTTAAAACGTAAGCTGGGATAACTGGGATCTTGCTGGAATTGGCGATATGCTCTGCGAGTCCGATCCTGAATTTGCTTTGGGAGATCGGCAAACATCTGACGGAACTGAGGGGTGGTAATAGATTTCACAGCGTTTCTGGATCTAATTCCTGCGTTTTGCCAGCGCGATGTTCTGCCATTGCTTCACCAGCAAGTTTAGCCAACAGATCGGGAGAACGCGCAAATGATTCATCCCATCGATTATCGTCGTTGAGTTCTTCTAGAATCAGGGCAGCAATCGAATCTTGCTCACTAATCGGACGGGTTTTTAGTTGTGCGATCGCTTCTTCCAGTAACTTAGTCATACAAATCAGTCTAGGTATAGTTAATCTGGTCTATTTTTATTTTAATCGATCGACAACTCAAAGTACTAAATTCTTGTCTAGGATCGATCGCAACTATAGTCTCAAACTCAAATCGACAATATACGCTTATCTCTCTCCATTGCTAAAAAGGTTTCTTCACCTTGATAAATAATGTTAATTTGCCCTCCAAATATATCATTGATCGCTAAAAATTTCTTTCCATCTATTTCTTCAAATTCACAACCATATATCGATATTGGCAAACTTCCAAATAATAGCCTGCTATCTGGCGATCGTCAGCATTAGCCAACGCGACAAATGTTGTGGCAATTCCCTTACGGTGGTTTTGACTAGCATATCGATGGAGATAGTCATTTAGTTCGACAACTCCACAATCAAAACTCTGTCGGTCAAGCGATTTATCTAAAGCACGAAATGTCCACTTATCTACCATTGACCATATTTTTGTTGATGCTCGACGATCGATCTTTGCAGCGCGGGATTGGCGACAGGAGGATTGTTAAGATAACTATTTAACAATTGGGCATCATTGGCATCTAATTCAATCTTTTCGCGTGTTGGTGTTCCTTCATCGATCGAATTGAGAGCCAATTCCTGCAAATATTCTTGAAGTGTAAATCCCCAATTAGCTGCCGCTTGTTGAAGCAGTTGTTGCGGTTGGACATCGAGTTTTAACTCAATAGTGATAGTTCCCATAAAATTTTTGGTACTCGCCGATCGTTCTCTCCCTATTGTAGCCTAGCCAGTTTAAGACATTGAAGGGTAGGGTGAATTACTCCACCCTCAATACGTTTCGGCTAAATGATTTGTGCTAGTTTTAGTCCGCGTAGGCGGACTTTGCAACACCAGCGGCGGTTTCAACCGCTGGCTGTATTGACCCCACCTTATCTCATTCCTAAGCACTCACAGCCTGTTTCGCACTGGCTTCGGGCGTTTCCGCCTCCGAAGGAGGAACCAACTGCCAGAACTTAGGCAGATATTCCGTCCAGCGACTCAAGATTTCTTGCGCCTTCTGACTGCCCGTTTTCGCACCATGCGCTGCAATTAACTCCTTCAATTGCTGTTCACCTGCGGCTGTTTGTACCCGTTGCCATTTGACGATTTCGGGATTGATTTTAGCGATGAAGGTGTCGTCCTCATCGAGGAAATAACCCAAACCACCTGTCATCCCTGCGCCGACGTTGCGCCCGACTTGTCCGAGGACTACTACGACACCACCTGTCATGTATTCGCAACAGTGGTCGCCTGTACCTTCGACTACGGCTGTGGCGCGAGAGTTGCGGACGGCAAATCGTTCGCCTGCGCGTCCGTTGGCATAGAGGTAGCCGCCTGTGGCTCCGTAGAGGCAGGTGTTGCCGATGATTACGTTGCGGCTGGTGTCGAAGATCGTGCCTGTATAGGGTTTGATCACGATTTCGCCGCCGTTGATGCCTTTGCCTACGTAGTCGTTGCTTTCGCCTGTGAGGATCAGGCTGACTCCTTCGTGGTTGAATGCTCCGAAGCTTTGCCCTGCGGCTCCCTCGAAGTTGAGGGTGAGTTGTCCTTCAAATGCGCTGTCGCCGTATTTGAGGGCAATTGCACCGGAGATGCGGGCACCTACAGATCGATCGGTATTTACGACGTTATATGATTTAGTCGCTACGCCTTGATTGTCGATCGCATCTCGCACATCTACATCTGATAGAATCTCATTATCTAATACGTGTCCGTTGGCATGGATATCGCCGTGAATTAAGAATGATCGATCGAGTTTAGTGTCCGGTAATTGTGTCAGACAGTCGAGGTTAATTCCCGCAACCTTGGTTAATTTGGCTTCGGGGCGGAGGGTGAATAAGTCGGCACGTCCGATTAATTCGTTGAGGGACTTGTAACCGAGACGAGCCAAAATGCTGCGGACTTCTTCGGCAATAAACAGGAAGAAGTTGACGACTTGTTCGGGAATGCCTGGGAAACGGGCGCGGAGATCTTCGCGCTGGGAGGCTACGCCGACGGGGCATTTATTGGTGTGGCAGACTCGCGCCATGATGCAGCCTTCGGCGATCATTGCGATCGATCCGAACCCATATTCTTCGGCACCCATCAGGGCGGCGATGATGATATCCCAACCAGATTTTAAGCCACCATCGACGCGGAGCAGGACTCGATCGCGGAGTTTATTATCCATCAAGACGCGGTGAACTTCGGTTAAACCTAGTTCCCACGGGGTGCCTGCGTGTTTGATGCTGGAGAGGGGGGATGCTCCGGTACCGCCGTCGTGTCCAGAGATTTGGATGATGTCGGCGTTGGCTTTGGCGACTCCAGCGGCGATCGTACCGATGCCGATTTCGGCGACTAGTTTGACGGAGACAGAGGCTTTGGGGTTGATTTGGTGGAGATCGTGGATTAGTTGCTCTAGATCTTCGATCGAGTAGATATCATGGTGCGGTGGGGGTGAAATCAGCATTACGCCTGGTTTGGAGCGGCGGAGCATGGCGATATACTGGCTGACTTTTGGCCCTGGCAATTGCCCGCCTTCGCCTGGTTTAGCTCCCTGAGCGAGTTTGATCTCGATTTGTTTGCCGTTCATCAAGAATTGCGGGGTGACTCCAAACCGTCCCGATGCGATTTGGACGATCGAGCTTTTAGCAGTATCGCCATTGCGTAAGCCTTTGAGATGGGGGAGGATCGCGGATTTACCTTCGACGGCATCATCGATCGTTTTATAGCGGACGGGATCTTCGCCGCCTTCGCCGCTATTGGATTTTGCGCCAATTCGGTTCATCGCGATGGCGAGGACTTCATGGGCTTCGCGGGAGAGTGCGCCGAGGGACATCCCACCCGTGCAGAAGCGTTTGACGATATCGGTCACAGACTCTACTTCGTCGAGGGAAATGGAGTTTTGATCGGATTTGAAGTCTAACAGGTCGCGCAGAGCCGTGACGGGGCGTTCCTGGAGATATTTTTTGTAGGTTTCATAGTGGTCATAACCCGCTTGGTTGGGGTAGGCATCCACCGCTTTGTGCAGAGCTTTCGCCAATTGGGGGCTATTCATGTGGTATTCACCACTGGGGCGGTAGTTGAAGAAGCCGAGGTTTTCGAGTTTCTTCAATTCTTTGGGGAAGGCTTTGTGGTGGAAAGTCATGGTTTCCTGCGCCACATCCGCCATCGTCAAACCGCCGATGCGGGAGGTGGTGCCTTTGAAAGCGATATCGAGGACTTCGCGCCCGATGCCGATCGCTTCAAAGATTTGCGCTCCCTGATAGGATGTTAAGAGAGAGATCCCCATTTTTGAGAGGATTTTGAGTAATCCATCTTCGATCGCTTTGCGGTAATTAGCCTGGGCTTTGTCGATCGAAATCTCCAGTTCGCCGCGTCCGATTGCGGCTTGAGTTTTGGAGCCACACCACCAACTCCGCACGGATTCCCAAGCGAGATACGGACAGACAGCGGATGCGCCGAAGCCAATCAGACAGGCGAAATGGTGGGTACTCCAACATTGAGCGGTATCAACAACGATCGACACCCGCGCGCGTAAGCCTTGGGCGGTAAGATAATGATGTACCGCGCCAACAGCAACGAGGGGTGGAACGTAAGTAATTTCGTCAGTTAAACCGCCAGATTGCCAATCGCTGAGGACGATAATTTGTTTACCTGTATTGACGGCGGCGAGGGCGGCGGCGCATAATTTATCGATCGCTAATTTCAAGCCACCGACACCATTATCGACGGGATAGAGCGTCGAGATAAATTCAGCTCCGAGGGAGGAAGCTTTAATTATTTCCAATTCCGCTTCATTTAAGACGGGACTATTTAATTTCAACATCCCCGCAAATTCGGGTTTGACTTCGAGTAAATTCCCCTTGCGTCCCAGACTAACATCCAGGGACATTACCAATTTTTCGCGCAACGGATCGATCGCTGGATTAGTTACTTGGGCGAAGCGTTGTTTAAAATAGTCATAGATGGGGTGCGCCTTCTCCGACAACACCGCCAATGGAATATCATCGCCCATGCAGAAAGTTGGCTCCTTGCCATTTTCCGCCATGTCATTGACGATCATCAATACATCTTCTTCGGTATAACCAAACGCCGTCTGCTGATTGAGCAAGCTGGGTGATTCCCACCGACAACTAGCTTCAAACGTTTGTACCGATAGCGTTTGACGATGTTCTTTTAACCACGCACCATAGGGATGCGCTTTGGCGATGCGCTCTTTAACTTCCCAATTGTGGAGAATTTCCTTAGTCTCTAAATCTACCACGATCGTTTCGCCAGGGCCGAGCCGACCTTTTTCGACGATCTGATCTACAGGTAAATCCACCACCCCAGCTTCAGAGCCGACATAGAGATAACCATCCTTAGTAATACAATACCGCGCTGGCCGCAAACCATTCCGATCGAGTGACGCTCCCACTACCTTACCATCAGAGAAAGCCAGTAATGCTGGCCCATCCCAAGCTTCTTGCAAGCCCGAATAATACTCGTAAAAATCCGTAATCTCAGGATAATTCTCTAATTCCGGCTGATTCTTGTACGCTTCTGGTACCATAATCATCAAGCCTTCGATCGGACTCCGCCCCGAACGCACAATCAATTCTAAGACATTATCCAACGTCCCTGAATCACTATTATCCAGATTCAGAATCGGCTGTAATTCTCTTAACCTGTCATTCCACAGCGGATGATTGAGATCGCTTTCCCGCGCCGTCATCCCATTGATATTACCTAAGAGCGTATTAATCTCGCCATTATGTCCCAGCACCCGCATCGGTTGTGCCAATGGCCATTTTGGTAAAGTATTCGTGCTAAATCGGCGGTGATAAACTGCAAATGCTGCTGTAAATTCAGGATTAGTTAAATCACTATAAAACTCACCCAATACAGCCGATCTTACCATGCCCTTGTAGACGATTGTCCGGCTAGACAGGGAGCAAATATAAAAATCATCCCCAGGCTTCACTGAACCCTCAGCTTGCAACGCCTTGACAATCTTGCGGCGCACCATATACAACTGACGCTCTAACTCATCTCCAGTCTCAGTTCCCGCAATTACTAACTGCTCGATATAAGGTTGATTTTCTCGCGCCTGAACACCCAAAGTCTCCGGCTTGACAGGTACTTCTCGCCAACCAATTAATTGACACTGCTCCTTGCTAACAACGTCCGCGATAATTCCCTTCGCCAGCGCACGTTTAGCCGCATCTTGGGGCAATAATAACATTCCAACTGCTAGATTCGATCGATCTAATCCTGATGTCAAAGCATCAAATAAAGTCCACGGAATCTGCGTCAGAATCCCCGCACCATCGCCAGAATCTCGATCGGCACTACAACCACCGCGATGCTCCATGCAAGTCAGCGCAGTTAGCGTTTGCTCGATCAACTTATGACTAACATCCCCCGCTGGACAAGCAATAAAACCCACACCACAAGCATCCCGCTCCTCCACCAACCAACGCGGGCCGAAATATGGTTCTTGGTTAGAAATAGTCGAAGGAGTAGAATTGTTCATGTGCGAGCGATCTTGTGAGTGATTAATTGTGGATGCGAGGAGCTGGAATCGTTGGCGTAGCCTACCGGAGGTAATCTAGTTAGATTTTATCGCTATTTCCTCAGGGTTTGGTAGGGATATTGTAAATTTGTTGTCGATCGAAATTGACAACAATGTGGATCTATGCTTATACCAGAATTCTTAGTTTAATTTGGTACGATCTGCTACATTTCGATCTGAGATATGATGATATGAAAGGCAGTTTTTAATCATGTCATCTTTTCGCTTCTTTTCAATCTTCATCCAACTGTGGAAAATCCACTGTGGAAAAACGTTCTAGGGGTGACAAGCACCCCTTCAGATTGGCAATCCAACCTACAGATTCTACAAACTATCAACTATTTAAGCTGGCTTGACTGTCACCACTCCATAGGCATTCGGTGATAGGTATTTGCAAGCAGCAAGTTGAACTGTTTTGGCATCCAGAGCTTGGATTTGTTGGGGATAATCTAAGGCTGGAGTCAGATCTCCGACTACAGATTGATAATAACCGTAAAGATCTGCTCGATCGCTCGGTGTTTCCAGTCCGAATATATACCGATTGGCAACTTGACGACGGATTCGAGAAATTTCGGCTTCAGTCGCTAAGGTGTTTTGGATCTGGAAAATATGCTCGGTAATAATTTTTTCGACTTCGGCAAGATGTTCTGTGGGTAACTGAGCACTGAGATAAAATAATCCCTGCACCCGATTACTCATATTGCTGACGCTAATATTATTTACTAGTTGGCGTGCTTCTCGCAATTCTTTGACCAAGCGGGATGTACGTCCCGATGCCAGGATTGCCGCGAGGATATCCAGCGGATAAGTTTCGGACAAATCCATCAAGCCAGGAACCCGCCACACCATGATCAATCTTGCCTGTTGGAGACTCGGATCGATATGTTCTTGACGGACTACTTGTGTAAAGGCAGCTTCGGGAGCTGGATGAGATTTTTTACCCACAAATTCCAGCGTAGGATTGCTACCGCTTTGAGCGGCAAAACCATCAGCAACGATATTAATCAATTCCTCGACAGGTAGATTCCCAACAGCTACCGCTGTCATCGCTGTCGGTTGGTAATGAGTCGCATGAAAATAACGCATCTGTTGCGGTGTAACGCCCTCAATCACGGCTTCTGGCCCTAAAACTGGTCGCCGATATGGTAGCTTGGCAAATGCGACCTCGATCGCCTGTTGATAGATCCGACGGGAGGAGTTATCATTCGATCGCCGGATTTCTTCTAGGACTACTAATTTCTCTCTGGCAAAGTCATCATCAGGAATACGTGGATTGGTGACAACATCAATCTGGAGTGGAGCGAGAGCCGCAAAATCTTTGGGTGCGGTAGTGATGTAATAGTGAGTATAATCCTGACTCGTCGCCGCATTTGTCACCGCACCACGTTCTTCTATTCGCCGCTCAAATTCTCCCGCAGCCAATCTGGATGTCCCTTTGAATACCATATGTTCGAGGAAATGCGCCATCCCATTGATTGCATCAGTTTCCAGGAAGGAACCAACATTGAGATAGATATTCAGATTTACAGCCTCCACAGGCATCTGTTCGGCAATAATCGTCAATCCATTCGGTAATGTTTGAACTGTGGGGCGATTGAGTTGACTAGTCATGGGAGGGGGGAGTGGGGGAGATGGGGAGATGGGGGGACGGGGGGACGGGGAGATGGGAAGCATTTTCCTTAAAGCCTAAACCCTGACCTCAAATTATGACGGTGCAAAGTGTAGCAGAGATCGCTAGTAGTCCTAACCACAATATAAAGCTATAACGAGTCAACTTTAGAGCTTGCTGAATAATATCCGCTGTAATCGGTTGGAGATTGTCGCCCAATAGTGGCTTTGATTGTACTTCTCCCCGATAATAATTTATGCCGCCAACTTGTACCCCCAATGCCGCGGCATAGGCACATTCACTCCAGCCAGAATTGGGACTGGGATCTTGGTTGGCATCTCGTAAGCATAGCCGCCAAACTGTCACAGGTTTACCTGAAATCAGACTCAATGTCAGAACTGTCAGCCGACAGGGTAGCCAAGTCAGGAGATCTTCAGACTTCGCACTAAACCAGCCAATATCGGTGTATGGCTCACGTCGATAGCCGACCATCGAATCTAGAGTACTAGCCGCCTTATACGCCATTGCGAGGGGTACAGCCCCCACAGTGGGCACAAATAGACCAACGATCGCATAAAATAGTGGAGCCATGACCCCATCGATCGCATTTTCAGTCACCGTCTCTAGAATAGCTCGATCGATCTCAGCAATAGTCAGATTATCAGTATCTCGCCCCACATACATACTCAATTTCGATCGAGCTAAACTCAGATCCTCAGGATCGATTGCTGCAAGTACATCCTCAGCAGCTCGGCGCAAACTTCTCCCCGCGAAACAACTTGCCAAGGAGATCGATTGAACTACAATACTCAACCCAGGATGCACCGACTCACAGACATAAATTGTCAACCAACTCACTCCCGCCACACTCAAAATCGTTCCCCAAAATAACACCACCCCCGCCATCCGCCGCGAGTAAGATTGCTGACAATATTTGAGCGCGATCTTCGTAAACCAATCGATGCCCCATCCCATCACCTGCACCGGATGCAGCCATCCCCACGGATCACCAATTAGGTAGTCGATGTAAGCAGCAATGAATAATTGAGAATTGAGAATTGAGAATTGAGAATTGAGAATTGATTTGACCTCGCTTTTCTGTATTAACCACCGTTTAATAAGTAGATATGTACAAATATTTATTAATTAGAAATTGCCTAAAACCTAGCTGGTGGGCAGTGCCCACTCTACTACTTATTACTTATTACTTATTACTTATTACTTATTACTTATTACTTATTACTTATTACTTAATTTTTGCTTCCTTACCGACTTGACTAGGATCGCTCGGTGGAATACCTTCGATCGAGATTAATGATTCCATCACTGTCTTGACAACTGGAGCGGCCACAGTACTACCTAGCGCAGTTTTGCCTCCTTTTGGTCGATCTAGTGCCGCAAAAACGACATAACGATGCTTACCATCTACAGGTAAAATACCGACAAAGCTGGTAATTTTTTGATTGTCATCTTTATACCCACCATTGACAACTTGTTGGGCGGTTCCAGTTTTTCCGGCAATCCGATAACCAGGAATTTGGGCAGTTTTCCCCGAACCTCTTTTATTGGTGACAACAGTTTCCATCATCTCCAATACCGCCTGAGCATTCTTGGGTGAAAAAATCTGCACTGGTTCTGGTACCGTCGGTTTATCTTTGCGCACGCCCTCGCTATCAAATAGACCTTCAACGACATGCGGTGTAACTAGTTTACCCCCATTGGCAATACTTCCAGTTAGGGTGACAAGTTGCATCGGTGTCAGTGTAAATCCTTGTCCAAAAGCAGTATTTGCCGCATAAAATTTGGATGATAAAAATTCACGCCGACTATGAATTTTACCTTGACCTTCGGCAGGTAAATCAATTCCATATTTTTGACCTAGCCCAATCCGTTGTAGCCAATTATAGTAAACATTTGGATTCAGCTTTTGAATGATTTTGACCATCGCTACATTGCTGGAAACTTGCAGTACTGTGGCAATATCAATATCGCCGTTTTTTTCTAGATGGGAATTGCGAATCGGTGGAGTGCCAGGGTAAATAACGATCAAACCTGGATCGTTAATAATGGTCTTTGGTGTAATTACGTCATTTTCCAACGCGATTGCGATGTTAATCGGCTTGAAAGTCGATCCTGTCTCCGATGGCTCAGACACGGCCCAGTTTTGGAGCAAGCTTGTTTGCCGAGCCTTGCCGACAATTTTGCCATAATTCTCCACATCTCTGGAATAATTATTCGGATCGTAGGTAGGCTCGACAACCATCGAGCGTAAAGCTCCCGTATCGGCATCCATCACAATTACCGTACCCCGTTTAGCACTCCATGTCTGCATCTGCTGGCGCAGGGCTGTTCTCGCCGCTCGTTGGAGCCGAAGATCTACGCTCAGACGCAACTTCAAATCATCAGTATGCAAAAAATCGGCGGTGACTCGATCGGGTAAAATGTCCCCACTAGCTTCTTTGGTGAGCGGATACTGACTCACTTTCCGCTCCAAGATTGCCGACTGGCTGCGTTCGATTCCTGCCTGGGGTTTGTGCTCCCAATCCAGATACCCCAAAACCTCTGCCAGCATTTCATTTTGAGGATAGAACCGCGTGTAATCTAGTTCTCCCTGGGTGAGATCCAAACCATCCAGTTTCAAGGCTCTAATCCGATTTTTAATGTCTTCACCTAAGCCCGTACCCAGGAGCACTCCTGTCTGCCGTTGTTGAAATTTGACCTGCAATTCTTGGGGGTCGCGTTCTAAAATTGGTGCTAGTCTTTGCGCCATATCTGCAGGCGAAATCTTGACTTTAGTACCTTTTTTTGATTTCCCTTTGTCAAAGATAACTTCGCTGAATAATGATGGATGTGCATAGAAAGTATAGCTGGGTCTGTCGATCGCAATTTGATTATTAGATCGATCTACAATCGTCCGTCGAGGGACAACAGGACGAATAGTGACAGTCTGTTGATCTTGTACTTTCTGCTGCAAGTTAGGTGCATCAATAACCTGCAACCACACCAATCTTACCACTAGCCCCAACGCACCAAAACCCAATGCCATCAGGATTATCGTCAGTCTTCGTTTGAGCAGATCGCGATCTGGAGATCTGCGTCCGATCGATTGATTTCCCGCTGCTCCAAATGAGAATCGATCGTTTCGACCAACTTTCCCTGACTTCTTCCGGCGGATATTGCTCATTTGATGGATTGGGGTTTATGGATGGCACGTAAAATTTTGTTTGCAGAGCGTCTCTGTTGGCAAATAATTCGCCTGTATCTTAATGAAACCGTAACATTTATATCGATCGAACTCAACAAAATCGGTTAGGATCTGAACACGCTACTGTCTGGTGATTTTAAGAAAACTGTCTCAAAACCTCGATAAATTAAGATTTAAGATTTAAAATTAAAACTAAAATCGATTCGCCAGTCAGCGTAAAGCCTGTCCAAGTAATTCTTTCGCTAGCTTATTTTAAGTTGCTGATTATACATTTGCTTTACGGCGGATTTGATTAAGCATCTATTCAGACAATGGACATCTAAGCTATTGTTGATTACAATATCCACAAAACTAGTTGTTACACAATGAAACAGCAAAGTAGTTCAATCGTAACTCTAGCACTACTATTAGTAGCTGGTGGCACTACCCTTGAAGCTAGTGCCCAGACCGCTGTTGATAACTTCCCTCTGCCCACATCCGTGACAGCAGGAACAAAAGTGCAGATTGATGGTTCTAGTAGCCTGCAAGCTGTCAATCAAGGTCTCAAAGATCGATTTCAGAAGCAATTCCCCGGTACGGATGTCGCTGTACCAACACAATACCAAGGTAGTGATAGTGGAGTCAAAGCAGTTGCTGACGACAAAGCCGATCTCGCTGGTATCGGTCGCGCCCTAACAAAAGAAGAAAAAGCACAAGGTTTGGCGGCGAAGACGATTGGTAGATCCAAAATCGCCATCATCGTCAAAAGCAATAATCCATACACTGGCAACCTGACCCTCAAAGATTTTGCCAAAATCTATCGTGGGGACGTCACGGACTGGTCGCAATTGCCTAGTGCCAAAGGAATCAAAGGAAAAATCAAGGTCATCGATCGACCTGATTCCAGCGATACCCGACGAGCATTTGCCAACTATCCAGTTTTCCAAAATGGCAAACTCAAAACTGGCAGCAACTCCGAAAAATTAACTGAAGATTCGACCCAATCAGTTGTCGATAAACTGGGCGATGATGGCATTGGTTATGCACCAGCAGACCAAATCAAAAATATTCCTGGAATTAGAGCCGTCACCCTCCATAGTACGCAGCCGGATAATCCCAAATATCCATTTTCGCAGCCATTAGTTTACGCCTACAAAAATAAAGGCGGCAAAGTCAGCGACGGTGCGAAAGCATTTCTCGGCTATGCTAGCGATCCTGCCGTTCAAACAGCAATGGCGAGTGGAGTAGCTGCGGTGGCGACAACCCCAGCCGCAACCACTACTCCAACCCCAGCCACCACTACCGATCCAACTCCAACTCCTAGTACAACTGGCGAAGGAACTCCCGGCACCGTAACTCCGGCGGCTACTACTGGCAAAGGTGGATTTCCCTGGTGGATTTTACCGCTAGTGGGGATTGCGGGTGGACTACTATGGCTATTTGGTCGCAAAAAACCAGCAGCAACGCCTCCTGTAGCACCTGTTCCTGAAGTAACAACCGGAATCAAACCACTTTATCCACCACAGCCAAAGCCTAGAACTTCGATCGATGGCTTATCTGGCGATCTGTCTGGCGATTTATCCTCTGCAACAGGTGGCTATCGTCCCTCTGGCGATTTAAGATCTGGCGATTTAAGATCTGGCGATCTGTCCGCGACTTTACCATCGCCACCTGTCAACAAAACACCAAATATTAACTTTAATGGTGTCGTCGATACTGTCAAAACTAAAGCTGATGACATCGGTATCGCTGGTGGTGCCGCGATAGTTGGTGGTGCCGCAGCCGCAGCCGCGCTCGGCAAAGGAATCTTTGACTCCGCTTCAGATCGGGTTGAAGAAATCCGTCTGCCCGAAATTAAAGCTCCTGAGATTGACCTCTCAAATCCCCTAGAAGGATTGAAAGACAAGTCTTCTAACCTCATCCCCGATTTAGGGATAAACAACCCCTTAGAGGGCATTAAGGACAAGGTTGGCGACACAATTCAAGGTGGTGGCGCAGCCGCTGCTGCTCTGGGTGGTGCTACTCTTGCTGGTGGTGCAGCCTTAGTTGGTGGCGCAGGCAAGTTATTCGATCGACCTGAATCTTCGGATCTCAGTCTCGAATCACCTAATTTTGACCTCCAAAATCCACTTGAAGGAATTCAAGACAAAGCTGCCGATCTCATCCCAGATGTCAGTCTCGAACCAAAAGCCGGAATTGTCGATAAGTTCGGCGATTTAATCAAAGATGGTGGCGGAACTGTTGTCGCAGGTGGTGCTGCTGCATTAGCTGGCGGAGCAGCTTTAGCGGGTGGCGCAGGTCAATCAGTGGCTGATTTCTTCGGTGCATCCAAGGAGGAAGCACCAGAAGAACTCTGGCTAGATGAAACTGGAGATGGCAACGATCCGTTTGATTTTGGCAATCCTTTAGGAGCTGTCGCTGATAAAGCTGGCGATCTTAAAGATAAAGCTGCTGATTTAATTCCCGATCTCAATGACGATCCATTTGATTTTAGTAACTTAGGTGATAAAGCTGGTGACTTCCTCAAAGGTGGTGGTGCCGCAGCCGTAGCTGCTGGAGGCGCAGCCGTCGCTGGTGGTGCCGCTCTACTTGGTGGCAATAAACAGCCAGAGGTTGCCAATGTAGATCTACCAAATCTAGAAATGGATACTTTCGATCGCGATTTAGAAGAAATCAGCCTTGATGGTTTTGATGAAGATCCGTTTGCGGGTTTATCCGACTTACTTGGTGAAGAAACTGGGGATATCAGCAACGAAATCCCAAAGCCTGAAACCAGTGACTTCCTATCCAATCTCAAAGATAAAGCCTCCGATTTACTAGCAGATGGTAAAGATTTCGGTGGTGCTGCTTTGGCTGGTGGTGCGGCGGCTACCGTTGGAGCTGGACAAGCCGTCCAATCCTTCCTTCAGGGGAAAGATGCTCCAACTAGCAATCGCGATGATGTTGCTGGTTCTTTGTACAGTGAAGGTCAAATTACTCTTGTTTCGCCTAGTTCGACTCAAGCCTACGCTCACTGGGAAATCCCTGTGCGGTTGAAACGACAGTTGCGCGAGCAAGGTGGTCAGAAATTGGTCGTTCGGCTTTATGATGTCACCAATGTTGACGATAATACTGAATTACCAACTACTTTCCAAGAGTTTGAATGCAGTGATTCAGATTGGGATTTGGAACTACCGATCAATCAAAGCGAACATCGTTATTTAACTGAAATTGGTTATGTAACTGATGATGGTCGCTGGTTGATGTTGGCGCGTTCTGCTCCATTATGGATTCGCACAAATAACAATTAGTAATTAATTACTAGCTAGCAGAGCAGCAATTCTCGATCGAGAATTGCTGCTTTTTTATTTATATTGATCGAGTGGTTTAGTGGTTTAGTTAATAGTTAATAGCCCACCATCTAGGGTTCGGGCGTAATCTATTTGATAAATAATTGCACACACGTACTTATTAACTATCTCCCATCTCTTTCCAGAAATAGCACTTTAATTTATGCTGCCCCTAACTAGCATAATCTCGATCAAAATTGGGAAAAATAAGGTAATACCAATCATGATGGCAATCCGTTCGATTACCGATTAGCGATGGTTTAGAACAAGCGAACCTATTACCTATTACCTATCCCTTAATCAAATTATGCCTACGATCATCTCTTCCTCACCGATTCAGCGACTTACTGCGAATATTGCCCAGCAGATTGTCGGGAAAGATCGCCCAATTCAGCTTGTGTTGACAGCTCTGCTGGCTGGGGGACATGTGCTATTGGAAGATGTCCCTGGAGTTGGGAAGACGTTATTGGCTAAATCTCTGGCTAAATCGATCGAGGGTAAATTTCAACGGATCCAGTGTACGCCAGATTTACTACCTGCTGATATTACTGGCACCAATATCTGGAATCCAGGTAGTCGAGAGTTTGAATTTATGCCTGGCCCAGTTTTCACTAATATTTTACTTGCAGATGAGATCAACCGCGCCACTCCGCGCAGCCAATCGGCATTATTGGAAGTAATGGAGGAAAGACAAGTCACATTGGATGGAATTTCGCGTCCGGTATCAGCACCTTTCTTTGTAATTGCGACTCAAAATCCGATCGAATCACACGGGACTTTTGCACTGCCAGAGGCGCAGATGGATCGATTTGCGATTTCGCTGAGTTTGGGATATCCAGAGGCAGCAGAGGAGCTGCAAATGCTCCAAGGATTGGCAACTGGAACGCCGATCTCTGATTTAGAACCTTGTATTTCGCTAGCGCAACTCCAAGCCATCCAGCAACAGTGTCAGCAAATCAAAGTAGATCCCGCAATTCAACAATACATCGTCGATCTCGTCCGCGCCACTCGACAGGACAGCGAAATTAGCCTGGGAGTCAGTCCCCGTGGCTGTGTTGCTCTCTACCGGACAACTCAAGCTTGGGCATGGCTGCAAGGGCGTGCTTACGCTATTCCTGATGATGTCAAGGATCTGGCTCTCTATGTTCTGTCCCATCGAATTATCACAACTAGCAATCGACAAGGGAGTCACGCGATCTCGCGGTTACTAAATGAAGTACCTATCGATCGAGTGAGGATTTAAGCATTGCAATCTCAATCCTATTTTATTTCCTCACAGCAAAGTTAACCTGTAGAGGTTAAGCTACTCATCGACGATTGCTACCACTCTAAAAAATTTAAGGTGGGCAAGTTGCCCACCCTATAAGTTACTAAGTAACTATTCAAAATTAAATACACACGTACCCGATACTAGTCAAAGATTTTAGCCAATATTTTGTGTAATCAATTTTGCGCGAGTACTTAATTATTTACAAATATATAAACTGCGCCAACGACTACGACACCACCACCAATGTTCGACACCTGGTAAAATTGCGCCCAACTGCCCCAGCACGCTACTACCAGCCATCGTAATCACAAAAGCACCTGGAACTAACCATAGAGCCTTCCCGCCGATCTGAGCTGCCCATAATCCGACAGCTACCATCGCCAGAATATGGTCTAAACCACCGATCGGGTGTGCCAATCCATGCAAAAATCCACTATGGTCGCTAAATCCAGTATGAGCACTAGCAATACCAGGAATCAAGAGTGTAATCGCGATCGAACCGACTAGATACTGCCAAAACTGATTCTTTCTAATCACAACTATCCTCAACTTCGATGATAAAATTTTGGTCTGGACTGCTAGATCGTATCCTATTTTTCAAGCCATGAATACCCCTGTTTATCCCGTTCGCTGGCATCACAATCGTGTCCTCCTAATCGACCAAAATCGATTGCCGAATGAGTATACTCATGTCGAAATCAGTCGAGTGGAAGATATGGCGCAAGCGATTTCGACGATGATTGTGCGGGGCGCGCCAGCGATTGGGGTGGCGGCGGCGTATGGGATGTATTTGGGTGCGAGGGAGATTAGTACGACAGATCGGGCTGAGTTTTTGGCGCAGCTACATGAAACTGGCAAGATGCTCAGAGCGACACGTCCGACGGCGGTAAACTTGTTTTGGGCGATCGATCGGATGGAGAAAACCGCCGCTAGTTGTGCGGGAAGTGTCGCGGAAATCGCCGAGCAATTATTGGTGGCGGCGCAAAAGATTAATGCAGAAGATATCGAAACTTGTCAGGCAATCGGGGCGCATGGTTTAGCTGCTTTACCTAGTAGTCCAGACAAGTTGTGTTTGCTCACTCACTGCAATGCAGGTGCCCTGGCAACGGCTGGTTATGGTACTGCCCTTGGAGTTGTTCGTTCGGCATGGACGGAGGGACGTTTGGCGCGGTTGTATGCGGATGAGACTCGTCCCCGCTTGCAAGGTGCGAGATTGACTAGTTGGGAATGCGTTCAAGAGGGGATTCCGGTGACGGTAATTGCTGATAGTATGGCGGCACATTGTATGAAGCAGGGACTCATCGATGCTGTGGTGGTTGGTGCCGATCGAATTGCGGCAAATGGTGATGCTGCGAACAAAATTGGAACTTATAATTTAGCGATCGTAGCTAAGGCTCACAATATCCCGTTCTTTGTGGCGGCACCGCTTTCGACGATCGATTTCAGTCTCAGCGATGGTAGTCTGATTCCGATCGAGGAACGGCATCCTGCGGAGCTTTATCAAATCGGTGAAACGATTGTTTGTCCGCCTGGTGTTGAATTTTACAACCCAGCTTTTGATGTAACTCCAGCTCATTTAATTCAGGCAATTATCACTGAATTTGGAGCATTCGCGCCAGCCGAGATTGTCAATCTTCAGCATCGATAATCTAGCTTAAGACTGAATCCGGTATTGTCAAGGAAAAAATGGCGCAAGTTATTTCAGCAGTTTGTCAAGTGTTCATTGCCACATATCTGCTAATCGATGTGTAAAAATAGACATTAGTGGTAGTCAATGAATAGTAAACTTTGAATAACTTGCAAGAGAATACTAGGAGTGTAGAGATAGTGAATCCAATTGGATCTACTCTTCAACAGCGTTATCAAATTCTGGAACAATTGGGACAGAATGGATCCGTTACTACGTATTTGGCGATCGATCTGCAAATTCCTGGTAATATTCAACTCAAATGTGCGATTCATCGCTATGAAATAGCCGATCCAACTCCAGATAGTTCTGATTGGTACCGAGCAGTGCTTTCCGCGCAGAGTCTACATGCATTGACTCGTCATGTCGATCGACTGCCGATCGTTTATAGTTATTTTGCGGAAGGAGATGCTTTTTACGTTGTTAGAGAGTTTGTGGTGGGAACTCCTTTGGCGCGAGAATTATTGGCAAATCGACCCTGGAGTCAGTCACAAGTGGTGATGTTGCTGGTAGACTTATTGGAAATCTTGCACGATATTGATCAATGTACGATGACTCCCGATCCGGTATCGTTGAGTCAGATCGTCCGCCGGAGTCTCGATCGCAAATTAGTCCTGATTAATTTACCGATTCTCCACAAAGTATCACAGGAAGATTTATTTTTAGTTCAAGATAATTTACGGACATTAGGTGAGATTGCGATCTCGGCGGCTATCGGTAAATCTGGGGAAAATCTGCCATCCATCGTCAGTCAACAATGGCAACAACTAGCACCTCACATCGTTGGGGTAGACTCTCCAGTGGTGCAGCGATCTGAATTAGCGACGGTGCTCGATCGATTAATTTCTACCGCACCCGAACAACAGTATCCGTCAATAACCGCAGCTTGGCAAGCTACGATCAGAGTAATGTCGCAACTGCTGATCCAACAGTATGCTCATCCTGGTAATCGGATGGAGATCGCCAGACATGTTAAATTATTAGTCGATCGAGGTACGGGATTTTATGAAATTGGTGATTGTACCCAAGCCATCGTTACTTACGATCGCGCTCTAGCCCTCGATAATCGCTGTATCGAGGCATATTGTGGTAGAGGGAATGCTCGACGCTATCAAGGCGATTATCCAGGCTCCTGGGATGATTTTAATACCGCAGTGCAACTCGATCCAGATTGCGGAGTCGCCTATATTGGGAGAGCACTAGCGACGTGTTTTGGACATCAGCCAGATCCTCATGCCAGTATCGATTTTCAGCACGGTCAAAATTTACTAATTCATCCGGCAAATGCGATCGAATATGTGATGCGGGGTACTGCGAAAGCCCAATTGTATGATAATCAAGGTGCGATCGATGATTATACTACGGCAATCGAATTAAATCCACGCTTAGTACTTGCCTACAATAATCGGGGTAATTTACGCCAACATTTTGGCGATGTCGATGGTGCAATCTCGGATTTTACTAATGTTCTAAAAATTAATCCCTACTCGCCAATTGCCTATAATAATCGAGCAATTATTTACACCCAAATTGGTAATTTTTCCGCAGCTATTGCTGACTATGATCGGGCGATCGACTTGCAGCCAGATTTTGTTAGTGTTTATAATAATCAGGGCAATGCCTACTGTCAAATGGGCGAGTATGATAAGGCAATCGATCGATACAGTCAAGCAATCATCTTGGATCCAGAATTTGCAGTAGCTTATAGTAATCGGGCAAATATTCACCGAATTCAGGGCGATTTCTTAATAGCTCTAGTCGATTACGATCGAGCTATTAGTCTCGACTCAAATTTAGTGATCGCTTACTACAATCGCGGAATTTGTCATCGTCAAATCGGCAATCATCAAGTTGCCATCGATGATTATACCAAAACCTTAGCTCTCGATCCTCAATACTTTTACGCCTATTATCATCGCGGGAATGCCCGTCAATATTTGGGTGACAAATATGGTGCAATTGCTGATTATACTCAGACAATCTACTTCGACCCCGACCACATTTATGCTTACTACAATCGAGCAGTTACCCGCAGTGAAATTGGCGATATCCACGGCGCGTTAGAAGATCTCGAACGCTCGATCCATTTATATCCAGAATTTAGTTTGGCTTATTACCAAAGAGGTTGGTTGCTATCTACATACAACGAACATGGATACGCAGTCACAAATTACCAACGTGCGATCAACATCAATCCAGATTATCTCGATGCTTATTATCAACGAGGTTGTAGCTATCAACAGTTGGGAGATACAGCAGCGGCATTAGCTGATTTTAGTCATAGCATCAACATTGACATTAATTATGCCCCCGCATATTATCAACGTGGCAAAATTTATGCTCAACTTGGCGATCGTACTGGCGCAATTACCGACTATCATAAAGCTGCAAATCTCTATCTCGATCGCGGTGATAGCAAAACATATCAACAGATTCTCCAAACTATCGATCGATTATTAATTAATAATTAACATGAGCAGCAACGCCATTAATTATCGATCGATTTCCGGCGTTCGGCTAATTGCAACAAAATCTGTTGATGTTTTTCGCGAGTAATCGGGTAAAAATAGGCGAGAATTAGACCACCAATTAGCGATATGGTAGGAATTGGACCGATCGCGAGTCGGATTGCCATTAACACTGCGGGTGGCTGAACTGGCGCGAGAATGGCATCGGTAGGATGAATATAGCCAGTCCATTCTAAACTCTGTAAAATCACTGCCAGCGCGACACCCAGACAGATTTTTTGCAAGAATACCATGAAGCTATAGAATAATCCCTCGCGGCGTTGTCCGGTTTCGAGTTCGTCCAATTCGATCACGTCTGGCAACATCGACCAAGGGACTAAATAAGCCGTGGAGACACCCAATCCAGCCATCACTGCTAGGATGTACAGCATCACAGTTTGACCTGGTTGGAGCAGGAATAGACCCGCTTGGGAGATGATCCAGAATCCCGTTCCCATGAAGTAAACTGCTTTTTTGCCAACTTTTTGACTAATTTTATTCCAGATAGATAACATCCCTAGTGCGGTACCTTGCACGGCGAGGATAATCAGGGGTGAATCTGCTTGGGGCAATCCCATCCAACTGACGGCGAAATAAGGAATAATTGCGGCGGTAAGTTGGAGGCTAAACCAGGAGCAGAGATAAATTCCAACGACGAACATAAAGGCGCGGTTTGTAAAAACCGATCTTAGTTGTTCTTTGAGTGGTAAAGATGTCGTATTTTCGACTCTCTCGGCTTGATATTGATTTACCAACTTCGCTCGCGCTTGGGTACCCCAGACACAATAGAAGATCGGCAATACGGCAATAATCGAACAAATAATCCCGATCGTTAAATACTGTTGAGCGGGGTCTTTTACCTGTTGAAAAACAGTTCTGGCAATTAATAAAGCTAGGATACTGCCACCGAGGGAAAATGTAAACCGAAAACTATTCAAACTAGTGCGTTCGTTATAATCTTCGGTTAACTCGGCTGTCAGCGCAGTATAAGGGAGACTGTACATCGTAAAAAATGTCCCTAATAGCAGCGATATCAATGTATAAAAGCCAAACAAACCCCACTGATTGCTTTCGGGAAAAGGAATCAACCATTGACAGATAAAAAACAACCCAAATGGAATCGCTGCAAATAGCATCCACGGATAACGTCTTCCCCATTTAGCCTTAATTTTGGCACCAAATATGTCCCCGCGATCGCTCATAATCCCAATTACTGGATCGATACAAGCATCCCAAACTCTGACTACTAGTTGTGTTCCTCCCGCCAATCCAGGTGCTAAATGAGCGACATCTGTAAAAAATGGCGAGAGATAAGATAGCAGTAAAATACCAATGATGGCTCCCCCAACATCACCAGCACCATAGGCAAGTTTGGTGCCAAATGTCATTTTCTCGATCGGGGGTAATTTCGGATTTTCAGGGGTATAATTCATTTGGGGTGTCAAATTTGGCAAGGCTGAATCGAGGCTGAATAAGTTAGGTGCTCATAAAGATCGAATTTAATAACTGAGCTACTTTTAAGTTAACTTCAAAACAATACTCGATCGCCACTAAAGTAGACACTTATTCATCTGTCTACTATTTATGGCAATCGCCACGCTAGCTACAAACCCGACTTTTCTAAATTTCTGCTAGAACGCCGCAATTTTACAATCCCGCAAACCATTCATAGCCCAAATCTTCCCAGTAGCCGCGTTTCGGGAGCAATTGACTGGTGACGATGACTTCTGTTACCCATTTGCTCTGTTTGTAGCCAAGTTTAATCGGTGAAGCTAACCGTAATGGCGCGCCATTTTCTTTGGGCAAATCTTTGCCGTTCATTTGGTAAGCTAATAAAGTTTGGGGGTGAATCACTGATGCTAGATCCCAACTTTCATAGTAACCATCAGCAGATTGAAAATATACATATTTAGCCGTTGGTAATGGTTGTGCAAGTGTCAATAAATCGCGCAATCTGACACCACCCCACTGCACAATTGCTGCCCATCCTTCTACACATACCTGCCGAATTACCATCGATGTCAATGGCATTTGCTGAATATCTGTCATCTTGAGACTGAGCGGATTAGCGACTGTGCCAGAGATTTTTAGTTGAAATCTAGTCGGATCGATTGAGGGTGTACCGCGATAACTATTAATAATTAGTTGTTCGGGTTCTATCGTTGAAATTGGAAATTCTGGTGTTGGTTGTGGCGATAGTAGTAATGCTTGTAACCACTCATTTGCAGGCATGGAAAGTCTGCCGACTGGATCGTAGAGTAATGTCCCCGCAACATTTACTAACAAGCCTGCTCCAGCCCATTGTAATAATTGACGGCGGGAAATATTTTCGGGTTTCGATATCTCACTCATTGAAATTAGATATTAGTTATTATTGGTTTTTTAGAATTAAATGTAGGATAGATTGTAGGGTAAGCACGACACCAGCATAACGCACCCTACATCAAGATTAATCTGCCGTAATTGTTAATTCATGTAGATTCCAAAATGGACCGTTAATTGGTGAATAGTCAATTCCTTTGACTCGGTTTTTGATTGCTGAGAAGGATAGAGCATTAACTAAATAAATACATGGTAAATTCTCTTGAGTAATTTTCTGAGTTTCGATATAAATCTGGCGACGTTTAGTTTCATTTAATTCTTGGGCAGCTTGAATATAGAGATCGTCAATTTTCTTTTCCCAATCGGCAATTTTACGATCGGTAATTGGGGGCTTACCAACTTGAGGTTTGAGGTTGAATAGATGAGAACCACCATCAACAGACCAAAAGTTTGCGCCATCATTGGGTTCAATTCCACCTGTGAATCCAATTAATAAACTGTCCCATTGGAGTGAATTATCAATCTTATCAATTAACAAGCTGAAAGCGATCGGCGTAAAATCAACATCGATACCAATTAGAGCTAAATCTTGTTTAATTTGAGTGCCTAATGCTTCGCGAATTTTATTGCCAGAATTAGTGAGCAGTGTAAATCTAACTAGATTACCTCGATCGTCAATTAGTTTATTTTGCTCGTTATATTTAAAACCTGCTGCGGTAAATAATGCTTTTGCTTTTTGAGGATTGTAGTCATATCCAGGTAATCCTTTTTCCCGCGATAGATAATAAGGGCTGGGCACAGAAATTGGTGAATCTTGAGCCGCACCTAAGCCCCGATAGATATTATTAATCATCCGTTGACGATTGGTACCATAGGCGATCGCTTGACGAAATTTAACGTTATTAAACCATCGCGATTTAATTGGATCGACTAAAGGTTTTCCCTCTCTTTCTCCCTGATTAAGATTAAAAGACATGAAAGTAGTCCCCGTTGATGCACCACCATTGTAAATTTTGTAGCCACCTTTTTGTTCTTCTTTCTTGAGCAATGAAAAGAAATCCGGTGAAACACTATATGAATCCAATCCACCCGATCTAAACTGGACTAGGGATGTATCGGTAGATTCGACAATTTGCCAAACTATTTTGTCAATATATGGTTGTGCCTTGCCTTTGGTATCTTTGCGCCAGTAGTAAGGATTCTTTTTAAAAACCAATCTTTCTCCAGGCGTGTAGGAATCGAGCATAAATGCACCATTAGAAACTAAATCCGCAGGTTTGGTATTAATGCCCCAGGTACTCAAAAATAAGGGCTTGCCTTTACTATCTTTTTGTTTAATGGTAGGACGTAATTTGTGAGCGGGGAGGATGCTAATTCCGAGCGATCGCAAAAAAGGTGCAAATGGTTCTGGTGTGGTAAACTCAATCCGATTGGCATCTAGTTGTTTGACCGTGGGTAATTTTCGATCTTTGCCAATTTTGAGGATGTCTCGTGTATCGGTAGGTATGTCCTCATTGAAGTAAACTTCATTAAAAGTGAATGCCACATCATCGACATTCAATGGCGCACCATCTGACCATTTTAAATTTGGTTTGATCGTAAAAACGATGCTTTTTTTGTCTGGTGATATTACCCATGATTCGGCTAATGCTGGCTGGATTTCGCCTTTACCATTTTCAGTAATTAAGCCCTCACCCACGTAGCCAAATATATTTGGTGATTCATTACTAAGTGCCGGATTAAAAGTTTTTGGATCGCTGAGAATTGCCGAGACTAATTCGTTATTAGTTTGAGCTGAGGAAGAACCAATAATTTGCTGACAACTACCAATACCGATCGCAATTGCCATGACGATCGATAATATCGACCAACGTTGCCATTTAACAGATAACATATTTTCCAACATCACTAAAATTATCTAAATTCAATCTGCTAACAAAGAATAGGTATTTAAACACCCCACCTAAAAGGTGGGGTGTTGTTCAAAGGTACGACAAGACAACGGAAACCCCAATACCACACTTTTCGCTCTAGATGCCTAATTTGATACTGGGAAGGGCGTAAGATTGAGTCATAACATCTACCGCATCTATCCGCTTGTGAATTTACGCCTTTTGATTCCCTTCTTCGATCCAACTGTGAAAGACTGGTCATTAGCTGCCCGATTAATGCGGTGGTTGACTTTTCTCTGGCTGGCGATCGGTCTGTTTGCGCTGTTTTCAGCTTCATACTATCATGGTGAGATTGAAAAGAAAGATGGCTTCTTCTATTTCAATCGTCAACTTATGGCGATCGTGATTAGTTTATTTATCTTTAATGCCATCGTTCATTCACCACTGAACAAGCCACTGAAATTTGCCCACTGGATTCTCTTAGGGATTTTGGGATTGCTGTTACTAACAGTATTAACAAGTGCAGGTAAAAATACCATGGGCGCGACACGGTGGATTGCAATCGGTCCAATTCAACTGCAACCATCAGAATTAATTAAACCATTCTTAGTCTTGCAAGGCGCAAAACTATTCGGTCAGTGGGATCGATATTCCCGTAAGGTTAAGATAACATGGCTAACTATCTTTGCGATCGTGTTATTGGCAATTTTGAAGCAACCAAATCTCAGTACCACTTCCTTGTGTGCAATGGGTTTATGGTCGATCGCTTTTGCCGCAGGATTACCTATGAAACAATTATCGTTTACGGCGATCGGTGGGGTATTATTAGCCGGATTGAGTATGATCGTAAATCCGTACCAGTTAGTGCGAATGCTCTCTTTTGTCAATCCCTGGGGAGATGCTCGCGGCGACGGTTTTCAGCTCGTACAGAGTCTAATGGCGATCGGATCTGGCGGCTTTTTAGGTCATGGATTTGGTTTGTCTCAGCAGAAATTAGGCTATTTACCAATTCAGGATACAGATTTTATTTTCTCGGTATTTGCAGAGGAATTTGGCTTGATCGGTAGCGTATTGCTATTGATTTTAGTGATGAGTTATGCCACGCTGGGACTATATATCGCTAGTCGCAGCCATCACCCTGTCCATCGCCTAATTGCAGTCGGATCTACGACTTTTATTGTAATCCAAGCACTATTTAATATTGGTGTCGCGGCTGGTACTCTTCCGACGACAGGTCTACCGCTGCCGATGTTTAGCTATGGGGGAAGTTCGATGGTTGCATCCCTAATTCAGTCAGCACTACTGATTCGTGTCGCACGAGAATCAGCGACAGCGGAAGTAATTCAAATTAGGGAATAGGGGATAGGGAATAGGGAATAGGGAATAGGGAATAGGTAAAGATTCAATGTATCTCCCACTCCTCCACCCTCCCTTCCCCCCCTCCTCCCTAAAATCAGTCATTTCTACGGTGATTAATTTGACGATTAGCGGTATTGTCTACTGGGTCAGCGAGTATTTTTACCATGCCCCAAATTACCAAAGCTCAACCACGACGAGCATTCTTACCACCTAAATTTAATATCTGGGTGTTGCGGCTAGTCGCGGCGGTGCTACCTTACTGGTTGAAGCACAAACTGTATATTACTCAAATCGATACTGTGGATATCGATCGATTAGTGGAGGTTTATAAGCAATCACAGATGGGAAGATTGCGATTAATTTTGGCTTTTCGTCATCCGAGTGGGGACGATTCTTTTTGCTTGGGATATTTGCTGACAAAAATTTTACCAAGGGCGGCTAGAAAACACCGAATTTCGCTCAAATCGCCGATATTCGCTCATTTTCTCTACGATCGAGGGACTTCGTTATGGGCAGGTAAGTATGCTAGTTGGTTGTATCCTAAATTAGGCGGTGTTCCGATCCATCGAGGTCGATTCTCCACCGAAAAGACTATGCCAACTAGTCGAGTCGGATTAGGCACAGCCAAGGATTTGCTCGTAAATGGTCTCATTCCCCTCGCAATGGCTCCAGAGGGCACCATGAATGGACATGGTGAGTTTGTAAGCACGTTGGACACTAGAGCTGCTCAAATCGGATTTTCGGCAATGGAGGATTTAGTTGCGGCGGGGAGATCCGACGATGTTTTGATTGTACCGATCGGGATTCAATATTATTATCTAGATGAACCGTGGCTGGCACTGGAAAACCTGATTCATGAATTAGAACAGGATTGTGGTTTAGTCATCGATCGTCAGGTTACGATTGTAGCGATCGAGCAAGGTGATGGAAGACCGATGCGCAAGTTGCTGTACGATAGATTTTATAATCTAGTTCAGCATTTGCTGTACCAGATTGAAAATTTTCACGCTCAATTCTATCATTACGAAATTCCCGAACGGCCGCCATTGGGTCGATCGATCTCCCGCACGGAAATAGCGCAGCGACTCCAGCAAATAATGGATTTTGCCCTAAAAGTATCCGAAAACTATTTCAGTCTCAAACCAATCGGCACCAATATCGATCGGTGTCGGCAAATCGAACAAGCTGGTTGGGATTGGATCTATCGGACAGAAGTGACTCCACCAGCGAGATTGGATCCTGTCAGTCGGAAGTTAGCAGATCGAATTGCCACGGGCGCGGACTTACAGATGTGGCATATGCGCCTGTTACAAAACTTTATGGGGATCACTGATTCGTATGTCAAAGATCGACCAACAATCGATCGATTTGCGGAGTTGACGTTGCTACTGTGGGATTTAGTCGCGCACATTAAAGCTGAAAAAACACGCAAACGTCCAATTCTCGGCAAACGCCGCGTCCAAATGACTATTTGCAATCCCATTCCCCTTTCTGATTATTGGGATCGCTACAAGATCGATCGTCAAGAAGCACAACAAGCAACCATCGATCTCACCCAGGAATTACAAACAGCGATGGAAGGTACGATCGATAGGGGATAGTGAATTTATCTCCCATCTCCCATCTCCCATCTAAAAATTAGCAACCAAACGCTCCAAAAAAATATTACAATTAAATTAACAAAATTTAATCACCTTCTCATAGTTCTGGCGTTATCCATGACCGTAATTCCGCCACTGTCAGTGTCTCCGATGGCACCGTTGCTCCAACGCCTGACTAGTAAACTCAATCGCATCGATCCCTCTCCTGGGCTAGTAGTGATGCTGTTATCCGTCCTAATTGGCGGTGCCGCAGGATTGGGCGTAGTATTATTTCATTACCTCATCGACTTTTTCAATAGCTCCTCTCATAATTTGATTGTCGATGACATCAAGGGGTTGCTGCATATTCAGGGGAAATGGCTATTTGCCTTGATCCCAATGTTTGGTGGTGCCATTGTGGGCATGATGCGCTGGTATTGGCGAGATTTTGGGCCGAATATGAATTCGATGATTGCGGCTACCCAATCGGGTAAAAAGATTACACCGTGGCAGGGAATCGTCAAGATGGTGGCGGCGGCGGTATCGCTGGGAACTGGGGCATCATTAGGTCCTGAGGGACCGAGCGTGGAAATTGGGGCAAATTTAGGGATGTTTTTGGGTCAGGCTTTACATGCGTCTCAGGAGCGTCAACGGTTATTGTTGGGAGCTGGTGCGGCGGCGGGGATTGCGGCGGGATTTAATGCCCCGATCGCTGGGGTGTTTTTTGCCTTAGAGTTGGTATTGGGTACAACATTTGCGACTTCAGCGGTGAGTGTGGTGGTGTTGGCTGCGGTGGTAGCATCGTTAGTCGCTCAAATTGGTTTGGGTGCTAAACCTGCATTTGCGTTACCTGTGTATGAGGTCAAAAGTTTATTAGAATTACCGCTCTATCTGGTATTGGGTGGGTTGGCGAGTCTTGTTTCTTTTACCTATACTCAGACGGTAGATTTTGCACGAGAAGCGTTCCAGGGAAAAGTAAGTTACTTGTCGTGGTTGAGTAAAATCCCTGGTTATTTAACTCCCGTAATTGGCGGCGCAGTGGTGGGAATTGTGGCTTTGAAATTTCCGCAGGTGACGGGAATTGGCTATGAAACGATCGAAGCAATGTTGCAGGATGTCCAGTTTTCGGTGTTCCTGCTGGTGTCGATTTTGATAGTAAAAATGCTCATGACGGCAGTCAGTCTGGGGAGCGGTTTAGTTGGTGGTTTGTTCGCGCCTTCGATGTTTCTCGGTGCCACAACAGGGGCAATTTATGGGAAATCGTTAGTGCTATTATTCCCCGCTCTCAGCAGCCAGATCGCAGCCCCTCCAGCCTATGCAATGGTTGGAATGGCTGCGGTACTAGCGAGTAGTGCTAGAGCACCCCTGACGGCGATTCTACTCATGTTTGAGCTGACTCGCGACTATCGGATCGTCTTACCAGTGATGGCATGTGTCGGTTTGAGTATTTGGGCGATCGAACGGATGAACCCCAAATCAAAATCGCCAGATAAGTTGGATAAATTAGCTTTGAGTGTTCAACCTGATGACAACTTAGCTATCCTCCGAAATTTGCATGTCCGCGATGCAATGGATACCAATTATTTACGATTATCAGACAGGTTGGATATTCTCGCGGCTGGGCTAAAATTGACTCAGAACAATTGTCATAGTGCGTTGGTAGTTGACGATCGACAGGAGTTATTAGGTATTATCACTCTTCACGATTTGAGTCGGGCAATTTCGCAAGCGGAAGCATCTTTACAAACCAGTCGATTATTAAGTAATAGTGTTGGCAGTATTTGCACAAAGCATCTGTTCTATGCTGATATCGATGAACCAATTACGGACGCAATCGATCGCATGAATGCCAGAGGATTGCATCAATTACCCGTGATCGATAGTACACATCCAGATCGAGTTGTCGGCATTCTTCAACAAGAGCGCATCGCCCTTGCCTGTAGTGTTGCAGCTACTCGCCAAGCTTTGAGTAAATACGATATTCCAGTATCGATCGTTACTCCAGTAATCAGTGTTATTTCTTAGGAGATGGGAGATTTAGTGAACTAAACCACTATTCAACCCAATGGGAAGGGAGTAAGGCTGCTATAGTTCTGTCGAAATTCGCTGTTCTGCGAGGATTATGAGGTTTGCAGTATCCTAGTAGATATCACCTTCTGTAAATTTTCATGAAATGTATTATCAACCGTCGCGCACAGTTTTCGGCTAGCCATCGATACTGGCTGCCAGAACTGAGCGAAGCGGAGAATCAAGCGGCATTTGGCTTGTGTGCTCAACCCAACGGACATGGACACAACTATGTCCTGTATATATCTCTCTATGGCGATATCGACGAATATGGGATGGTGCTAAATCTTTCTGATGTGAAACATGTAATCAAAAAAGAAGTTACCGGACAACTAGACTATAGTTTTCTCAATGATGTGTGGGCAGAATTTCAGCAAACGCTCCCCACCACTGAAAATATCGCTAGGATAATTTGGCAGAAACTAGCTCCCCATTTTCCGCTCGTCCGCATTCAGTTATTTGAACATCCCGAACTTTTCGCAGAATATACAGGTAAAGACATGGAAGCAGCACTTACTATCGGTACTCATTTTAGCGCGGCTCACCGTCTAGCTTTAGATAGTCTCACTCTCGAACAAAATAGTGAGATTTATGGCAAATGTGCGCGGGTAAATGGACACGGACATAATTACCATCTCGAAGTCACTGTGACAGGCGAAATCGACGAACGCACAGGGATGATTGTCGATTTGGTGAAACTGCACGAATTAGTTGATAAATATGCTGTCGAACCGTTAGATCATACCTTCTTGAATAAAGATATTGCCCACTTCGCCAAAGTTGTCCCTACGGCTGAAAATATCGCTGTTTATATCGGACATCTCATCGAACAACCCATTCGCGAACTTGGCGCGCAGTTGCACAAATTGAAACTAGTCGAGAGTCCCAATAACTCCTGTGAGCTACTCTGGAGTAAAGATTTTAGCAATCTGGCAGTTCGTCAATTAGCAACTGTGGCTTAAGCATTAACTGGGATGTAACGTCGCAATTAAGTTCCAACTATTGCGATACGTAACAATTTTTAGGATAGATGTGCTCGATCCTCGATCGACCAATGCTCGTTTATAATTGGGTATCATATACACTCAGTTAAGTCGCAGAGCCATTGGCGAATCGCCTTTTGCTGCGAACCAAAACATTATAGGTAACATAGCTAGCAGGTAGATTTTGACGTAATTATTTTACGTTCGGGTTGGTTTCACCCTATGATCCTCTAACCGTAACTGATAAAATCTGCAAGAGTGTTTGTGTTGAATAATTTTTTTCAGCCCAAATCGATTTTTATCTGCTAGCCCTGTCAATTTTGAAATAAGGATTAATAAACCATGAGCGATACACCAGAATCTACTCAATCCCCAGAAACTATTACGATTGATATTCCAGCAAATCCCTTAGGACTAAATACTGGAACTGGTTCTATCTCCAAAGTGTCACCCGACTTGTCTACAGCTAGTTTGCCTGATGGGGTAAAGCAAGTTTTAGATGTTGTTGCCGAACTACCAACATATGCAACTCAGATTTACACTAATAACAAGAGCCTTGTTACTAGTATCGGCTTACTTATCGGTTTAATTGTGGGAGTTAAGCTAACTTTAGCAATCCTATCAGCTATCAATGAAATTCCGCTCCTCGCACCTACTTTTGAATTGGTAGGGATTGGATACACTAGTTGGTTTGTGTATCGTTATCTGCTCCAAGCTTCCACTCGCAAGGAATTAACTGATGAAATTGATAGTTTCAAATCAGAAGTTCTAGGCAAAAACAAAAAAGCTTAGATTTTAAGTTAATAAATTTTAGCCGATCTAGATACCACCGATCAATCGGTGGTATTTTATTATCCTTTCGATGCAAACCACAATCCAGCTAGAGTAAGGATTGTAAATATTAGGGCGACGTAAATAAAGCCATTATCTTTGGTATTAACCTGACTGAAATTTACAGGTGCGTAGATTTCGTCTATCGATCTTTCCTTCGCTTTCGACGGTAAAATCGGCGTATTATTCACCGCAAAATTGCCCTCGGCATCTTCGATATGAGTCAAATCGGGGATTTTGATCAACCACTCATCCCGCCGCGTCAATTCTGGAGCCTGCATAATATACAGCATCCGTTTGCTAGCTTGACGAGTATCGAGACTGGGATGGTTGGAGAGCTGTTGACACAGAGCCTTGGCTTCGGCGATTTGCCCTGTCGCTTCAAATGCTGTCGCTAGCCAGATTTGTATTTCTCCACCAGTCCGCGTATTTGGCTGCACTTGTGCGATAGCCGCTAAAAAGTAGCTCACGGCTTGGCGGTATTCTCCCCGCTCGAAAGCAAGTTGTCCAGATTGAAAGTCAGTCTCAAAAGTCACCTAAACTCTCACCCCTGAAGAAACAATCATCGACCCAGTACCATTATCAGTGAAAATTTCCAATAACAGCGAGTGGGGCAAGCGTCCATCGATAATATGTGCGGCGCGAACACCTTGCGCCAAGCTGCGAACACAACAGGAGAGCTTGGGAATCATCCCACCACTGACAGTACCATCTTCAATTAGAGCGCGTGCGCCGGGGATATCCAATTGGCGAATTAGAGTAGTTGGATCTTTGAAATCGCGCATCAAGCCTGGAGTATCAGTCATTAAAATCAATTTTTCAGCCCCCAATGCGGCAGCAATTTCACCAGCGACTGTATCAGCATTAATATTGTAAGCCTGTCCATTCTCATCTGCGGCAACACTGGATACAACTGGAATATAACCACTTTTGACAAGCGTATTGAGAATATCCACATTCACACCACTAACTTCACCTACAAATCCGATTCCTTCCCGTCCATCGGGACGTGCGACGATTAAATTACCATCTTTGCCGCACAATCCCACTGCACTACCGCCGGATTGATTAATGAGCGAGACAATTTCCTTGTTCACCCGTCCGACTAGTACCATTTCGACGACATCCATCGTCGCTGCGTCAGTCACGCGCAAACCATCTTTAAATTGAGGCTCGATGCCAATTTTTCCCAACCAACTATTAATTTCTGGTCCACCACCATGTATTAATACCGGACGGATACCCACACAGGACATAAAAATCAGATCTCGAATTACACCTTCCTTGAGGCTGCCATCTTTCATCGCTGCACCGCCATATTTGACGACTACGGTACGTCCAGCAAATTTTTGGATGTAGGGCAAGGCTTCACTGAGAACCCGCACGCGGGTGGCATCTTCGTTGGAATGAGTCATGTAATAGGTTTAGGTATCTGGCGATGGACATTAACGATCGCCAATATTCTACCAGTTTAATTTGTGTCCATGTCGATCGAGGATGTTTTCCCAGCAATTTTCGGAACTCTTGGACTATTTCAGTTCTTCGAGATGAGAATTGTTGGATTGAAAGTTCGATTCTGCCGCTGTTTCCCAAAAATATCCTGATCGAACCTGGGTGCGTTGTTCGCTGGGATCGTGTTCTAGGATATACTCGCGAGTAATTGCTCCTTGAGCGCGCAAATTAGCGACTTCACTTTCGCCGACTTCGGTATCTGTAGATAATAGGATGACTTGTTCGCTGGCGGCGGGAAAATAACGTTCGAGTAAATTAGTTCGATGGGATGAATCTAATCGACCTAATGGCGTATCGATCGCAATTGGTAATTGTCGTCCTGATACTCGTGCTAATCCCCATAATAGGGCAATTGCGAGTAATTGTTTTTCGCCTGCGGACAGTCGATGTTTGGGCAATAATTTGCCCTCGCGATCGTGGAGGGAAAGGGTAAAAGTGCTACTATCGATTGTCACACGCTGGATCAGTTCGGATTTGTGCAATAGGTATCGAAAACATTCGGTGACTTCGTTCTCTAGTTTATTAATTTTTTTAAGTGTTAGTTTCTCTTTGAATATTTCTAATGTTGCTTTGACTTTGGCGACAGAATCGACGATGTGCTGGTCATTTTTGAGACTGATATTCGTCTCGGTATAGGTTGCTAATTCTTGTCTGGTTTTAGTGACGATCCGATCGAGTTCTTCTTGGTGGCGAGTCGTGGTGATTTTATCGGCTTTGAGTTGAGAAACGAGTTCGCGAGCTGTGGCTTCTTGGGTTTTGAGTCGGGTATATTCTTCTGGTGATGCGGCTGCGGCAATTTGGCGATCGAGGAAATCTAAATCAGCTTCTAGTTTAGTTATTTGTGTGTGTAGTTTGCTGGCTATTTGAGCATCTCGATCGAGATCGTATTTGAGGATATTAGCTAACTGGCTCATCACCTCTGCATCTACCCCTAAATATGTCGAATTTTCAGATTCAATCTCACTAATCAAGTTTTGATTTTCCCGTTCTAAAAAAGATTGAATATCGGCAATTTGTTTATTAAACACTATTTGAGCTTGGAGATAGTCGAGTAACCGGCGATCTCGATCGACGAATAATTCCAGAGCAGATTTACCTTGTTGATGGCGTAACTCAATGATTCCCTGTGCCTGAATTTGAGCCAACAATGGCGCAATCAGTACTAACGGCAAACTACCACTCGCTAGACTGGTTAATTCCTGCCGTTGTTGGGAGATTTGCAGCTCGATCGCTTTCGATGATACTTCCAGCTCCTTGCCCTGAGCGGCAATTTTGCCCCCTTCCAGCACGAATTTATCAAAAGCTTGTGCTTCTTGCTCGATCGCGATTTTTAACTTCGATTCAATTCCTACCAACTCCTCCCCGATAGCAACTAATTCTAACTGTTTTTGTTCTAGCTTAGACTCGATTTTATCGATCGCCACTAATTGTTTATCACTCGCCAGATTCTTTCTTTTTCTGCTAACTAAGACATCTAAGTCTGCCGCCAATCGCTCCGCTAATTCCAAACCTAATAACGATTGAATTGCATCAAATACACCAGCAGGAGGAGTTTCTTGCTCTGCCAATTCCTTGACCTGTTCGCCATCAAACAAAAATAGATTAGAAATCCCTAACGGCAACAAATTTTCGATGTATTCATCCCAAGTATTTAATAGCGTTTTATCAGCCCAATCATTCACCAAAATCCCTAAGGTATCCTTACCATCTTTTGGATTTCGTTCCCAATATCTGACGATCCGAATATCTCGAAGATCGCCATCTTCAGCCACCTGAAATGCTAATTCAATCCGCGCCTTTCCCGCCAATGGTGTATGACGACTCACACATTGATCGAGGAAATCCCCATAGCTTAAATTTCCCCGCGTCGAACATTGAGCGCGGCTACCATACAACGCCAATCTCATCGCATCCATAATCGTCGTCTTCCCCCCACCATTCATTCCACCGATGAGGATAATCGGGCGACTATCTTCAGATGTATCTGGTAATAAATTGATAGTATTCTTACCCAAGTAAGAACCAAAGTTTTCTAATACCAGTTCGCGAAAAAGCATATTTTGGATATGGGAGATGGGAGATGGGAGACGGGAGACGGGAGATGGGAGACGGGAGACAGGAGGCTACGCCAACAGTCTGCTGTGTTTAATTCTAGTGGTTATTCACTAGCACTGAGCGGCGTAAGTAAAGCAACCATTGCCGATGTTCTATCTCTTCGCTCCCATCTCCCATCTCCCATCTTTTCCCGAATATTTCTATGATTTATGCCGCTTAGGTACTATGTAAATCAGGAAAAACCTCTCGCACTGCTGGATGAATGATTTTACCTGCTCGAACATTTACACCTTTCGCCAGATTTAGATCTAGATTCAAAGCTTCCAAGCCTCGATCGGCTAATTTAATTACATAGGGCGCGGTACTATTATTTAATGCTTGAGTTGCTGTCCAAGGAACAGCTCCAGGCATATTCGGCACGCCGTAATGAACGACTCCTGATTCTGTATAGACAGGATTGGTGTGAGAAGTCGGGCGTAACGTCTCAATACAGCCCCCTTGATCCACCGCGACATCGATGATCACGGAACCTGGATTCATCTGCCCCACAAGTGTGCTAGAGACGAGAATCGGCGCACGTTTGCCCAGGATTAATACCGCGCCAATTACTAAGTCTGCACTACGCACAGCAGTTTCGATATTCGACGCATTGCTGTAGAGATAAGTAACGCGAGAACCAAAAATAGTTTCCAGATAGCTCAATCGATCGATATTAACATCTAGAATTGTCACCTGTGCGCCCATCCCCACCGCCATCCGTGCGGCTTCTGTGCCGACAATCCCCCCACCGAGAATAGTTACTTGCCCAGGTTGTACGCCAGGGACACCACCGAGGAGCACACCACTACCCCCCTGTTGTTTCTCCAGGAATCTCGCCCCAAATTGGACAGATAATCGTCCCGCAATAATACTCATCGGCGAGAGCAGAGGTAGTTTCCCATCTGGTAATTCTACTGTCTCATAAGCGATCGCATTAACTCTCGTATCGATTAGTTGCTCGGTAAGATTGCGATTAGCCGCCAGGTGGAGATAGGTAAACAGAATTAGATCTTTTTGGAGGTAGGAATATTCAGTCGCCAACGGTTCTTTGACTTTGACAACCATTTCCCGATCCCAAGCGGCTGCGGCTGTCGGGACAATCGTCGCACCAGCTTGAATATACTGCGGATCGGGAAAACTAGATCCCAAACCAGCCCCAGTTTCGATGTATACTTGGTGTCCGCGATCGACTAATGTCCGCACGATACTGGGCGTTAATCCGACTCGAAATTCTTGGTCTTTGGTTTCTTTGGGGATGCCAATTTCCATGTTTTGTACTTATGCTGGATTAAAGTTAATATTTCCTAATTCTAAATGTGAATTATCTTCCCGCATGTATTCTAAATATCAGCAATCGATGCCATCCTGCGATTGAGCTAATACATCCAGTCGTCATGCCAATTGTCGCATCAGCATCGAGTACTTGTCCGGTAAAATTAGCCGATTTGACAAATGCCCTAGTCAGAGACTTACCTAGCTACACCAATCGGTTGATTCAACAACGTCGCAGCCGTAATGATAAATTGTATAGCTCGATTGTTACAGCTAGTCTGCCGGAATTAAAGTCGATCGAAATCACCAGCCGAGAATATCCCCCTCGCTTTCCGCAGACTGCACCAACGCAAGTATTTATCAGCACTCTAGAACGTCAGTATACAGGGATTCAGTCAGCCCAATTGCAACAGTTTCATTGGCTATTTCTCGCTCAGACACGCATGGGTTGGCGATTGGCAACCATTTACTCGCGGATTAGTAGCTTTCCCCATCACAATAACGCAATTACACCGCCGATCGAAAGTAGCCAAACTGTCGTGGGAGAGGCGATTGGAATTTGGCTAAATGATTGTTATGTGGGGAAAGTTCGGAACTAGTGGTTTGGTGGTTTAGCGAAAAGTGCGGTCTTGGGGAAACCCTTTTCAAGACAGTGGTTTAGCCCGACAAGTCAGTTAGATTTGACACTCCCCCGACTATGAAAAACTCGCTGTCGCTTGTTTTTCATAGTCGGGGGATGGTAAGGTCGAGGTGAGCATTACTGCTGCACCCCTCCTATCCGAAACCGGACATGAAACTTTCACTTCATCCGGCTACTCAATGTGTTTACCATTTGTCACATTGGGCTTCTGGCTGTTTGACTACGGATAAACGGGATATCTTCTCTCCATTCCCAATTTACTTTATCCCATAGTTGGGATAGTTTCTTGAGATTATCAGAGTGTTGCTTCTTCCGAATCTCTATTAGGTCAACAGCCGTTTTCTGGTCATGGCAATGTCGGTGTAATAGTTGTAGATTCTTCCATACATCTTTGCCCCCTAGTGCTATGGGGTTGATATGGTCTACTTCCATTAGGTCGCCATTACGGAAAGTTAATTCGCAATGAGTACATTTACCCTTCTGTTGTTTAAGCAACAGTGCCTCACGATTAGGCAATTCGGGGTGTCTACCCATTCTTGAACTCCAATAAACCAGGTCGCCATCGTATGGACTTTTATCTCCTTTAACTTTCACATAGTCTGTGCTACTGCAAGCAACATCCCGATGTAATTGTAACCGGAGGGGGTTCGTTCCCTCCCTGGTAGAGAATACCCAGTTTGAGCCACCATAGGAATGCCAATACTTTTGATGTCCAGTACTAATTTTATTCTTACAGCGGCGTTTTGCCCAGCGTCGAAGTTTCAGGTATGTAAGATTATCTTGTCTGCTACTCTCTCTCACAGTTTTGATGTCTGAGTTGGAGTAGTAGTTCGCCCATCCCTTAATGATAGGGTTAAGGACTTGTATTAACGCCGCTTGGGGCGCAGACCTGTATTTTAGGATAATACTCTTAATCTTTTCTTGATGAGCCTTACTCGCCTTCTTCGTTGGGGTGATAAGTGTTATAAAACCTAAAGGTCTACCATGTGCGTCTCTTGTGCAGTGATATTTTCCGGCACGGAATTGTTGGATGTGATGTCCTAAGAAATCAAACCCAGCTTCACCATCTTCACTAAGTTCGGCATCGAACGTGTGAGTTAGCCGTGTCTTTTCAGGTTTTAATTTCAATCCAATGTCATGTAACCAAATCGAGATGATTTCTCGGCATCTTTGGACAACAGCTTTATCTTCATGTAGAACGACAAAATCGTCTGCATATCGGATAATATTGGGGGGTTTAAATTCAGCCCCTCGTTTATGAAACCAAGTTTCCCTGCCTGTATGAGACATTCGGGGGAACTCTTTTAATATTTGGTGTTCCAAGCCGTGGAGGGCAATATTCGCTAAAAGCGGTGAGATTACACCACCCTGTGGCGTACCCTCAGATATAGCAGTAAATACTCCTTGGTCGATGACTCCAGATTTTAACCATGCGGCAATTTGCCTTCTGACTATTCCTTGCAGCCCTAACCGTTTAAGTAATTCCTCATGGTTGATGCGGTCGAAACATTGAGCTATATCTGCATCTAGTACATATTTAGCTTTGCTTCCAATACAGTATTTAATCTGTCTGATTGCATCATGACATGAACGTCCTGGTCTGAAACCATAGCTGTTAGGCTCAAATTGAGCTTCCCATTCTGGTTCAAGTGCAGATTTAACTACCCCTTGCAAGGCGCGGTCGTACATTGTGGGTATTCCTAGTGGTCTTTTCTCCGATTTCCCTGGTTTAGGTATCCATACTCTTCGAGTTGGTTTCGATAGTCCAGTTAATTTGAGTTGACCTACAAGTTTGATTCTCGCTACTGGGGACAAAGATTTGACTCCATCCACTCCTGCGGTATTTTTACCTGTGTTATCTTGAGTGACCCGTCGTGCCGCTAAGACCCTGTTAGACCAAGACCTCATCAATGTTCTTTGGAGCTTGCGAACTTTCTTTACATCACCATGACGTGAAGCGGCATAGATGCGCGTTTGTAGCTTAAAGACGTATCTCTCAACTTTACGCCAATCGATATCGCCCCATCCCTCAGTATTCTGTTGTGAATCTGACTTAGGCATATATTCCACTAATTACACCTCTAGCTCTTACACATTGCGATTCAAGTCTGCATATCTTGGGCGTTACCCCTTCCCTTTTCCGGCGATACTCGTCAGTTCGAGTTAAGCATTGGCTTTTTGAACCATCCTGTCTCCCCATTGCTTATAGCTTGATTGCCCACCTTGAGAACAAGGAGCTAACAGGGAGGTTATTTCGTTCCTACCATTCATATTTAGTTCGTTAGGGTATGCCTATCCACCGGAGGTTCTGGAGGTGCGCTATCTCGGTCAAGAAAACCTGATAGTCCATACTCTTGTCGGATATTTCCAACGCAAGGTTGTGAATTGCTTCACTTAGCTTATACCTTGCACATTGATTTCGATGGTTCGACGGCATTTTGTTTGTTCTACCCATAGAACTATTGCTTGCGGTATGTGCTTTTAGCAATTACCACAGTGACCGCTTACATCCCCGCTTTACAGAGTTGATAATCAGTCTTTTCTGTAGGGGCTACCATTGCTGGTAGTTTATGTGCTTTCAACCCCGCACAGGGCGGAAGGACTTTAGTTTATTATGAGGTCAGTTATGAGTTGTCTCTTTTCTGAGTCCTCGTTAGTTTTCTTAGCTTTCGCTCGACTAACTTTCTATACCTTCATGAATGGTAAGTTGTAATCAATAGGGGATTAAAGTGCGAACCCTACTCTTACGAGTTACCCTCTTGATTCCGCTCATCCCCCGATATCTCGGTTTCGAGCGAACGAATCGCACTCTTGGTTCAATGACCTATCTTGCTGGTTTTGATTCACATCATTGCCAGTAGAGGACAAGTCTCCCCAAACGTTTTCAGCATCTGCTTGGGTATCAGTCATGGACGGGGAACCCGTCCGACTGAACTCCGCTAGTACTGAGCTTCCCACATGCCCTGCGGTAGCTATTCCTTTCTTGAGAATGTTGATAGCTGCATTCTCGTCACGATCGGCTGTATATCCACAATGAGGGCATTTATGGGTTCTAGTGCTCAATGTTTTCTGCTATTTGCGATAATTTGATCGCACCAAACTAGTAACTAAACCACTAAACCACCAATTTACGAAACTGCCTTTGCTACAAAGATTAATCCAGCGACTAAAACAACCCCAACAATCCCAATAACTAGATAATTTTCCCCCCCATCTGTACTAGCTGATTCCGCAACGTACATTTTTGGCTCCGTAGGAAAATTATTTAACCTATTATCGCCGTCATTATTGATATATGGCATCGATCTCAACCTCAGTATCTAAAAAAAGTTAATAAAATAGCTATTCTCGTTCAAGACTAAAGATTAATCTGTACAAATACTCAGAAGAATACCCAAAATGTAATAAAAATTTGTATAAACTCAGATTTTATCGCGATCGAACAGCATGATATAGTTACTCCAGCAACCATCGTTGGGACAATTGACTCTCCGATAATTGTGTAACCACCCCTAAGAAACATCAACTCACAAAGGTACTTATGTTTTGGAAAAACGGATCGATTGCTGTTATTGTTGCCATGTGTGGATTGACTTTTACACCCAAAGTTCAAGCACAAACAGCGACAAATAAAGGGTTCTCTGATTTTGTCTCTGGAGCTGGTACCACTCTGTATCTTGGTGGAGCTTCTTTACTACCATTACTCACCGATGGAGCTGATGGCGGACAACATTCTTTACGGGTAGTTGATGCCTTGGCGACTAGTGCGGCATTATGTACTGGACTCAAATCCGTTATCAAATCGCCCCGCCCTGATAATGACAAAGAACTCGATAGTTTTCCCAGTTGTCATGCGACGACAGCATTTGCAGTCGCTCGGATTCAAAGTCACTACCATCCTGACTATGCGGCTCTCTGGTATGGTGGCGCAGCCTTGATTGGTTATTCGCGGATAGATCTCAATCGTCATCGTTTCACCGATGTATTAGTCGGTGCTGGTTTAGGATATTTGGTGGGAGAAGTCGAGCTGGGACAAAAACATGGATTGCTGCTGTTTCCACTGATTCGCCAAGATGCGCAAGGAAATACCGTCGTCGGGTTGCAAGTCAAAGGTGAGTTTTGATATCTAATTCTTAATATTTGCTTGCAAAAGTGGCAGATACTTCCAAACCAGTCTAGAGTAATAAGTAGTAGGTGGAGACCGTCGATCGGAGGTTGTGAATGAGTCAGCAGAGTCCTTATGAGCAGCTAGGTGTAGCAGAAGATGCCACCTTTGAAGAAATTCAAGTTGCTAAACAGCGTGTACTTGCTCGATCGGGTAACGATCGACAGTTGCAAGATAATGTCGAAGCAGCTTATGATGCGATCATAATGGAACGGCTCAAACTCCGTCAACAAGGGAAAATTAAAGTACCTGACGGAATTAGGTTTCCCGAAAAGCCACCCGTTATCATCCCCAAATTCCCATCTCTATCTGTTAATAATTCATCCAGTTGGATTGGCGACACTTTTGAGCGTCCCAGTCAATCAGAAATTCTAACAACATCTGGTGTTTATACAGTACTCGGTGGTGCGGCACTCATTGCACCTATCGCCGATGCCGGATTACCAACACTAATTGCCTTTGGTACTGGTTTTAGTCTGTATTTTATCAATCAAAAACAACGCCGATTTAAACGTGCTTTCTTGGGTACCTTTCTTGCGTTAATCCTCGGTACTGTTGTTGCTGGATTACTGGTCAATACTTTACATCTACCAGTAAGTACAATCGGAATCCCTGGGGAAGTTTTTGCTGGTCTAACGATTTTCTTAATGTTGTGGATTACCAGCAGTTTCACTAAGTAGTCAATAAGCGTGGTGGAGATCTACCCACCCGCAAAATAAATGTGCTGTCCTACGGGAATCCAGGGAGATCCTCTTCACCCAGAGTAGGGGCAATTCATGAATCGGCTTCTCCTGTCGGAGAGGCTCTGCCAACGCGCACGCCTTTATTTCCCGACGGTTTAGCGGCGTTTTTATATCTCCGAAGGGAGATATAAAAAAACGACAAGACAGCGAGACAAGACATTGCCCCTACTCTGGATGAAGAGCTATATGTTATCGAAAATTTCTAGCTAGAATTGAAGTTAATCTTGCTCGCGTTGCTTGAGTAAATCCGCACCCCAAGAAGTGCCCAACCTTGTAGCACCAGCGAGAATTAATTCCACCGCTCGATCGTGTGTCTGAATCCCCCCAGAAGCTTTAATGCCGACTTGCTCCTTCGTTAGCTCCTTGAGCATCCGCACATCGGCTACAGTCGCAGCACCACTCCAACCAGTACCAGTTGCCAACATTCTCGCACCTGCATCCATACAAATCTGAGCTGCCATTATCTGCTCTGGCTGTGTCAGCAGTGACATTTCGATGATTGCTTTCACCATCAAACCAGTCGATTCGCAGATTTCGGCGATTTCTCGATGGACATCATCAATTTTCCCCGCCTTCAACCACCCAATATTAATCACCACATCCAACTCCTGAGCACCATTTTCCATTGCTTCCTGAGCTTCAAATAGTTTGCTAGCCGTCGTGATCGCACCTGTAGGGAACCCGATAATGGTACAAATCTGGGGACGTTTTTGGTGCAACAGAGCGGTAGCTTGGCGCACGTAACAGGGATTGATACAGACAGCCGCAAATCCATGTCTGTCAGCTTCTTCACAGGATTGTTCCACCATTTCAGGAGTAGCAATACCGAGCAAAGATCGATCTATAAATGGAGCGATGTCAAGATTATCTGAGTGTTCGGTTCGCATTATGAAGTGAGTCGATAAATTATTGGTGGTAGCCTCTCCTTCTCAATGCTATCTGAATTACTCAGTTGTGAGAAGTTGGCTAAATCCGTTCCCGAGAGCATCTCCTGTAGAGAATAGACTTCCTGCGAAAGTCAGGGGATAGGGGATAGGGAATAGGGAATAGGGGGAACTATAGATGAAAACGGTACTGAAAAAGATTCTATTTTTACTTTCGCAGGAGGTCTAATAGAAACATCAAATCCGAACACCTTCATGTTTTAGCAACCATTGTTTACGATCAAGCCCACCAGCATATCCCGTAAGTTTAGCCTTCGCGCCAATTACTCGATGACAAGGCACCACAATTGCGATCGGATTGAGGGAATTTGCCATACCTACCGCTCTAGCTGCCGTTGGTTTACCGAGCTTTGTCGCTAACTCTCCATAGGAAAGCGTCGTACCAACTGGAATTGTCTGCAATCCCTGCCAAACCAATTGCTGAAAATCAGTACCACTAGCATTTACCGGAATATTATCTAAACTGCTGTAATCTCCAGCTAAATAAGTGCGTATTTTACTGCTAAATCCTTGAGGATCGATCGCATCCATCAACTCTACTGACGAATATCGTTTCTGTAATAAGCAGATCATCCGCGTTTCATAGCCAGCAAAATCTAGGGCGCATAAGCTCACACCATCAGTGACTAAGAGAATGCTGCCTAGTGGCGATTCAATTCGATCGATCTGAAGTTTCATAGTGAATAAATATTAAACTCAGATCTAAAGCTTACAATACCTCATGTTAAATATTCGCCCCGCTCAAGAAAACGATGTTGATGCTATTTTTGAATTAATTATGGGTCTAGCTGCTTATGAGAAGCTTACTGACAAAGTAACTGGAGATAGCGAGCTACTGCGATCTCATCTATTTGGAGTTAGACCATATGCTGAATCGATCGTCGCTGAATTAGATGATCGAGTAGTCGGGTTCGGACTATTTTTCCATAGCTACTCTACCTTTCTGACCCAACCCGGACTTTACCTTGAAGATGTCTTCGTTTTACCCGAATATCGTCGCCAAGGGATTGGAAAAGCTTTAATGACATCAGTCATCAAAATTGCAAATCAACGCGGTTGTGGGCGGTTAGAATGGTCTGTACTGGACTGGAATCAACCTGCGATCGAGTTCTATCAGCATCTCGGTGCGACGATTTTACCGGACTGGAAAATTTGCCGCATGAGTGCTGACACCCTAGCAGAGATTGCGGCTAAATCTTAAAGTAACTAAAATTTGATGAATGCTTGAGCAAACAATACTGTCTAGACCTTAACCGAACCTTATTGCAATACTTCTTTCCCCACGGCTTGATATTTAGACCAACCAAATTGAGCGCGAGGGTCGCTACAATCTCTGATAATGACCCCACGACTAGAAGATCGTTCAAAGGCGACTAAGAGCGGAATATCTGTCTTGAATAGTGGCAATTTAGCCTCTTCTAGAATGCTTCTCGCGGCACGTCCCGTTTTAGTGCGGGAGTCTACTTGTGTTAGCAATACTTTGTATTTCGCACCCCATTTTTCCAGCAGCTCGGTGGACTTAATGGTGGTGTCAAGATCGAGATGATTGGGCGTTGTGGGAATAATCAGCAGATCGCTACTAGCAACCAAATCCTGAAGCTCGTCTTGTTCGGGACGAGCTTGGGTGTCGGTGATAATGTGTGTATACTTACTAATAATCGCGGTGGCACCAGCTTGAGAAGCAACTGTAAATGGTAATTTGTCTTCTCGCGACCATACTAATGCTGAACGATTTCGATCGGCATCAATTAGCAATGTGGGCGCGTTTTCCTGAAGGTAAGCCGCAAGGTGGATTGATGTGGTTGTTTTGCCGACACCACCCTTGAGCGCAGTAATGGTAATGATCATCTGCTAGCTGGTAGATATTCCTAATTTCTAGCACCACTTTAAAAGATCGATCGCACGTTTAATCAAACCCGTAATATAAATTAGGGCTTTTGAGCTTCCTATCAATCATTCATCGTTAATCTTGCCACCTCAATGACGGGGGTGGGTAGATTTACGCAGCGACAGAAAATAAAATACGGAGAGGAGAGGATTCGAACCTCCGTTAGGTGTAACCCTAAAACTGATTTCGAGTCAGCCACCATCAACCACTCGGACACCTCTCCAGGCGATCCACCATACATCATACACCATTACGATGCAGGTTGGCTAAGAGTTTTTCATCCGCTTCAATTCTTCTTGCAATGCTTCTACCTGCTTCCGCATGTCGCTGATATGCTCAGGCGATTGAGAGGATGGCGAAGTATCACCATCAGAGACGATTTCGATCCGCCGTGGCTCATTGGTTTTCTGAGCGCGCTCGGTATTTTTTGGTTGAGACTGGTTTAAGTTCTGTTGCTGGGCAGATTTAACCATGTCGTCTACCAACTTGCGGGCTTCTTCGGTGGTGATTTCACCTTTGGCAACCATCTCATCGGCTAACTTTTGAGCTTGAACGCCGATCGACGAAAACTTTTCACCAGCTTGCTCTCCAGCCGCAGCAGCTAATCCAACACCGAGATAAAATGCTTTTTGAACAATATCGCCTAGACCAGCCATAATTAACTTCTGAGATAATAATGAGGATTTTTTGAGCTATCTACTTTCTAAGATAACCGCTCAAATAGATCGAGTCGCAGGGGGGAATTGGTACGGTTTGCCGATATGTAGCGCAATACGGCAACAGATGCATTTGACTAATAATTTTATGACCCGGATTCCACGCCTGTTATAAGCATCCCTGTTGCTGCTACCTTCCGGTCCTGACAAGGTTTGGGCGTTACGACCGCGTGGGGCCAGATCGATTTCTATCATAGCACAGATTTTTGCAAAATCTCAAATGGTAACAGATAGATATTCCTGATAAAATAAGAAATGGAACCATCCTCAATCCAAAAAGACGAGGTTTCCAGTTGTATGGAGCTACCTTGAGTGAACAATAACAGCCCTAATCTATTTCAAGTTAATTTACCTCGCGTCCAATCCTGGTTAACTATTGTGGCAGTTTGTCTGTTGCTGGGTAGTCTTGGATTAGGATGGTTGGTGAAATCGGCCCTAGTCATTATTGGGTTGGCGATTATTACTCCCATTGTCGGATTTTTGGGCTTCTTCTGGTGGCTGCGCCGCAGTATGGTCGAAGCGGAATGCCCAGTTTGCAGCAATCCCCTCCAAGGTGTCAATGGTAGTGAGGTTCAATGTAGCAACTGCGGTGAGATACTGAAAGTCGATCGAGGTCAATTTGTCCGCGATACTCCACCGGACACGATCGATGTTATCGCAGTTGAAGTAATCCAGGATTAATTCCAGTAGTAAGTATATTACTTGTTTCCCATCTCCCATCTGTCTTGAAAAGGTGCTCTACTTGCGGCGTTTTTATGTCTAGGGTTCCCCCCGAATCAGAAAACGACAAGACGGGGGAAACCCCTGTTCCCGCACTTTTCGCTTCTTACTTCTTACTCCCATCTCCCCGCTCCCCGCTCCCATCTCCCAATCAGATGCGATTTTGAGAGCGATAGAAGGGTTTTTTAACAACGGTAGCGGAGTAGAGTTTGCCTCGAATTTCGACTTCGACAACTTGCCCTAGTTTAGCAAATTCGATCGGGACGTAAGCTAGGGCGATCGGGAGTCCTAATGTGGGGGACATGGTACCGCTGGTGACGATGCCGACAGGTCGATCGGCGATAACTACGGGATAATCGTGACGGGCGATATATCGTCCTTGCATATTCAACCCGACTAATTTGCGGCTGACTCCTTC
>JANYDE010000071.1 GCA_025359915.1 Chamaesiphon sp. 336R_metabinner_41 | reverse complement strand
ACTCAGATGGGGAAAAAGACGATGCTCAATTGGATTGTATTTAGAGGTGTAAGGAGGGTAGTGTGCAATTCTAATTTCAATCCCGATTTCATTAACCAAAAGTTGCAAAGCTTCTTTAAATACATAATAACGAGAGCTATTGCTTCCCCCACCATCACATAATATCAGAATAGAATTAGCTGATTTATATTGGATTTTTCCATGATTATGCCACCAATAGCGAAGAGAATCACAGGCAAATTCGCTGGTATCATGGCTAGTCCCAATTTGAACAAACCCCAGATTTGTAGTCAAGTCATACAGCCCATGAGGTATTGCTACTCCCGTTGCTAGTGAACGGTAATCATGATCGCAAACTTTAATTGGACTGGTATTATAAGTCTTACCTTCTCGGTATAAATTACCTATTAACTCTTTTTTTTACTATCCATGCTGATAATTGGTTGCCCTTGAGCCAAGTATTCTTTTCTCAGCTCTTCAATCTTTTCAAATTGCTCATTTCGATGTTCGCTAGCCCCACAAGCATTCATTTTTACTGCTTTACGCCGACGAAATGAATGAAGAGCTAATAATTGGTCTACTACTGTAACGCTTACATTTATCCCTTTTTTTGCTAATAAGTTTGCTATTTGTTGACGAGTTAAATTCGTCCATTTTAGCTCCTCATCCATTGGAGAACCTGCTGTGTGACTTTCTATTACTGATAGAAATATTTGATTGATTCCTGGTAACGTTTCTATGACTTTTTTTCTTCCTCCGCCTAGAGTCCGAATTCTGGGATTGCTGATTAAATGCTCCTGCTTCAAGTCAGCAATCCCCTGCCGGATCGTTCTGTAGTTATATTGAAACAATTGACTAATATATTGAAGTCCACCATATCCAATTTTCTGGGCTTCAATTGCTGCATATCGCCTCCGGTCTTTCTCTGACAGGGATTCGTAGTAAAGTTTCATCTGCTGTTCGCTGATTGAAGTATCTGTTTTTACCATGCTCGTCTTCCCTTAAAGCTATTTATTGTTTTTACAATACATCATTACTAGTCTTGTAAGTTATTTAATCCTCATTCCTAAGTATTGACAAGTATAATTTGATGCTTTATTCTTGACTCATACAGATGAATATCAATGCTTAGATGTTCGTCTCATGGGCACTATCTCCAATTCTCACGTCAGCGCGTATCCAGTATTCTGGTTTAGCGATTGTTTGAGGCTAAGATTTAGATCCCAAGTAACCGCTAGTTCAGCATACTCGATATGCGCTAGCGTGAGGCTTGGAGATAGTGAGTTTGAGACGGTTATCGTTAGGTAAAAATTAGAATTTTCACTATATCATAGTGAAAATTCTATGCTATTTTCAGCATTCATTTGTTAGCCAACCCTAACAAAGAGTTTTAACAATGACTCCCAAGCAAAAAAGATCGAAAAAAGATAAACTCGTTCTAGAATACGGATCTCAATGCTTCTGGGGTGAGCGTAGCTTACCATCAGAAAAATTAACTCTAGATCACCTCAAACCAAAAAGCAAAGGTGGCTCAAATTCATTGGAAAATCTGCGTTTAGCTTGTTTTAATTGCAATAATTCTCGTGGGAACAGCCTCTATCCACCTCGAAAAACCTGTAAATTATGCTAGTCAGATAGACTCGCATATATAGAACTACTTAGATCCCCGACTTCTTGAAGAAGTCGGGGATCTGTCACCCATAAATTTTTAAAAATCAGATCGTGCATAAACTGTTAATATTCAACGACGAAAAACTACTTCGTCAGGCACTTACTCACCGCTCCTACGCTCACGAGCACCCCGATGAAACCAGCGACAATGAAAGACTAGAATTCTTTGGAGATGCTATTCTCACATTTATAAGCGGCGAATATTTATACCAACGTTATCCCGAAATGGGAGAAGACGAAATGACACGAAGACGCGCCGCACTTGTCGATGAAAAACAGCTTTCAAAATTTGCAACTGAAGTGGGATTAGATTTCAGAATGCGATTAGGTGAAGGTTTAATTCGTGCTGGTGGTTATCATAGCCCAAACTTGCTTAGTAGCACTTTTGAAGCAGTTGTGGGAGCTTATTATTTAGATAAAGGTTCTAATATTGAATTAATTCGTCCCTTAATTCATGAATTATTCGATTCTGTATCTCAAGAAACTAACATAAATCGTTCGACTGTCGATCCAAAAAACAAATTGCAGACATTTGTACAGGCAAATGGAGCCACAACTCCACCTAAATATATCACAGATAAAAAAGGTGGCGCAGACCATACGCCAGAATTTATATCTAAGGTTTACATCGGTGAAAAATTTTGTGGCGAAGGAAAAGGTCGTAGCAAAAAAGATGCCGAGAAACAGGCGGCTGAATCTGCTTTGGCAAAGTTAAAAAAGAGCAGCTTAATCTAATTGTTAGGACAGATCCTCGACTTCTCGGAGAAGTCGAGGATCTCGCAGTAATTTAAACCCCCGTATGTCCAAATCCACCCTTACGTTCGCCCACAGTCGTTAACGCCTCAACTACCCGCTCCTGAGCCACACATACCTCTAGAAACATCACCTGAGCAATTCTCGCGCCGTGACTAAATAGATGCAAATCCTTACCATGATTGACTAAGCCAATCCCCACCCAATCGGGATAATGTTCATCAATAATCCCTGGCCCATTGATTACCGTAATCGAATTCTTGCACGCTAACCCACTTCTAGGGCACACCAACATCGTCGCAATCTTGTCAGGGTCATCTGTACTCAAACCGACCTTGAAGCCCGCATTGACGATTTTTTGTTCGCCTGGAGCAAGGATAAAAAATCGGAGTTGTGATTCATGTTGCTGTAATAACTCTACCGTCAAATCTTCAGTAATTTTTTTGCCATTAATATATAGCGAACCTTCAGGATATTTTGTCAGAAAAAGAGCCTGACTCGATCGAACAGACTCCAAAAAATTAGCTGTAGGTGCGGCTGGTAAATAAGCTTTGACATCCAGAGCCGCCGCCCTATCTACAGCTCTTTGCGGTCTAAATTCTGGATCTGCTAACACGTACTCAACTGAAATCACACTATTACTCTCATCAGGATTCAGCTTTACACTTTAACAAATTCCGTCACATTTAAACTGCTAAAACTTAACTTATTTTTACACAAAATCCTAATATCTATAAACTTAACTAATTTTTACAAACCAGAGATTAGGTCCTAATTATAGGGGGATTTAGCTGCGATCGTGCTGACTAATTATTCCTGAATACCGCCATCTTAGCCTGAAGATAGATCGAATCTTAGTCACCCACGAACCTTACTACTAGGCGAACAAGGCGACAACAGCAGTTTTCGATCTGTTTTTCGCTTACTATTTGCTCTGGGACTGCGATCTAGTTTTCTTTGTTATTGTTCTTATTTAACTGAAGCCAGACTATAAAAAAGCTCAAGATTGAATTTAGAAGCTTGAAAACTAATAAGCATCAATTAGAATATATTGAGGACTTCATAGAATATATTAAGCAATTTAAAGTCTAAATCGAATTGTAACTTTTCTCCCATTGACCGAAAAGTTAGTGAATAATGCTAGACGTAGCAAAAATTATATATATATATTCATTCTCATTCAACATCACTCACAAAGTATTGGAGACTAGCAGATCGTGAAACTGGCAGTATATGGCAAAGGTGGAATTGGAAAATCCACAACTAGTTGCAACATCTCCGTCGCGTTAGCAAAACGTGGCAAAAAAGTATTACAAATCGGTTGCGACCCCAAGCACGATAGTACCTTTACCCTGACAGGGTTTCTGATTCCAACAATCATCGACACATTACAAGAAAAAGATTATCACTATGAAGATGTCTGGCCTGAAGATGTTATCTACAAAGGTTATGGTGGTGTCGATTGCGTCGAAGCTGGCGGTCCTCCTGCTGGTGCTGGTTGTGGTGGTTATGTAGTAGGAGAGACAGTTAAGCTGCTCAAAGAATTAAATGCTTTTGACGAGTACGACATTATTTTATTCGATGTACTTGGCGACGTGGTGTGCGGTGGTTTTGCTGCACCTCTAAACTACGCCGACTACTGTTTGATTGTGACTGACAATGGTTTTGATGCTTTATTTGCAGCCAATCGGATTGCAGCGTCAGTACGTGAAAAAGCACGCACGCATCCTTTACGGTTAGCTGGTTTAATCGGTAATCGGACATCTAAGCGTGATTTGATCGATAAATACATCGAAACAGTGCCAATGCCTGTTTTAGAAGTTTTACCGCTGATTGAAGACATTCGCGTTTCCCGCGTTAAGGGTAAAACCTTGTTCGAGATGGCGGAAACCGATCCTTCATTGGAATATGTCTGCGACTACTATCTGAATATCGCGGATCAAATTCTGGCGTTACCTGAAGGTGTGGTACCGACGGATGCACCTGACAGAGATTTATTTAGTCTCTTGTCTGATTTCTACCTCAATCCAGTTGAGCCTAAATCTCAGGATGCTAGCGAGAAACAGGATCTGATGATGGTTTAAGTGTCGGTGGTGGAGATCTACCCACCCCGTCGCTACCCACCCCGTCGCTACGCGCCACCCCTCCAAGGAGGGGATTTCCATGCCAGATCTGTAGGGGCGGGTTTATGCTATTGATCTCCGATTTAACGATAACTATCGCCAAAACCCGCCCTCACCCACTATTAACCTTCAGATCGTATTTATCCCTGGGTTGGTAAAGTGAGATCTGTAGGTTGGGTAGAGCAGAGCGAAACCCAACACACACAGATAGATTTCATGAATATTGGGTTTCACAATTCGTTAAAACCAATCCACAAATCTTTAGATCTGGCGTGGAAAATCCCCTCCTCGGAGGGGTGGCGCGGAGCGACGGGGTGGGTACACCCTCAACCGCAGCCAACCAATTAAAAATTATATTTAATAGAGAGGATATAAATATGACTGTTGCAGCAGAGCCACAGGCGTTAAATTTTGAATGCGAAACAGGTAATTACCATACCTTCTGTCCGATTAGTTGCGTAGCATGGCTGTACCAAAAGATCGAAGATAGCTTCTTCCTCGTCATCGGTACCAAAACTTGCGGCTACTTCCTCCAGAATGCTATGGGAGTAATGATCTTCGCCGAGCCGCGCTATGCGATGGCGGAATTGGAAGAAGGCGATATTTCCGCCCAGCTCAATGACTACGCCGAACTCAAACGGTTGTGCGAACAAATCAAAAAAGATCGCAATCCTAGCGTGATTGTCTGGATTGGTACCTGTACCACCGAAATCATCAAGATGGACTTGGAAGGATTGGCTCCACGTCTCGAAGCTGAACTAGGAATTCCGATCGTCACTGCCCGCGCCAATGGGTTAGACTATGCCTTTACCCAAGGTGAAGATACTGTCCTCGCAGCAATGGCGGCGCGGTGTCCTGAGAAGTCTCCTGTGGCTCAGGAAGACAAAGATGAGCGCAATGCCATCTCCAAACTGATGAACTTCGGGCGCAAGCAAGAAGATGTCAAAGTTTCCGACTCTGAATATAAAGATCATCCACCCCTAGTATTATTTGGTTCCTTACCAGATCCCGTCGTCACCAACCTGACACTCGAACTGAAAAAACAAGGCATCAAAGTCTCCGGCTGGCTCCCCGCTAAACGCTTTACCGAATTACCCGTACTCGAAGAAGGTTACTACGTTTGTGGCGTGAATCCCTTCCTCAGTCGCACCGCCACCACACTGATGCGCCGTCGTAAGTGTAAACTAATTGGCGCACCATTCCCAATTGGCCCAGACGGAACCCGCGCCTGGATTGAGAAAATCTGTTCGGTATTTAATATCGAACCCCAAGGTTTGGACGAGCGCGAAGCCCAAATCTGGGAAGGCGTGGAAGAATACGTCAAGCTGATTCGCGGTAAATCTGTCTTCTTCATGGGCGACAATCTCCTAGAAGTTTCGATGGCGCGGTTCCTGATTCGCTGTGGAATGACAGTCCAAGAAATCGGCATTCCCTACATGGATAAACGCTACCAAGCAGCCGAACTCGCCCTGCTCGAAAAAACCTGTCGGGAAATGAATTCGCCATTACCAACAATCATGGAGAAACCCGACAACTATAATCAGTTGCAACGGATTTATGCCCAGAAACCCGATTTAGTCATTACCGGAATGGCTCACGCCAATCCGCTGGAAGCACGAGGAATTACGACTAAATGGTCGGTAGAGTTTACCTTTGCGCAAATGCACGGTTTTACTAATTCCCGCGATATTTTGGAATTAGTAACTCGTCCCCTGCGCCGGAATGAAAATCTCAAAGATTTGGGTTGGGAGAAGCTAGTTCGAGACGAAGCAGTAGTTTAAATTAAGTAATAGTTAAACTTTAAAACCGAGCCTACCATAGGTTCGGTTTTTTGATGACTCGATATAATTTTCATAAGAGAAATAGATTAAAATTCAGGAAAACTAATAAAAAATATTATGACATTTAATTTCTATGTTGAGTTCGTGGGAAAAGATGAAATCTCTCTTCAAAGAACAATTGAAGCTTTTGAAATGATTAAAAGCACTAAGGCTGCAATAGACATTGAGGATGTTGAATTAGATGAAGATAATATGCCAATATCTGAAATTTATGATTTACCATTCATAAACTATCTTACCAATACAGAAAAAGCTTATTTCTCAAATCTATCTTCAGAAGAACATGATGAATGGCAGCGTGAGTGGTTTTCTACACCTATCGCAATTCGCCACTCTCGACAAATGATTTGTCCACAGTGGGATTTAGGATCTATGCTTGACACATTTTGGAATGGAGAATACGATCTTATTGATATCCAAGAAAAAGATAGTAAATATTACCTGACATTCAATCCACACGCTTACCCATATGGTGGTACTGGATGTATCAGGGTAAGCGCATCTCAGAAAGTATCGTAGGACACAGATTTCTGAGAAGGAAGACAGGAGAGAATAGCTGAATATATTCAGGTGTGCGCCAATGTCTAAAGATCTTGCTTCTAGTCAGTCTACTATTGATTCCTCAG
>JANYDE010000070.1 GCA_025359915.1 Chamaesiphon sp. 336R_metabinner_41 | reverse complement strand
CTGAGGAATCAATAGTAGACTGACTAGAAGCAAGATCTTTAGACATTGGCGCACACCTGAATATATTCAGCTATTCTCTCCTGTCTTCCTTCTCAGAAATCTGTGTCCTACGATACTTTCTGAGATGCGCTTACCCTGATAGGAAAGCAGCTACTTGCTTAGATTTCAAACGAATATATCGATCTCTAGCAATCTCACCAGTGTTTCTAAGCGTTCATCTAGAAAAGTCCGAGTTAGACTTAGTGGTATCGATCGTGGTCACATAAGATCTGTAGGTTGGGTAGAGCAGAGCGAAACCCAACACTTCCATCAAGTGCTTGTGTAGATGTTGGGTTTCACATCCGTTCAACCCAACCTACAGATGGCGACTTAGATAAATAGACTAGGTGATACATTAAAGTATGCACCCAGTTTTTTTGCTTGCTCCTTGCTAATTTGTCGCTTGCCATTGACGATCGATGATATCAATCCACTAGACATGCTTAACACGCCAATTAAGTCTGATTGCTTCATCCCTTTTCCCGCCATCAAATGCTGCAAGAATTCATGTGGCGTGGTTTTTTGCCACTCTTTGAATGAATAATATTTTTCTTCAAATTCTTCAATTAGGATGACAAGCACTTTAAGTAGGGCTGTTTCTTCGATCGTGCGATTCTGTCCTTTGAACATCAATGCTTCGACAATTGCCAAACATTTTTCGTTCTCTGCTTCTGTCTCGATTACTTTGGGAGCTATTTTTAGCTCTTTGAATAGATCGATATACTTGTCTTCATCGAAAGTAAGGGTCGTTTTTCCAATCGTCTTTATCGTAGTCAGCATGGCTCAAAAAATATTTAAAGTATGCAATTTGTTCTTGATATTCAATACTCAGAATCATTCGGTACTTATTACCTTTGATATTGATCACCGTAAAATTTCCGACTGATTCCGCATCTCGGTAGTCCTGCTGTACATCTATGAGATTTTCCCATTCTGCTTGCTCTACTTTTTTACAAAAGTCTTTAATTACCCTATCTATGTGGTATAGATCGTGGTCACATAAGCTCGTTCTGTGCTGGTAAAATCTTCCCAAGCCGCCTGTTGACTGGCGAGTAGATTTACGGTGGCATCGGCAATATCCCCCGTGCGATGTGCCAATCGATCGAGCAATACATCTTCTGGTGCCGTACAGTAGAAAATCTGGAGCGGAATACTTTGAGATCGAGCTAAATCGATAACAGCGGCGCGTAATGACTGCCGATCGTACTTTGCATCCAAAATTACTGTAAAACCCTGTACAGCCAATTTTGACCCCAATTCCAATACACATCGATAGGTTTGAGCGGTCATTTCGGGAGTATATAGACTGTCATCGCCCTTGGCTAAAAGTGGAATCCCCCCCAAATGTTTGCGGACTGCATCAGAGCGCAGATGTACGCCACCTAATTCTTGGGCGATTTTTTTGCCCAAGGTACTTTTGCCAGATCCAGATAGCCCCGCCAGCATAATTAGTCGCCCCTGGCGAGGGCGCGTATATTCCCAAGCTTGGTGGTAATAATCTGTGGCTGTCTGGGCTGCGGCGGCGCGATCCGCGTTAGAGATGGCAGGATCGTCGAGCAAAAATGAGGTGACTTTTGCACGGACATAGGCTTGACGGCTCAGATACATGGGCAATACCTGCAATCCCGCCCAATCCCCTGTCTGCTCGGCATAAGTATTTAAGAACCGATTGGCAAGATCCTTGCGTTCTCTGGCTTCCAAATCCATGACAGCAAAAGCAACATCGTACATCGTATCGACATAGCGAAATGGTTCGTTAAATTCGATGCAATCAAACAGGAAAATTTTGTCCCGCCAGCGACAGATATTTCGCAGGTGTAAATCGCCGTGACATTCACGAATAAATCTACCAAGAATTCGATCGCAAAATAATTGCGGATGTTCTTCTAAAAATCGATCGGTATATGCTTTGGTTTCGGTAAATTGCTGTTGAGTTTGAGCGCGTCCGATATATGGTTCAGTCTGGCGATAGTTATCATCGATCGATTGTTTGATGCGATCGATCGTCCCAAAGCTAGCAATATATCGATTGGTTTGAGCATGGGCATGAAATTTGGCGACAACTCTGCCCATTTCTTCAATATTTTCAGTAGTAATCGTTCCTGCTGCGAACATATTACTGAGTAATGTTTCCTGGGGAAATTGCACCATTTTGACAGCATAGTCTACAATCTCGCCATCGCTACCCAAATAATATTTATTACCTTGTTGGGCGATGGGCAAGACTTCTAGATATAATTCCTTAGCCCCGCGTTGATTGAGACGAAGTTCTTCTTTGCAAAAATGCTGTCTTTTTTCTACTGTCGAATAGTCCAAAAATCCAAAGTTGACTGGTTTCTTGAGTTTGTAAGCAAATTCACCAGTCAACAAAACATAGGATGCATGAGTTTGCATCAGTTGGATCGGAAGTGTCACCGGATGGGGATAAAATTCCGGTGTTAACATTTTCTGAATTAATGCTGGAAGAGTCATCGCTTCATTCAACATAACTTGCAATAAAAATGAGTCATCCTTCTTCATTATAAGCCAATCACAATCATCTTTGATGTCCTTGCCGTAAGGTTAAGCTTCTCATCTAGGATCGTGATATTTGGATACCAGCAATTCCAAATTCAAAATATTTTGACGATTCTTCTACGATAATCGATTGTTGCTGGTGGGTTTGGGCAGGTTTGTACGATATTTATTGGTACAAAACAATGGTTTTTAGCATAAACCCGTCTCGACATCTTGTCGAGACGGGTTTGAATTTGGAATTGCTGGTTGGTTACTGTACTAATCGATGAATTTTCCCATAGGCGATATACGATCCACCACTGGCAACTTCCTCTACCGAATCCACCACAAACAACATCCCCTCTTCCCGAACATTGCGGGGAAAGCGCATATTAAAATTGGGATTGTAGCCATCAGAAACTACCCGTGCACGGAGCTTACCTTTATCTTTGACGCATTGAATTAATACGCCATTACCCACACTATCAATCGTCGGTAAATCCGCTGCGGAACCGATTGCATTCGCAGCGGCTTTCTTGTTGCTACTACTTGCTTTGTAGCTAGTTGTCGATCGATGACGTTCTTCACCTGGGAGTACTAATAGCCGGATTGTACTATTGGCACGATAGAATGTCCCGTCGGTAGAAAGTTCGATCTCATCGACGACATATTTGACTCCTTCCTCGCGAATACTGCGGGGGAATTGGACATTCAGAGTGGTGTCGTAGCCGTCGGAGAGGACACGCACCCGCAATTTGCCACCTTCGCGCAGGCATTCAACCAAGACACCTCCATCAGACTTGTCTGTGGCTTCGAGACTATCGGCAGAACCCGATGCTACGCCGCGTAACTTGAGATCCTCCCGATCGCGTGACTGCGCCTGATAAGCCTGATCGCGCATCTCCTTGCGGATGGCGGGATTGAAATCCCGTCGATCGAGCTGTTGGGCATAGTGTTCGAGTTGGGAGATTTCTTCAAGGACTTTGAAGGACTCGATCGTGAATAGCCGTTTAATGTCCGAAATGGCGGTATTGAGTCGATCTACTGCGGTAGCAAAATCACCTTGATCTGCCAAGGCGACTGCTTGTTCTTTAACATTGGCAATCCGGTATTTACTCAGTTGTTCGAGTGTCTGGGCATCTGCTGTCGCACTCTGAGCGATCGCGGCGACATCGACTTTGACTGAGACGGATAATCGATCACTAAAAGATTTAATCGCCTGATTTTCAATCCCCTGATAGCGATAATTGACTTCGGCGAAGGGAATATCCCCGACTTGCGACTGAGCGGGAATGGTGATAGCGATCGCTAGTTGTCGCGATTCATTGCTGTAGACATCACCTAAATAAACTTCTAACTGCTCTCCTTGGAGCTGGGAGCGGTAGTTATTGAGCAAGCTACCAAATTTAATCCCAGGTGTTGGTACTAGCGTTACAGCTAGATTTTGCCCCACTACAGCGAGCAACGTTTCTAACTCGATCCGAAATACTTCCGCCGCATCATCTGGCGACTGGATAAAGTAGAAATTACCCTCACCAGCATTGGCGATCCCAATCAGTAAATCTTCATTAAAATGATCGCCAAAACCCAACGAAGTTGTAATAATTCCCGCTGCTGCTTGAGCTTTGGCGGTATTAATCAGGATTGTGGGATCGGTAATCCCCATATTCGCCTGACCATCAGTGAGTAACAATACTCGGTTTAATTTGTCTGGTGATTGCTGGGCTTTAATTTGTTCGCACGCTAGCAACCAGCCACCACTAAGGTTTGTACAACCACCCGCTCGAATACTGCCAATTAATTTCTTGATTGCCGCTCGATCGGTCACGAGTTGATGAGCTAAAATCAGCTCGGCTTCATCGTCATAAATTACTACCGAAAGGTAATCTTCGGGTGTCAGCTTATCAACCAATTGTTGCGCTGCCTTGATTGCATAGCGTAACGGCGTGCCACCCATCGAACCAGATCGATCGATCGCCAAACTGAGATTTAGCGGTCTGCGAGTCGCGATTTCGCCACCCGCTGAGGCGTTAAAATCAATTAATAAATCTAGCGAAACCGACTTTTCCACAGGAATAATCGGTTGACTCAGAGCATAAGTAACTTGCATATCTATTTGCAATTTTGGCGATGGGTGTATGAGATAGTATGCCCACAGATTTAAGAGGTTACACCAATAAAAACAAAGAATCGATCTAATAAATATCTGTTAGATCAATTCTTTGTTTTTCTAAGATCTGTAGGGGTTGGTTGATCAGATCGATCGTCTTTGTACTAAAGACTTGATTGAAACCCGCCTTCCCCCTCTAGCATATTAATTGCTACGCATCATCTAACGCCGCAATCCCAGGTAGAATTTTGCCTTCTAGCAATTCTAATGAAGCACCACCACCAGTAGAAATGTGGCTCATTTGGTCAGCTAAATTAGCTTTTTCAACAGCAGCTACCGAGTCGCCACCACCAATGATAGTGATTGCACCAGATTTAGAAATCTCCGCTAAAGTATTGGCGATCGCAAAAGTACCCGCAGCAAATTTGTCCATTTCAAATACACCCATTGGACCATTCCAAATCACAGTCTTACAATCAGCTAGAGCTGCTTGGAAAACTTTAATTGAATCAGGCCCAATATCTAGTCCCATCCAACCATCAGGGATGTTGTTGACATTGACGATTTGAACATTTGCATCAGCAGCAAATTTATCAGCTACGACAACATCAGTAGGTAATAAAAATTCAACGCCTTTTTCTTTGGCTTTAGCTTCCAGAGCACGAGCGAGGTCTAATTTATCATCTTCAACTAAGGAGTTACCAACATTCAAACCGCGTGCTTTGTAGAAGGTAAAAATCATCCCACCACCGAGGAATAATTTGTCGCACTTGTCGAGCAAGGTTTCGATCACACCGATTTTACTCGATACCTTGGAACCACCAACAATCGCCGCTAAAGGAGCTTTAGGACTTTCGATCGCGTTTTGGAGATATTCTAGTTCTTTCTCGATCAAATAACCAGCAACTGAAGGACTTAGATACTTCGTTACGCCTTCAGTAGAAGCATGAGCGCGGTGAGCAGTACCGAAGGCATCGTTGACATATAAGTCAGCGTTAGCAGCTAACTTTTTGGCAAATTCTGGATCGTTCTTTTCTTCTTCTGGATAGAAACGAACGTTTTCTAAGAGTGCAACTTGTCCATTTGCCATTGCCGCGATTTGGCTGGCAACTACGTCGCCGATGCAATCATCGCATTTGACCACAGTCTGCCCTAATAGCTCCGACAACCGCTTGGCAACGGGAGTGAGACGCAATTTCTCATCCACGCCTTTGGGGCGACCAAAGTGACTGCTGAGGATGACTTTAGCACCTTTGCTAGTCAGGTCATTGATGGTAGGTAAAGCTGCGCGAATTCGGGTATCATCGGTGATGTTTCCGGCCTCATCTACAGGTACGTTGAAATCAGCACGAACTAGGACGCGCTTTCCAGCGAGATCGGCTGCGGACAAACTAGCAATGGACTTCTTGGACACTTGTTATACTCCTTAAAGTGATGGTGGTTAATTTTCGTTTTGATATAAAAGCTGAGAAAAACTAGTAATACGGATGTTTATTGTATTAAAGACAACATTTCACTCTGCCGTCCTTAATTCTACCGGAAAACCCGTGTAGATTTGTTACTAATTTTAATGAAGTGGCAGCGGGAGATTGAAAATAAGGTACAGAGGGGATAAACGCTACAACTATTTAGCCTCGTAACTTATGTTTAACAAGATTCTATTTCCGATCGATCGCAGTCGTGAAGCACAAGAAGCGATTGCTGTCGCGATCGATCTGGTGCAAAAGTATCAAAGTCAGCTAATTTTATTATCGGTAATCGAGACACCAGATCTCGAAGCTGAAGTTACTGACGATCCTGCTATGCAATCGCCAGATCAGATCGATCGACTTTTACATTCCGCTCAGGCTCTATTCGCCAAGCGCGGGATCCAGGCTGAAATTTTACAGCGTCAGGGGAAACCCGCATTTACAATCTGTGATGTAGCTGACGAACTCAATGTCAATCTGATTGTGATGGGGAGTCGCGGAATTGGGCTAGCTGTAGAGCATACGTCCGAAAGTGTAGCTAGTCGAGTGATTAATCTCTCTCCATGTCCGGTATTAATCGTACCTTAGAGGATGTTTGAAAAAGGCGTTGCTGAATTCCTTCGCCAATCTCATTACCACGGCTCTCAGAACCATGCTCCGCATCGGGCAGTATAAATACGCAGAAATTGGCAGCAAGATGGCGAAATAGGGACAGTTCTGATCGGATCGATCGACTCCAAAGCCATTAAACCACGCTATTTACAGTGATCCGTAAGTATTGAAAAGATCGTTAATTTAATTTAAGCAAGGACTTCTGTGTAGCTAGTGAGCTTGAAAGTCTCTATCCGAGAGAATTCTGTCGAAAACTATCATCTAATTAGACTCGATTTTGGGATTTGGCTAGCAAACTTCTGAAAATCGTCAATGACTTTGATCGTATCAAAAACAACGACAATAGCTCACAATGAAAAGGTGGTGAGATAGCAGATTGATCGATCATACTGAGATATTCTTTGCTAGATATTTATTGATTCAGTAAATATACTTAGTTTGCCAATCGAATCGACAAAAAGTAAAAAAATTACAACAATATTTTTAATTTGGTATCCGTACTTGCATGGAATTGTAATTGGAATTTTCGGATTTGTTTCACCGATTTTGCTATTTATACTGAACTTTTGAAAAAAGTTTAAATTCATAGTGATTTTGGATGTTTTTGTGTGAATTATGAGTTTGAGGATGAATCGCTCGAATATCAATCAGTTTAATCAAGATTGAATCGACCAACATCCCAACCCCCAGATTTTCCCGTGAGGGTAATATACTAGCGATATCACACTGATAATGAAATATTCCAATCGTCTAATTTCCACACTATTAATTGGTGGTGGCTTACTCAATGCAGTCGCTCCAGTCTTCGCCGCAGACATTGCTACACTCAAAGATACTCAGATTGATAACACTGCTGCGGCAACATATGACGATCCCAGTGGTAACACCATCAACGCTACTTCCAACACTGTAACTGTCAAAGTTGCTGAAGTTGCGGGTATCGATGTAACGGCATCCGGTATCGTTAACAAAACTGACCCTGGTGGTTCAGTCAAAGTTGCTGACGACCTCTACTACAACTACACTATTACCAACATTGGTAACGCGCCAACTGCATTCCATGTTCCTGCTAATCCATCATTAACTGGTCCAGGTTCCGTAACTAAAGTAGAGTACTTTAATGGAACAGCTTGGGTGCCAGTAACCACAGATCCAGCGACTCAAACTACTGGTGTTGTTCCTGTTAATGGTTCTGTCCCAGTTCGGGTCACGATCCTGGCGAACAACACTGGCACCAACAACAACGTCATTGAAGTTCGACTTGGTAATACTCCTAATAACCTACCCAACCAACCATTGTTGGCAAGTGGTGCTAATGATGATGTCAATACTACTGGTGGTAGCCCAGCAAATGGTCCGCGTGAAAGTAGTGCTACTCAAAAAACTAGCGTCGGCGCAGTCGTTAAAAACATTGCCCTCGCAGCGGTAACTGAAAAACGTACTGGCGTATTTGACAATGGTACCCCCGCAAATCTCAACGATGACGTACTCACCTATGAATTAGGCATTAATGTTGCTGACACCGATGTCACCAATACTGGACTCACTCCAGCACCATTAGCTGGTACTGTAATTAAAGTAGATGCTACTGGTACTGGTACAGTTACTGCAACCCGAATCTTAGTTTCTAGTGCAATTCCGACTGGTACTACCTTTGTTGCAAGTGCAACTGTTCCACCTGCTGGTTGGACAATGGTCTACAGCATTGATGACCCTGCAACTATTATGGCAAACGCGGCGAGCTGGTCTACTACAGCTCCTGCACCTGGAACCGTCAAGAGAATTGGTTTCATCAACGATCCTACTAAGCTAACTACTATCGCTCCTGGTGCTACTGTTGCTGGTTTGACTTTCCAAGTTAAAGAAACTGCAGCAACTGGTACTAGCTACACTGTTGATAGTATGGCGCAATTGTTCGGTGCAACCGATAGCACTGAGACCGCTGTTAAAGCTGCTGTAGTCTACGATGAATCTGGTGACAGTACTGTTAACAACTACGATCCAGCACTTCCACTAAGTCCAACCGCAGGCACTACCATCGGTACTGGTATCGCTGATGTTGCTTATGGGATTGATGCGGCTAACGACAACACTGGTACTGGTCTTGGTGGTGAAATCAACGAATACATCTATACCTATGTAGCTCCAAACGCAAGTTCCTTGTTGAATGGACCTCTAGGTATCCCTAATGCAATGGGACCAGATGCAACAGGCGCAATTACCAACAACTTCGACTTTACCAACAAGTCTTCCACTGTACCCGCAGGTCTCGCACCAACTGCGACCTTTGATCCAGCTCCAGTTGGCTTCTTCAACACAGTCCAAAATACTGGTACTGCTGCTGCAAATATTAAACTCTTACCAGAATCTACAACAGCAACTGTTACTAATTCGCTACCTGCTGGTACTAAAGTTAAAATTTACACTACTGGTGCAAATAGTCAATCGGCGATCTATGTTGTTACAGCTAATGGCTTTGACTTCATCAATGGTACGGGTGGAACTTCTGAGTCAATCCCAGTTAGTCTCCCTAACGTTGCTCCAGGTGGTTTCGGTGAATACCAAGTAGAAGTAGATCTGCCAGAGAGCACTACTGGTGTTGCTGCAACTACTGCTGCGAAAGCTTTCCCTGTTGTGATTAATGCCTTCACTGATGGTGCGATTACTGTCGCGGTTGGTGGTGAAGTTTCAGTAGCAAATCCAAGTGCTAGCAACAAAACTATTGATAAAGCTTACACTGGCTTCATCAAAATGAATAAAATGACTCGGATCTTACAAGGTACTGGTCCAGCAGTAGTTACTGGAGATGAAACTTTCAGTATTACTCCGAAAACACCTGCACAAGGCAACATTATCGAGTACCAAATTACTTACACCAACATTTCTGACAAACTAGTCGGAACTGGTAACGTCGTCTTAAATGCTAATAACTTGGTGATTACTGAGGATGGCAGTATGACTAGTACCGCCAACAAGTGGGGTCATGACCAAGACAGCAACGGTATTATCGATACTAGTAACGTTGCGGGTTCCGCAGTTGGTAGCGCAGGTACCGTTAAATGGTTTAATGGTCTCGCTGGTACAGTTGCTGCGACCGACAAAGTTGGTACCAGTGCTACCGATGATGTAACTAAATATATCAACAGCCTGGGCACTACTGTCGTTGGACCTGGCAACTTAGGTACATTCACTTTCCAACGCAAATTGAACTAGAGCAATCGGGATCACGGGGCAATCATGCTGTTTTCCCTAACTTTAGACTGCTTGCGAATTGATTAGATTGCGGTTGGGGAAGTGCGTACTCCCCAACTCCCCTTGCACCGGTGGGGACTAAAAATCTCTACCTTCCCAAGGGGCGGGATGGCAGAGGTACCAACCTCCGCAGGAATTCAAACTTAGGGGCTTGCCCCGAATATTTCACCTAACGATGTCCTCTTAATTCGCTCTGCTTTGATGGCATCGCCGATTTGAGAGGATGTGCCCTACCTTTCTACATTTACTGGAGTAATCTGACCCATGAAACGTTTATTTTCCACAACACTGGCTGTCGCTGCGCTTTCTACCTCAATTTTAGTCTGTAGCAGTTTGCCAGTCATCAGCCAATTGACTCAACCAGCGACAGCTCAAGCAACCGCTACCAAAGCAATGGTGCTCAAGCTGTCCCAATCTAAAAAAGTTGCTGACAAAAAGGGTTTCAAGCTAGTCCCTGTCAACAAAGCTGTTCCTGGTGATGTGATTGTCTACACGATTGCGGCCAACAATATCAGCGATAAACCAGTTAGCAAATTGGTTGTCAATCAAAAAATCCGCCCAGGTACTAGCTATGTAATCAGCTCTGCAACACCGATCAAAGGCGCGGAGCTAACCTTCAGTACTGATGGTGGCAAAACTTATACAGCGCAACCAATCATCGCCAAAAAACCCGCTCCGGCGACCAAATATACTAATGTCCGCTGGGCGTTTACAGGTAGCGTTGCACCAAAAACACAGAGCAACCTCAGCTACGAAGTCCAAATTCGCTAGTTCATTACGGGGGTTACTTGTCCTAAATCCCCCATTCATCAATTACCCCAGGAATATTCCCGTGTCTAGATTCCAGCCCTTTCGGCCAAGGTCTTACTTATTGAAAAATTGTGTTAGGGGGCTGGTTATTGCTGCTTTTGTCGCTACAGCTCCGATGGCTGATGCTCGTAAGATTGATAATCAAGCTCAGTATGAATATGAGTTTATCAATAGCAACACCAAAATCAAGTCAAAAATTAATGGTAAAACGCGAACTGTCACTGTCACTGTCGCTGGTGAAAATGGATTAGTCGATCCGCTCGGTAGTATCACTGGTTGTAATGGCCAGATATTGCCGAGTTATGCTGGTTATAGCGTATTGCTGCTCAATACGATCGATCGAATCAATCCTACTTCTATTGTCGCACTCGATCGCCTCGCACCCGCAGATGGGATCGAACCTAATAATACCAATGCCAACCCTTTCTCACTCACTAGCAGTACTGATGGGCGATATAATTTCCTGTTCAACCGCAGTCAGACGGTAGTCGGGAAGAGTTATATTCTCGTTGTCAAGATTCCCGAAAATTCCAGCTATGGCGAACGTCGGGTGGTAATTGATATTACTGGTTTTGATGGTAATATCCTCAGCTATCAAGCAACTTCCCTTGATGGGAAGCCCTTGAGTAGCACAGAAAGTAATGTCCGTAGAAACTCAATCTCGATCGCCGATGCGGCGAGAATCGGTCTGGTTGGGGTGGGAATTTGTGAGTCTCAACCTGCCAAAATCGTCAAGAGTGCCGATCGAGCCACGGCGGAACCGGGCGATACTGTCGTGTATCGGTTGACTTTGAGCAACAATTCGGATACTGATATTTCCAATCCGATCGTTGAAGATACTTTACCACTGGGCATGTCGTTGTTACCAAATTCGGTACGGGCAAAGCTGGGCGAAACCATCATCAACAATGTCAATCTGACTCAAGTCGGGTCAAAAGCTTTTTTCAAGTTCAGCGCACCTGGGTTTACCATTCCAGCTCGAAAGGTAGTGAATCTAGTCTACGCCGTTACTTTAGATGCTGATGCCATTCGCGGTACTGGTCAGAATATCGCTGTTTTAGAAGACAGTACTGGCAAAATTATCGATGGTCCCGCCACTCATCTATTGAGCATTCGGCAGGGTTTGATTCGCGATACTGGCACCCTCCTCGGCAGAGTATTTGTGGACAAAAATTTTGATGGTCAACAACAACCGAATGAACCAGGGCTACCCAATGCGGTGATTTACCTCGACGATGGCAATCGGGTGACGACAGATGCCAATGGGCTGTTTTCAGTTCAAGCCGCAGTTGCTGGTTATCGGTCTGGCTCACTCGATCTTGGCAGTCTACCTGGATACAGTCTTGCTCCCAACTTATATTTTAGCGAACGCAATAGTCCATCGCGATTAGTAAAACTGGCTCCAGGTGGAATAGTCCGAATGAACTTTGGCGTTACTCCTACTGCGCGTGAGGTCAAAAAATAAATCATGCAGCACCAATTATTACTGAAAATACTCCAGGTTTTGTGTCTCGGCACTGCCATTCATAGTTTCGATTTGCTATCGGTGGATAGAGCAATTGCCGAAACAGTTGCTCCGGTAACTGCCAAGCCTGTCGAGCCAATTGCTGAATCTCATTCTGCGCCACAAACTACTACTCCAGCACCTATCGCACCAATTAGCCCAGCCGTCGCTCAGACTGCCATGCCGATACCAGGACAGCCTGTCGCTCAGATTGAACCTAATCCCGCTGCAACCCCTGTTGTTGCGCCTGCTACACCATCGACAACAGATAAAGTTGCGGCTAATGTCAAGATTTTGGCACCTACGCCGAATTTTGTCTTAGATATTCCGGCGGCTACTGTCGTACTGCAATATCGAGCGGATCGAACGATCGAACTAAAAGTTGATGGTAGACTAGTTGACAAGAATCTAATCGGTCGGACAGAAACTGATAGCAAGACCAATCTGATTACCCAGACTTGGTATGGGGTATCGCTGAGTCCTGGTAAAAATATTTTGACGGCTACGGATAGTCAGGGTGAAGTCAGTTCGACGACGATTCAAGTTGCCGGAGCACCAACCAAAATCCAACTCAGCACTGCTGAAACTCGCGTACCTGCTGATGGTCGCTCGTTGGTGACTATCGAAGGTCAACTCTTGGATGGGCATAATAATCCCAGTAAGCAAGACAATATCGTCACCCTCACGGCTACGGCTGGTGAGTTTGCAGGTGTTGATGCCAATAAAGATCAACCAGGCTTTCAAGTTGAAATCCTCAAGGGTAAATTTACGGCTAAATTACGCGCAGGGCTGGATGCTCAGACGGTGAGAATTCGGGCGACAAACCTGAATATGGAAGCCTATGCTCAAGTTCAGTTTGAAACTAACTTGCGGAATTCGATCGCTACTGGTGTGGTAGATTTACGGTTCGGGGCAAGAGGTACGGATTATTATCGACCTTTTACGGAGTTCTTACCTGTCGATCGCAATAATAGCAGTCAACTGCAAGCTCGCGGTCAAGCGTTTGCAACGGGTAGACTCCTTGACTGGTCAGCAACTGGGGCGTTTAATAGCGATCGATCGCTCAATCGTGTCTGCAATAATGGCGACAGGTTATCTCGCGATACTTATAGTAGTCAGTCTTGTGAGGATCTCTATCCGCTCTATGGTGATACGTCCAAAGTGGATGTGCTGACACCTTCCCGCGATAGCGTCTTTGCGAAAGTGGAAAGATCGACTGGAGTCGCCGGAAGTGTTCCAGATTTATTAATGTGGGGCGACTATGGTACGAATGAATTTGCGAGTAAATCGCAACAGTTCACCGCTACCAACCGCAACTTACATGGAGCTAAAGCCAATTATAACGTTGGGAATGTCCTGGTCAGTGGCTTTTATGGCGATAACGTCCAAGGCTTCCAACGGGATAATATTGCTCCCGATGGAACTAGCGGTTATTACTTCCTGTCGCAGCGATTATTATTGGGTGGCAGTGAAAATATTACGATCGAATTGGAAGAGCTAAATCGCCCAGGAACGGTGGTTAAGCAAGAAATTCTCAATCGGGGTTTGGACTACGATATTGATTACGATCGCGGTACAGTGATCTTACGCAAACCATTATTGCGGACGAGCGTTGCTGAAGATGGGACGATCTTAGTTCGGCGGCTGGTGGCGACTTATCAGTTTGCCAATGGTAGCAGCAATAGTATTTATGGTGGTCGCGCTCAGTATAATATCGATCGAACTTCGGGACGTGAGAGTTGGATTGGCGCGAGTTGGACGCAGGAAAATCTGGGAATTCGCAAATTTGGGATCGTCGGTGTTGATGCACTGATGCCGATTAGTCCGACGAGCAGTATTACTGCTGAGTATGCTCGGTCTACAAATGATACTGGCGTTGGTACCAATGTCGCCGGAAATGCCGTGCGGTTGGAAGGTCTGTACAAATTCAGTGACAGTACAACTGGAAAGACTTATTTCCGTAGTACTGACACGGGATTTTCTAATAACTCGACGACTAGCTTTGTTCCAGGACAAACTCGTTATGGTGGCGATGTTGCCACTAAAATTGGCGATAGAACGACGATTCGAGCACAATTCGATCGAGAAGAAAATCGCGGTAAACCACCTCTGGTTAATAATAATACAACCGATCTTCTCACGCCCCGCGATCCACTCACTGGTCTAGTTGACAACGATTTACGGACGATTACCGTCGGCGTTCAACAGCGGATTGGGATTACCAGCTTGGATCTAGATTATGTCAATCGCAATCGTCAAGATCGACTCGCACTCAAACCAGAACAGCGGGATATCTCATCTAGCCAGATTCGATCGCGTTTCAACTGGCCATTAGCCAATAATCTCACCCTTCGCGCTCAAAATGAGTTCAATCTGAGCAATCAGCAAGACCAAGTTTATCCCAACCGGAGTGGCATTGGCATCGATTGGGCCGTTTTCCCTGGCATCAAACTCGGTCTCAATCAAAACTTTATCTCTAGTAACCAGTATGGCGATACCAACTATACCAGCCTCGACTTTGATAGTGTCTACAACCTGACCAGTAGTACCAAAGTCACTGGACGCTACTCCCTCAGTCCGTTCCAATCGATCGGATCTGTCGGTGCGCAACAGGGATTTGTGCTCAGTCCTGGCTTAAAACTAGACCTCAACTACGAGCGCGTCATTGGTGGCAATACCAGCACCACCACAGGCGCGGGTCAGCAATTTTCCCAGCCTTATAGCTTGGGTCAAACTGCCTCATCCCTGAGCACCAGCAACGGGGATAGCTACGGCATTGGGCTGAACTATACCGACAACCCCAACTTCCAAGCCAACGCACGCTATGAATACCGCAATTCTAACTTGCTCAGTAGCACCAACATCTCCGCTGGGATTACGGGTAAACTCTCCCCAGCCTTGAGCGCGTTGCTCAGATTCCAACAGTCGAGCGCGGCGAATCAGTTACTTAGAGATGCTGCTGGACTAGGAGCCACCACCAACCTCAAGGCAGGATTAGCCTTCCGCAACCCTGCTAGCGATGAATTTAACGGCTTACTCAGCTATCAATATCGCAAAAACCCCGCCTTACTACCCACTAGTATCTTGACTAGCAGCGGTACTGGCTCCGAAGATCATACCTTGGCACTAGAAGGTATCTATGCCCCGAACTGGCAATGGGAATTTGCGGGTAAATACGCACTGCGAAACGCTACCAGCTATCTGGATCAATCTCTGACTGCGGGCAATACCCTCGGTATCAGTCAACTCCGAGCCACCTATCGACTCGCTCATGACTGGGATCTTACTGGTGATGTCCGCTGGTTGAATCAATTTAGTAGTGGTCGGAGCGAAATGGGTGCAGCACTGGAAGCTGGCTACTATCTCACTCCAGACTTGCGCCTCTCCGCTGGCTATAGCTTGGGAGTTGCCGATGACCCCAATGGCAATCGCAATGCTAGTGGCGCGTATCTCGGCTTAACGGTCAAAATCAATGAATTATTTGGGGGCTTTGGTCGTCAACAGTTGACCCCAACTCAACAGCAGGAGTCAAAAGTCAAATGAAAAATACCCCAGTTAACACAGATCAACGTTTAAAATCCCCATCCTATTCATTACCTATTCCCTACTCCCTATTCCCTCTTCCCTCTCCCTGGCTATCGCGACTATTACTAGCTAGTCTCTGCCTGGGTTTCCACCCACAACCAAGTATCGCCGCCCCCACTGATTTTTTCCAAATTACGGTCAATAGCGATCGAGATGAAGTTCGTGCTGATGGTTTGCTGACGCTCCGAGAGGCGATTAGCATCGTCAATGGTCAGTTGCCACTCGATCGACTCAGCCCCGTAGAACGCCAATTAGTCAAGGTTTCAGGCGATCGACATGCGATCGAATTCAAGCTACCATCGGGTCAGATTGCGCTCACATCAGAACTACCAGCGGTGATTACACCCAAAGTCACCATTACTGGTGGCAACAATACCGAGAAAGTCACCATCCAAAAGCTGACATTCACCCGTCCCACCGTCGAAATCGTCCCCGCACCTAATACCCAAATCAATCGCGGTTTGTCCCTGATGGCTGACGATATCACCGTCACTGGTTTGAGCATCTATGGCTTCCAGGTTGGCAATGCTCCAGCGACCCAAAATATCCCTGGAGCCGATATCTTCATCGGTACCAGCAACTATCCCCAACTCGACGGTAGACCAGCCCCACGGCGGATTCTGCTCGAACATAACTGGCTGGGAATTCGGTCAGATCGCGCCATTCCAGATCGAACTTCCGATTTTGGCGTATATGTGTTCAACTCCGAAGGTGCGACGATCCGGCATAATGCGATCGGGCACCATAGTGCCAGCGGCATTATTAGCCAAATCAGTGCCAATAATCTTGTCGTCGCCGACAATGCCATTTTTGCCAATGGTACCGAAGGAATGCCCGACGCGATTCGGTTGGAAGGTAACTTAGCCAATAATCAAATTACAGGCAACCTAATTTGTGGCAATGATGGGAGTGGGATTTTTATCTTCAAACCTGAATCAGGTAGTGTGAAAATTGTCAATAACCAGTTGCAATCCAATGGTCGTCGCCTGCGTCGCGCTGCCATCCATCTGATGGGCGAAGACCACCAAGTCACCGATAACTCGATCGAATTTCAAAACGGTTCCGGTGTCGCAGTCACCGCCTTCCCGCACAACAATACCGTCTCATCCCTGCGCAACCTGATTACCAATAACCGTTTTCAGCAAATCGAAGGACTGAGTATCGACCTAATTGCCGATCGAAATCAAGCCGTCGAAGACTTCCAAACTGGCGATGGTGTCAATCCCCAGCGCAATAGTGAAAATCGCCGCATCGATACTGGCAACGGCGCAATTAATGCCCCCCGATTCTTGGCTAGAGAATTTTACTCGATCGACAATCGCGTCAACCTAGATGGTACTGCCGATCCTGGCACCGAGATCGAAATTTATCAAGTCGATCCCGACGGCAATAACAATGGCCCTCTATCCCAACTCCTCACCACAGTTGTAACCAACGCTCGCGGTCAATTTCAAGCCACCCTCCCAAATTTAGCACCTGGGAGCAGCTTGAGTGCCATTGCCAGCGATCGCCGCTATGGCACCTCTGAGCCTGCTGAGAACGTTACCGTTGCACTCCCAGGGTTAGGTAATACCGTCCTAGCTTCTCACCCCATCCCTGGTAATTGCGCGCTGGCATCGGCAACTATGTCCGCAGTACAAGTCGATCCGCCAGTGGTACCTACGCCACCCGTGCAACCGCCAGCTCCACCAGCAAAGACCACCATTACAATTTCACGGAACGTCCACTTCGCCCTCGACAAATCCAACATTAGCCCAGCTTCGGCTCAGGTCTTAAATGAGATTGTCGTAGTCCTCAAAGCAAATCCCTATCTGTCCTTCGACTTATCCGGTCACACCGATCCTCGCGCTCCGCAAGCCTATAATCAAGCCTTGGGAATGCGGCGGGTAGTATCCGTCCGCAACTATCTGCTTAAGCAAGGGATCGCACCCCAACGGATGACGATTCGTTCCTTCGGATTTAGCAAACGTCGCAGTAATGAGAGCGGAAAACAACCTTATGCACTCGATCGACGGGTAGAATTTGACTATCGCGATCTTCGTGGTGGCGAACTAGAAATTATCGACAGACTCGACGATCTTCAGCTCGAAAAATAACCTCGCACTTTACCTCAGACGCGAAAGATCTTACTCTCTTCCCACCCAGGAAATAGACTACTCATCATCACCGTTACACACTAACAACCCATCCACTACTTGTACTGAGCGTAGCCGTTCGCGGAGCGTCTCGAAGAGAAGTATCTACTATCCACTATCCACTCACTAGTCTAAATATCTAATTCTTCACTGGGAAGGGAGTAGCCATTTAAGCTAAGATCTTTTTTATACTGTATAAGGATTACAATGATGCGATCGACACAAAGAAAGAGTGTAAATCGACAAATTATCGATCGATTGAGCACCATCTGCTGTACCTGTTTGGTGATGATGCCAGCAATGGTACTCAAAGTATCAGCACAGATGGCTCCAGAAGTTTCAATCGATCGAATTTTTCGCTATGAATCTTCCTCTTCAGGTGCAGCAGGGCAGGGAGAATTTGCGATGAGTCTGAAGAAATGGCTAGGAGCCTATCAAAGACTACTCAAAGATGGTGATAATTATACTGCCGTATTCGATCGAGCTTCACTACCATTGACAGTTGAATTAAAAGATAATGGAGATTTCAAAGGTTTTGGAATTGGATGTGGTGCAACCTCATCACTGCCGATGAGTGAAGCACCAGAAGAGTTTCGGAAACTATTATTAAAATGTAGGACTAATCGACCTAACTTCTAAGTGGCATTTTTTAGGTAGCTATTTTACAATTTTTGTTCAATTATGTCGATCGTCCCAATCTCTAGTTCCTGGCAAAAAGTACTTGGATTAGAACTTGAAAAATCATACTTTCAAAAATTGCAAAATTTTCTAACTGAAGCAAGACAAACTCAGACAATCTTCCCCTGTGAGTCAGATGTCTTTTCAGCCTTTAATTTAACACCCTATGAAGATGTTAAAATTTTATTGCTCGGACAAGATCCCTATCATGACCACAACCAAGCACATGGGTTGTGCTTTTCAGTCAATCCTGGTATTAAAACACCGCCATCGCTAGTCAATATTTATAAAGAGCTACGAGATGATTTGGGACTGGAAATTCCTAACAATGGATATCTAGTATCCTGGGCAGAACAGGGAATTTTGATGTTAAATGCGGTGTTAACAGTTCAGGCGCATCTACCTAATTCTCACAAAAACAAAGGATGGGAAACTTTTACCGACGCAGTGATTTCTCAAGTTAACCAAAAATCAGATCCCGTAATATTTGTGCTGTGGGGTGCCTATGCCCAAAAGAAACTGAATTTAATCGATACTAACCGACATATTGTCATTCAATCAGTTCATCCTTCCCCACTTTCCGCCCGCAAAGGCTTTTTTGGTAGCAAACCTTTTTCAGCTATCAATCAAGCTTTACATGCTATTGGCAAGCCAGAAATCAATTGGCAAATTCCCAACATTTAGAAAATCGTCTCCCCACCTATTACCTATTACCTATTACCTATTATCTAATTACCTACCCCCGCTATCGTAAATACCGATCCTGGTATGATGCTCAGACTGACTACAATATATAAGTAACAACAGCGACGATCTCAGTTTGCTGTCGCTACTTATATAAAATTTTTATTTCCAGTCGCACCATGCAACCAAATAACCCCGAACAATTTACTGAAAAGGCTTTTCAGGCAATTACCAACACGCTGGACGTTGCGAAGGCTTCTCAGCACCAACAGATGGAATCTGAGCACTTGCTCAAAGCACTACTCGAACAGGATAGCTTGGCAACTAGCATCCTGACGAAAGCTGAGATAAATCTGAGCCAATTTCGACAGGGATTAGATAATTATATTCAAAAACAGCCAAAGATATCCGGTGCGATTAGTGCCGTGTATCTAGGACGAAGTGTCGATGCATTACTCGATCGAGCGGACAAGTACCGCCAAGAATATCAAGATGAGTTTATCTCGATCGAGCATATCATCCTAGCATATCCTCAAGACGATCGCTTTGGCAAGCAATTTTTTGCAGAGTTTCAATTAGACGAACGTAAATTAAAATCCATTGTCTCGCAAATTAGAGGTAGTCAAACAGTGAACGATCGAAATCCTGAAGGTAAATATGAATCGCTCTCTAAATACGGCAGAGATTTGACTGAATTTGCCCGCAAAGGTAAATTAGATCCCGTAATTGGTCGCGACGACGAGATTCGTCGGACAATCCAAATCCTATCGCGACGGACTAAAAATAATCCAGTCTTAATTGGCGAACCTGGAGTCGGTAAAACGGCAATTGCTGAAGGATTGGCACAACGAATTATTAGTGGTGATGTGCCTCAGTCACTCAAAGATCGGCAGTTGATTTCCCTGGACATGGGTGCGTTAATTGCGGGTGCGAAATATCGCGGTGAATTTGAAGAACGACTCAAAGCTGTCCTCAAAGAAGTCACTGAATCACAAGGGCAAATTATCTTATTTATCGACGAAATTCATACCGTTGTCGGAGCTGGTGCTAGTCAAGGGGCAATGGATGCCGGAAACTTGCTCAAACCGATGATGGCACGGGGTGAACTACGGTGCATTGGTGCTACCACTCTCGATGAATATCGTAAGTATATTGAGAAAGATGCTGCCTTAGAACGTCGTTTTCAACAAGTATATGTCGATCAACCAACAGTTGAAGATACAATCTCAATTTTACGTGGTTTAAAAGAACGCTATGAAGTCCATCATGGTGTCAAAATATCTGATAATGCTCTCGTCGCTGCGGCAACATTATCTACTCGTTATATTAGCGACAGGTTTTTACCAGACAAAGCGATCGATCTGATGGATGAGGCTGCTGCTAAACTGAAGATGGAAATCACTTCCAAGCCTGAAGAATTGGACGAGATCGATCGTAAAGTGCTCCAGTTAGAAATGGAGCGATTATCAGTTAATAAAGATACCTCCACCCCTGCGCGCGAACGCCTCCAAAAGATCGAAAAAGAACTAGCCGATCTCAAAGAAGAACAACGGACGCTAACCGCCCAATGGCAATCTGAAAAAGATATCATCACCAGTATTCAAACCATCAAAGCAGAGATGGATACAGTTAATATCGAAATTCAACAAGCTGAACGCACCTACGAACTCGCCCTCGCTTCAGCACTCAAATATGGCAAACTCACCGAACTGCAACAAAAACTAGAACTCGCAGAAGTCAAACTCGCCCAATCCCAAACCACCGGAAAATCCCTGCTCCGCGAAGAAGTCACCGAAGCCGACATCGCTGAAATCATCTCCAAGTGGACAGGTATTCCCCTCACCAAATTAGTCGAAACCGAACGGGAAAAACTCCTCTACCTCGAAGACGAACTACACCGTCGCGTCATCGGTCAAGAAGAAGCCGTCACCGCCGTCGCCGAAGCGATTCAGCGTTCTCGTGCCGGACTGTCAGATCCCAATCGCCCGATCGCCAGCTTCATCTTCCTTGGCCCTACAGGGGTCGGAAAAACCGAATTGGCTAAAACCCTCGCCAACTACCTTTTTGACGCGGACGATGCCCTAATTCGCATCGATATGTCCGAATATATGGAGAAGCACGCCGTCTCTCGGTTGATTGGCGCGCCTCCTGGTTATGTTGGCTACGAGGAAGGTGGACAACTCACCGAAAGTATCCGCCGTCGTCCCTATGCGGTAATTCTCTTCGATGAAATCGAGAAAGCCCATCCCGATGTATTTAACGTGCTATTGCAAGTGCTCGATGATGGAAGAGTTACTGATTCTCAAGGTCGGACGGTAGACTTCAAGAATACCGTAATTATTATGACCAGTAATATTGGCTCTCAATACATCCTAGATCTCGCTGGCGATGACTCAAAATATGATGAGATGAAATCCCGCGTGCTGGAGGCTCTCGGTCAAAATTTTCGGCCCGAATTTCTCAATCGGATCGATGATACAATTATTTTCCATAGTCTCCAAAAAAGTCAACTACGGAGTATCGTCAAAATCCAAATTGCGCGACTAGAAAAGCGGTTAGCCGATCGCAAGTTATCACTCAAATTAGCAGAGTCAGCTCTCGACTTCCTGGCAAATGTCGGCTACGATCCTGTCTACGGTGCGCGTCCACTCAAACGCACGATCCAAAAAGAATTAGAAACTATCCTCGCCAAAGGTATTCTACGCGGTGATTTTAAAGAAGGCGATACAGTGTTTGTCGAAGTCCAAAACGATCGTCTAACTTTTAGTTCTTTACCCACAAATATTGTACCCCAGGAAGCATAATTTACATTGGCGAAGCCTTTTCTCTAAATCAATGCTCAAATCGCGATCCGATCTTGCATCAATACATATCAACTAGTACTAAGCGTAGTAATAATATTTTTATACTGGTGCAAGATGTGAGCCTAAGCATTAGACCTCCTGCGAAAGTAAAAATAGAATCTTTTTCAGTACCGTTTTCATCTATAGTTCCCCCTATTCCCTATTCCCTATCCCCTGACTTTCGCAGGAAGTCTATTATTACAAGAGGTGAATTTAACCGAACCAAAACCTGTCCCCAAGACTTGATATAATATACGGCTTCAGGTGGTGTAGTCACCCCGATACTAGTCCATCGCTGAAACAGGGTGTAAGGTGCAGATAAATTTATTAGATCGAGTCAGATTGGGAATTGCCGTATTCGCGGCGAAGACAATTACCGCGACTATTCGGACATTCAAACTAGGTGCAGCCAGCGTGTTACCTGGTACTATCGGTAAACGTCTGCACCCGCAGATTTTAGCCATGCTGTCCCAACAGATTAAGTATGGGGTAATTGTCGTTGCTGGCACGAATGGTAAAACTACTACCTCATTATTATTACGGGATATTTTAGAAAAAGATGGTTGGAAGGTAGTCCATAATGAGGCAGGAGCCAATTTAGTTAATGGTTTAATTACCACACTGTTAGAGAAAACGAGTTTGACTGGTAAGCTCAAAGCCGATTATGGAATTCTGGAAGTAGATGAAAACGTGATTCCGCTGGTAATTCCCCAACTTAAACCTAAGTATGTCATTGCGCTGAATCTATTTCGCGATCAACTCGATCGATATGGCGAAGTTGATACGATTACCTATCGTTGGGGTAAGGCAATTGCCGAATTAGATTGCGACACAATTTTAGTTACCAATGGTGACGATCCGGCTCTGGCACATTTGGGACAACAATTATCGAAAGGGGATAAACCCAAGCAGGTTAAATATTTTGGACTGAGCGAACCGGAATTATATTTGGATGAAATTCCTCATGCTGTAGATTCGATCTACTGTCCGAGCTGTGGCACTGCGCTCGAATATAAAGGCGTTTATTTATCCCATCAAGGTGACTTTGACTGTCCCAAGTGCGACTTCACCAAGAGCAAACTCTCGATCGATAGTAAGGAATGGCCGCAGGTATTAATCGGTGTTTACAATAAGTATAATACCCTCGCCGCCGTGACCACAATGGAATCGATCGGGATTGGTAAGCCAGTTATTCTCGATACGATTAGCACTTTCCAAGCGGCATTCGGTCGATCGGAAGAAGTAGTTTATAATGGCAAAAAGGTACGGATTTTATTAACTAAAAATCCGGCTAGTATGAACGAAACTATCCGCGCTGTCAGCCAAGTAAATCAGTCTGGCGACGGCTCGGTGAGTTTAATGGTATTAAACGATCGCACCCCAGATGGTACCGATGTCTCGTGGATTTGGGATGTCGATACCGAGAAATTTGTCAATGCTGGCGGCACAATTGTCGTTAGCGGCGATCGAGTATATGATATGGCATTGCGATTAGAATATAGCAAAACCGATCTAAATGGCGGTGCAAATATTATCGTCAAAGAAAATCTCCAAGAAGCGATCGATACCGCGATCGAGCTTACATCGCCCACTGAAATCCTCCATATTATTCCCACCTATTCCGCCATGTTAGATGTGCGCGAAATTCTGACTGGCAAAAAAATTCTTTAGTCTAAATTAAATAATCCATCTGGATCTTAAAACTAATGAAATATCAAATATTCTGGAGCTTAGGATTATTTACTCTCATCTTAAATAATCATCAAATACTCGCTCAAACACTACCAGCATCGCCACAATTGATTCCCTTTAATTCTAGTGAAGGCGAACAACTGCTAATTGATAGTCAAGCCAGACAAGATTATTTCCGATTGAGCAATCAATTTGTCACCCAAATTAATCAAGCTTATTGTGGTGTGGCTAGTAGTGTGATGGTATTAAATGCATTGGAAATACCTGCACCAGAATCGCCACAGACTAAACCTTTTCGGGTATTTACCCAAGAGAATTTCTTCGTTGGCGTAGCCTCTTGGAACAAGAATCGAGAGGAGACTAAAAAAGTAATTTCAGCCGATTTAATTGCCAAACGGGGCATGACATTAGCTCAGTTAGGCGGCTTATTAACCAGTCATGGCGCAAAAGTCAATGTTTACTATGGTGCGGATCTAGATCTCGATCGATTTCGATCTCTTCTGCGTCAAAATCTATCCGAACGTGACAATTTTGCGATCGTTAATTACTTGCGAAAAACTATCGGACAAGAGCGCGGTGGGCATATTTCACCCATTGCTGCTTACCATCAACTTACCGATCGCTTTCTAATTTTAGATGTTTCTCGCTACAAATATCCCCCAGTGTGGGTTAAAGCGGTAGATTTATGGCAAGCAATTAAAACAATCGATACCGATGCTGGTAAAACACGAGGTTTTGTCCTCGTCACCAAATAAACAGCCAGAGATAATAAACCAAGCATTAGCAAACAAGCATTAGCAAACAAGCATGACTCAAACACTAGAACTAAAAATTGGCTGGCTTTATCCTACCCTTATGAGTACCTATGGCGATCGAGGCAACGTCATCGCCATTCAACAACGCGCTCAATGGCGGGGAATTAACGTCGAAGTGATTCCATTTGATGTCAATTCCCATCCTGATAGTATCCACCAGATTGATATTATGGCAGGTGGGGGTGCTCAAGATCGTCAGCAAGAAATCGTCATGCGCGACCTCGCTGGAGCCAAAGCCGAAGCAATCAAAGCTAAACTAGACGCAGGCGCACCAGGTGTATTTACCTGCGGTTCACCCCAACTGCTGGGGCGATTTTACGAGCCGGGATTGGGCGAACGGATCGAAGGCATGGGTATCATCGATCTAGAGAGTAAACATCCAGGGATTGACACCCCACGCTGCATTGGCAACGTCGTATTCGAGATTACTGCCAAAAGACTCGCCGCCGAACTTACGGAGCTGCTAGGGGGCAAAAAACCGATAATTGTCGGATTTGAAAATCACGGTGGTAGAACCTATCTCGGCCCTAATGCCGAAGCTCTGGGCACGGTAATCAAGGGTAATGGCAATAATGCCACCGATAGCACCGAAGGTGCATTTTATCACAATGCGATCGCCACTTACTCCCACGGCCCCCTTATCCCCAAAAATCCCTTTATCGCCGATTGGATGATCAAAACCGCGCTTCAGGATAAGTACCAAACTGAGATTAATCTGGCACCATTAGACGATAGTTTAGCCGATCGAGCGCGGGCCGCGATGCTCAATCGATTGGAAATTATCGGATAAAATTGAGAACAACAATCCATCCTAAACACCCAATTGTCAATTATCAATTAACTTAAGTTATTTCCCCAGGATAAATATGAAAACAGGTATTAAAGGCGATCGCACATTATTATTAACTAGTATCTTACTATTTTTGATGCTGGCCGCCGGAATTCTTAGCGGAGTTATCGGTTTTATCTCTGGACATGAAGCCCTCAAAGGCGTAACCCAACCAGATATTCGTCCCAACAATAACAAAGGTGGCAGCCAACAGAATATCAGTACCAAAGGGTTGGAACTAGTCCAAGAGCAAGAATTGATTGCTAATATGAAAAAACAGATGGGTGTCGAAGAACCCAAAAAAGATTCCCTACAGGCAAAAGATGCTAAACAAAAAGCGGCGGCTTTTGAAAAAGCCGTGAAAAACGATCCGAAAACTGGCGTACCAGTCGCCAAATTACCGATTGTTAGAGACGATCAAGGAATTTCGATGACAGTTAGATCGATCGAATCCAAAGGCAATAATGTTAAACTTGACGTGACAATCGCCAATCGTGGTAGTCAACCGATTAATTTTGGACAGGGAATAACTGTCACTAACGATAAAGCTCAAGGTATTAGTTCCAATACTTCTGGACTCCCTAGTGTTCTAGCTGCTAGTGGCAAAGAAGCCAAAATCACGATCTCTATTCCCAAAAATGCTCTCGATAAAGTTAAGACGATCTCGTTACAATTAACTGACGTAGATAAGAAACTCCAGCTTGAAGCAGCAGGAATTCCGGTGGGAAAGTAATAGGTAATAGAGAGCAGTTGCCTGTAAAAAACACACTTAGAAGTACCCAACTTAGATAGTCAATAGCTTAACAGAGAACATTGCTTTGAAGCCCCATCATAACAACCAAATTGATAATTATCAATTATCAATTATCAATTAATTTCGATAATCCTTATCATTTTTAACTCCCGACAATGAACGATCCTCATCCACTTTTAGATGGTTCAGACATTGGGTGGCGGCTTCTATTAGTATTCGGTTTAATTGCGATTGATGCCTTTTTTGTGATCGCCGAATTTTCGATTTTGTCGGTCAGGAGATCGCGAATTACTCAATTAGTTGCTGCTGGAGACGATCGAGCCAAGCAAGTACAAAACTTACAACGGGGGATCGAGCGGTTGCTCTCGACTACCCAAGTTGGAATTTCCCTATCTAGTTTGGCTCTAGGTTGGATTGGCGAACGCGCCATTTCACAAATATTTGTACAAATTTTTCGGAATATTCCACTCGCACATTCCCTAGCTATTCCAGTTACTTTTATCCTGTTAGCCTATCTCCAGATTGTATTTGGAGAGCTGATTCCCAAATCGATTGCCCTAATTTATGCCGAACAAATTGCCCGCTTTTTAGGTACGCCTAGTCTCACTATCGCCCGAATTTTTAGTCCTTTAATTTGGGTACTCGATCGATCTACTAAGCTATTTCTCCGATTGGTAGGAATTAGAGAAAGATATGCCGATCGAGATCGAGTAACATTCAAAGAGCTACAAACGATTGTATCGACAGAGCAAGAATTTAGTGGACTAGCGATCGAACAACGAGAAGTATTAAACAAAGTCTTGGAATTTTCAGCCACCATCGCTACCGATGTGATGATTCCCAGCACTCAAATCGCCACTATTCCCCAAACAGCTACTTGTCAAACCCTGCTGATTAAAGTAGCAATTACCGGATATTCCCGTTACCCTGTCACAGATACATCTCTAAATAAAATTGTCGGCATCGTTTCATTCAAAGATTTTATCCCCCTACTCGCTCAAGGTAAATCCCCTGGGCAAATCTCGATCGAGAAATGGATTCAACCAGTCGAATTTGTCGCTGAATCTACCCCTGTAAGTGTCGTCCTCAACCAGATGCAACAATTTGATCGCTATATGACGATCGTCATTGATGAATTTGGCAATACCGCTGGTTTAATTACCCGTCAAGATGCGATCTCTGAGATGATCGGGATTAATGTTACACCCGATCTCCAAACCCAATTATTACAGAAACTCGCCGATGGCACATTCCTGATTCAAGCCCAAATTAACCTCGAAGATCTCAACGATCAACTCAATATCGATCTCCCCCTAGCTGATGATTATCAAACCCTCGGTGGATTTTTGCTTAACAAATTGCAACATTTTCCCCAAGATGGGGAATCTTTAGATTATGGGGATTGGAATTTGACCGTTGTTTCAACTGTTGGACCGAGGATCGATCGAGTCCGAGTGAGGAAGGGGTAGGGAGGGGATGGGGGACTGGGGACTGGGTGACTGGGGGTATTTCTTACTTTTGTCACTCTCCTCCCCCTATCCCCTATCCCCTAAACCGGATCCACCAAACCCAATTCCTTAAATGCGGCTAACCGCAACAAACAGGAATCACAAGTACCGCAGGGAACGCTCTCGCCTGAATAGCAAGACCAAGTTTGCTGCCAGGGTACACCCAATCTGTCGCCAAGCTGGATGATTTCCGTCTTCTTGAGATCGATCAGAGGAGTGATAATTTCGATCGAATTGCCCTCTCGACCTTGCTTGGTACCCAATTGAAACACCGATTGCATCGCCTCGATGTAGTCAGCGCGACAATCTGGATAACCAGAATAATCGAGTGCATTAACCCCAATGTACACGCGATTAGCCGCGATCGCTTCTGCATACGCGAGTGCAAAACTCAAAAAGATCGTATTGCGGGCGGGAACATAGGTAACGGGAATAGATTCTGACATTGCAGAGAGTTCGCGATCTTGCGGTAACGCAATCTGACTATCTGTCAGCGCAGAACCGCCCCACAAGCGGAGATCGAAGCTGACTACTTGATGTTCTACGACACCCACGGCTGTCGCAATCGTCTTCGCAGCTTCCAATTCTCGCCGATGGCGTTGTTGGTAATCAAACGAGAGGGCATAACAATCGTAGCCTTCACTTTTTGCCAGATACAATACCGTCGAGGAATCTAAACCACCTGAGAGGAGAATAACTGCTTTCACAACGGTTAAAGGATGAAGGGTATAAGGAGAAATAGTTAGCTTCTATTCTAACTTTTCTGTTTTACAGCAGATCCGCCAATTTCACATCCGTCGATTGACTGATCTTTCAAGCCGTAAAATTCCCTTAACAAGCAAAAAATTAATCTTTAGGAACATAAACAAAACTTTTTGGTTCTTTACAATCATGATGCCGTGATAGTATCGGAATTATCTAAGTGTTGGAGGAGTAAATTTTAGAGTGAAAAATAGCATGTCAACCAGAAAATCAGACACAGAGATTCAGTCGGGTTCGCCTCAGCCACTGAGAGTAGGGCTAATCGGGATCGGTAACATGGGACAACACCATGCGCGGGTGTTAAGCCTACTCAAAAATGTCAAACTGGTTGGCATTGCTGATGTCAATGTCGAGCAGGGTTTGGAAGCTGCGAGTAAGTATAAAGCTAGATTTTACGAAGACTACCGCGATCTCATTTCTCAAGTCGATGCTGTTTGTATCGCCGTCCCCACTAGGCTTCACTATGAGGTGGGGATCGCTTGTCTCCAAGCCGGAATTCACGTTCTGATTGAAAAACCGATTGCCGCAACGATCGAAGAAGCTGAAGCTCTGGTAAATGCTGCGGCTGAGTCTCAGTGCATTCTCCAAGTCGGACATATCGAACGCTTTAACCCCGTGTTCCAGGAACTCAGTCAAGTTCTCAAAACCGAGAAAGTCTTAGCTCTTGAAGCTCACCGGATGAGTCCCTACTCCAATCGCGCCAATGATGTTTCCGTCGTGCTCGATTTGATGATTCATGATATCGATTTATTGATGGAACTAGCTGGCGCACCAGTTGTCGGGCTGACTGCTAGTGGTAGTAGATGTCCTGAATCTAAGTATTTGGATTATGTTACCGCAACCCTCGGTTTTGCCAATGGTGTCGTCGCCACGCTCACCGCCAGTAAAGTCACCCATCGCAAAATGCGCCGGATTGCCGCTCATTGTCGTCAATCTTTGACGGAAGCAAATTTCCTCAATAATGAGATTTTGATTCACCGCCATAATGCCGATCTTCTCAACGAATATCACCAAGGTCTATACCGTCAGGATGGACTAATTGAGAAAGTCTATACCAGCAATGTTGAGCCACTCTATGCCGAATTAGAGCATTTTGTCAACTGTGTTAGATGCGGCAATGAACCTTCTGTCGGCGGCGAACAGGCTCTTAAAGCTTTACGCCTAGCCACTCTGATCGAACAGATGGCTCTCGATGGCAAAGTCTGGAAATTACCCGAACGCGATCGAGTCGAGCTAGTTACTCAGAAGTAAGCTTTTTCATTCATCCCACGTGAATATTTGCCCCCAACTCTTAGATTTCAGTGGTTAGGGGCTTTTTCATCTACCTGAACAAAAAATTTGTTTATTATCGCACCCACATCTCTTATTGTATCACAGAAGCCTCGACGAACGTGAAAAATAAAACAACGAAAAATTTAAGAAATTTTCAGTACAAATTTACTAAAAATTTCTTAAATTTGGACTTTGTTTTCCGTGTGCGTTCAACACATTCATGTTATAATAGGAGATGTGGGCGCGATAGTATTTAAAAATGAATAAAATCAAGACTAAGCTCAAGCAAATTTGGGGATATGACGAACTAAGATCGCCCCAAGGGGAAATCATCGAATGCTTGCTTGAAAATCGGGATGCCCTGATTATTATGCCCACTGGGGGTGGTAAATCACTCTGTTTTCAACTGCCGGCATTATTGAGCAGTGGAGTCACCTTAGTAATTTCGCCTCTAGTCGCCTTGATGGAAAATCAAGTCCAGGAACTCACCGAAAAAGGACTAGCCGCTGGCTTATTGCACAGCGAAATTCCATCAGCCAAACGCAAACAGACACTTCAAGCTTTAGAACAGCAACAGCTACGGCTCCTCTATCTATCACCCGAAACCCTATTAACTACTCCAGTCTGGACGAGATTATGCGATCCGAAATTGAAGATCGATCGAATCATCCTCGATGAAGCGCATTGTCTCGTCCATTGGGGTGAAACCTTTCGACCCAGCTATCGACGGCTAGGGGCGATTCGCGCCACCTTAATCCAGCAGAAGCCGCCTGGTACCAAAATCTCGATTGCCGCCTTTACAGCGACGGCAGACTCCCTTTCACAGCAGACGATTAAAGAAGTCTTACAGCTCGACAAACCCGCCGAATTTATTCTCAATCCTCACCGCGAAAATCTCGCACTATCAGTCAAACAGATCTGGACTCCACGGGGGCGAAAACAGGAATTAACCAAGTTTATCGATCGATTCCCCCAGCAATCTGGGCTAGTATATGTGAGAACCCGCGATACTAGTGAAGATTTAGCCGCTTGGTTAGCAGCACGCGGTGATGCAACAGCGGCTTATCATGCCGGATTGAGTCCCCAAGCGCGGCGGCGGGTGGAGCGCGAATGGTTGAGCGGGAAATTGCAATATGTGGTGTGTACCTGTGCCTTTGGGATGGGGATTAATAAGGCAAATGTGCGGTGGATTGCGCATTTTCATCCGCCAGTATTATTGGCTGAATATATCCAAGAAATCGGACGAGCGGGACGGGATGGAAAGCCATCTGAGGCATTATTATTGGTGTGCGAGCAGACAGGTTTATTGTATCCAGAGGATCGTCAACGAGCGAAGTTTTTTACTGAAAGTATCGATCAATATTACGATCTTGCCACAGCAATGGCGAAACAGCTTCCCGCCAGTGGAGATGTGCGGGAGATCGAGACTAAATTTCCCCAAAGTTCGATTGCGTTATCCTTATTACACAGCATCGATGAGCTAGTCTGGGAGACACCATTTAATTATCGTCGAGCAACTACGGGTAAGCCACCGAATTGGCAACTGTTAAAAACCCAACAGCAGTCACTTTTTAGTGGCGTTAAGACTTATATTAAGCATCCTGGCTGTCGGTGGGGATATTTATTGACTGCGTTTGGGTGCAAGCCGAAAATTCAAAATTGGCGGTGTGGTAATTGCGATTGTTGTCGCAGACATTGAAGAAGTAATCCAGTACCGCCAGATTTGTGGAAATTTAGAGCGTACCAAAGCCTTTTTTCTTCTTCTTAGCCTTCATCGCAGGTGCGCCAGGTAAACCAGCACCAGGTTTACCGCCACCCATCCCAGGGAAATTGCCCATGCTCATCTGCTGCATCATGGTACGCATCCGCGTGAATTCGGCAATCATCTTATTGATATCAGCCTCTGCATAACCGCAACCTTTGGCAATCCGCCGCCGCCGACTGGGGGTGCTGGCGAGTAATTCGGGATTACCACGTTCTTCTTTGGTCATCGACTGAATCATCGCTTCAGCTTTTTTGAGTTGATCCTCACCTTGCTTGAGCTGTCCATCAGAGATTTTGCCCATCCCTGGAATCATCTTGATTAAGCCACCGAGGGAACCCATATTTTTCAACATCCGCATCTGCTTGATGAAGTCGTTGAAGTCAAATTTGGCTTCGAGGATTTTTTCAGTTAATTTAGCAGCGTCGGCGATGTCGAAATCTTCTTGCGCCTTTTCAACTAGGGTGAGTACATCGCCCATCCCCAGAATCCGCGATGCCATCCGCTCGGGATAAAATGGTTGGAGTGCTTCGACTTTTTCACCGACACCGACAAATTTAATCGGTTTGCCAGAAATAGCGCGGACAGAGAGAGCCGCACCACCACGCGTATCTCCATCTAACTTGGTCAAAATCGCTCCGGTAATGCCGATCCGATCGTTAAATGTCATCGTAACATTCGCGGCTTCCTGACCGATCATCGAGTCGATGACCAGCAAGATTTCGTGAGGTTGAATTGCTGCTTTGACATCAGCTAATTCGGTCATCATCTTGTCATCGATCTGCAAGCGTCCAGCAGTATCGACAATGACGGTATCTACGCCCATTTCCCGCGCCTTGGCGATACCTTGACGGGCGATCTCGATGGGATTGGCATCTGTACCCATTTCAAACACGGGTACGTCGATTTGCTTGCCCAAGGTGATGAGTTGATCGATCGCCGCCGGACGATAGACATCGGTAGCAACCATCAGCGTGGTACGATTTTCCTTACGCAGATGGAGGGCGAGTTTAGCTGTTGCGGTGGTTTTACCCGCACCTTGCAAACCAGCCATCAGAATTACAGTGGGTTTTGCCGATGCATTCGCCAGGGGACTATTCGTTTCCCCCATTGTCCGCACGAGTTCATCATAGACGACCTTGATAAACTGTTGGTCGGGGCGAACTCCGGTAATGACATTCGCACCTTGGGCTTTGATTTCGACTTCCTTAACGAAATTTGTGACCACTTGGACGTTTACATCAGCCGAAAGCAGAGCGCGACGGACTTCCTTGAGGGCATCTTGAATATTGGAGGACTTGATCTTGTCCTTGCCACGCAACTTTACCCAGGCTGATTCTAAACTTTCGGCTAATTGGTCAAACATAAGGAGAAATTAACAGTTATCGTCGATCGATCTATTTGGATCTACCTATTAGTGTAATAGATGCTCAGGCAAGTTTAACGTCCCCAGGAAGCAATAAACCAGCCGATGGCGATGCCTAATCCGCCAAACCGCACGGCTTGCCAAAAGGGTTCCCACATTAATTTCCATTCATTCAAGAGGCGGGATTCTAGAATCACATCTAATTCATCTAGTCTCGATCGAATCAGTTCGAGTTCTTGCTTAACTTCCGCACGATTGCTGTTCTTTTGCTTCAATTCATTGCGCTGACGAACCAACACAACTTGCTCTCTCGCTGCTAGCTGCGTATCTGCTTGGCGATGTTTGAGAGCGGAGATTGCCTGTTCTAATTCCGCGATTTCGCGATCGAATTCCATCATCTCATCAACTGGGGTTGCATTCTGAGTCATAGTCGAAGATACAATTTGAATAGCATTATTATTAATATGCCTAAATTTAGGTCATAACTCCCATGTCTTCCACCACAGACGATCTGACAACCCTAGAATTGGCTCAAGCTCTCGCCGAGCGGCTACGAATTGCGCCAAACGATTGGCATCGACTCAAATCCAATCGTCCCGCTCGCGCTCGCGAACAAGCTGCTGCCGCGCTGGTATTTTCACTTAAAGATTGCCCTGACGAAGCCTTAGCCAGATTTTCCCAGGCTGTCGGCTGGTTGGATAAATCTATTTCCGCGCCACCTTGTCCGTCACATGGAGATTGACTCAATCCCCAAAAAACGCTGCAAAATAGCGATCTGTAACGACTTTGGATTTAGTTACAATATCTGTAGACAATCGATCGAGTCATATGCTAATGTTTTGGGTAGGTGCGGGAATAATTCAGTGGTAGAATGTCACCTTCCCAAGGTGAACGTCGTGGGTTCGAGTCCCATTTCCCGCTTTTTTCTAAGATGGTTTCTTGATATTAATCAAATCGGTCAAAATATTGTCCAAACCACCATTGACTTGAATCCGATCGATCTTTTCGGCAATACGTTCGAGGATTTCCAGTTCCTTCAATCGCAGGGCAACCGGATTTTCCTCCATTACTTTGGCTGTATTGAGCATACTCCGTGTGGCGGCTGTTTCCTCGCGGCGGCGCACGACGTTGGCTTGGGCTGATTTCTCGGCTTCGACGACTTTACTGAGGATAGTTTTGATTTCCCCAGGGAGAATAATGTCTTTCACGCCGACGGATTCGACGGTTAAGCCATAATTGGTAGTCTTGGTGCGGATATACTCAGCAATATCTCGATCGATTGCACCTTTATCTTCCAGTAATCCATCCAAAGTCCGCTCTCCCACGGCTGCTCGCAGGGCGAACTGGAGTTCTTTGTAGAGAAATCCGGTAATATCTGCCAAACTATTCATCGCCTGTAATGGATCGCTAATCCGATAACCCGCGCTAAGATTGAGCCGCACGGGGACTTTATCTTTGGTGAGAATATCCTGTCCAGCAACTTCCATTGTTTGGAGTCGGAGATCGATTGCCATCGATCCGAACGATCGATTAAATGTCCACCAGGCATGAATTCCTGGCTCTAGCTGGCTCTGAAATACGCGATCGATATACAAGAACCCCAAATGTTGAACGGGTACTTCTAGAGTGTGTAGGGACTCACTACTCATATACTTAATCGCGGATGAACCCGATACTAATTCGGCAACTAATTTCGAGGACAATTTCGGATCGGTACTAATATCAATTATTTCTACTGCCACTCCTTGCCAAAATAATTTGCGACTGTGGGGTGGTAAAATCGCGATCGGTTGTTGACGTTCACGGACGATACCCACCTGTTGGGCTAATGTTTCGGCAATGGTGCAATATTGGGCGATAAATTCGGGATGTCGATCGATCAACACATCTGGATCGGGAAAAACTGGATTGAGATTGAGGCGATTGAGTGTTTTAAATTGGAGATCTTTTGATGATGTCCAAAATGCATATTCACCCGTACCCAAGGGACGCACAAAATTAGATTGGATATACATCAACCCAATATCAGATTCTGAAACTTGAAATTTCTTTACCCCACTGAGGGCAATTCCTCGTGTTTGTTCGACTAAATCTGTTGGTAGTTCGATATTTTCGGATAAATTAAAATAATCGACTTTAACTGGGACAAATCCTTTCCAGAAAGCGCGTAATTGATTTGGCTCAACTGTTACCCAACTTTGACCGATTTGCAACAGTGCTACTCGATCGAATTCAGTTTTGACGATCGTTATATGCTGTTCTAATTTCGCTCGATTGGTTTGCAGTAGTAATTCTAGGTATTCAATCTGAACTTCTGGCTGATTGAGATCGTAAGTTGTGATGCGCCAGTTCCATCCGAAATAGCGATGGATACCTGGCTCTAAGATTGCTTTGAAATCACTTCGGTTGTATAGTATTCCCCGTTCGTTAGGCTTGATGTAGAATGTCTTGAGCATATAATTTGTTGGGTGATGTTTTTTTCAACCCAATCTGAGTTATGGAGAATTACGCGCTAATTCAACTCCGTAATTGCTGGCATTTTGACATTTTTTGTGACGGACAACAGCTTTGCTTTCCATTGGATTAAGCTAGTTATGGTGATAGATCTATCCAGGGATAAATCGAGCTACCATCACTATCAAATATATCGTTCAATGGCGATCTAGATCGCCATTGAAGGCAGATACTCAAATTAGAAAGTTGTAAAAGTCGCACTAGTCCAAAATCTGCGGCGATATCGCCAAACGCCAACTTTCCAGAGTTTAGAAAATAATGGACTCGAACCATCTTGGGATCGCTCCCGTACCGAGGGACTGCTCCCCATATTGTTGGTGGCTTGCGCCGCTTCAACCTTAATGAAGTGCCTAAATTTTGAACCTTTGGCTGGGTTTAAAGTACAGGACTCGAACCTGTTACACGTCAATGATAAGTTGACTGCTCTATCCAAATGAGCTAACTTTTGGGAGTACGATCTGGGACTCGAACCCAGCCTAGACCGATGAATTTCGGGTGCTTTATCCAACTAAGCTAATCGTACGGTAGACGAATAATCATGCGACGGCACACGCTCAGACCAAGGGCTGGCGTACCAGTCGGATATCTAGAATCCGTACTATAGTCGGCAATTTTATTTAGTGTCTATTTGTAATTATAACTCAAATAAGATTGCTATCCCTACTAATTTAGATTACTTGCAATTCTCGATTGTGCAGATGATTGATTTAATCCCAATAGGAGAATTTGTAGTGATTCTAGACCATTTTCTTGGGGAACAATTGCCATCTGAGAGACAAAATTGAGCTGATTTACTTCTCGATAAGCGAGTGGGATCGATCGAATCGTCGCGGGAGAAATATCGAGCAATGCTGGAGCATCCTTAATCGGCATTCCACAGAGTTCGCCAGATTGGGTATGAAATAAGATCAGGAATTTCGACGAATCTTGTTGCGGATCGATGGTGGCAAATTTCTGACGTAAATCTACAATTGTCAGAGTTTGTGAACCAATATTAATTATCCCAATGCCATCTTTGAGCACGGCTCGATTCTCTTTCAGAGACGCTCCGCGAACGGCGGGATAAATTATTGCTTTTTCGACGGCTTCTACAGGTAGAGCAAAGAGGTATTGAGACATCGATGTTTGCTCGATGTCGGCAAGTGAAAATACGATCGTGCGGATGGTATCACTATCTTCGTCAATACTGGACAATCTTTTTGGTAGTGGAGTAGTTAGCATGTTAGAAAATAAGTAATAAGTAATAAGTAATAAGTGAGGAGGTAAAGATCGTGTTGTTCTTTATCCCCTATTTCCTCTTACACCCCAACTTCGATCGGTTGTGCTAATTTAGCAACAATATCTAACAAATCTTTTTCAGATTGGGGCTTGGTTAGATAATCTTTTGCCCCCAAGGTCATGGCTAACTGACGATGTTTTTGTCCACTGCGAGTACTTAACATGACGATCGGAATTTGAGCTAATTTCGGATCTTGACGACAATGACTGAGGAATTCAAACCCATTCATTTGGGGCATTTCAATATCACAAACTACTAATCGAATTCGAGGATGTTCTTGGAGGCGTAAGATTCCTTCTCGTCCATGACTGGCTTGAATGACTTGACATCCAGCCTTGGTTAGTGATCGAACTAAACTTTGACGCTGGACGAGCGAATCATCTACTACTAAAACTTGCAACTGTTTACCTGGTTGCGCCGAGCTACGGTTAGTTAATTCATTTAGTTTGTCGGCAATCTCGGTGGGGATTGGAGCATCGATACCTGGAGCTAAAGCGGCTTGAGCTGAGGGTGGTAATGCTGGTAAATTAGATAGGCTAAATTGATTGGTTGAGGAATTAGTTCTTACTCGTGCTAATAATTCAACTGGATCGATCGCTAACGTCAGACTACCATCGCCCAAAACACTATAACCTTGAATATAGTTAGGCAATCCAAAGGTTTGACCGAGAGATTTGACAACTAATTCTTGTTCGACGAGAATCCGGCTAACTTCGAGACAGATTTGTTCGTCGTCGATTTCTAGTAGAAGTAGGGCATTGGAGCTGTTCTTGGCTTTAGTTGGAAACAGATTCACCACTGTTTCGTTCGGAACGATCGAACAATGATAGTCTAGTAGTCCATTGACAGGATAAATTGGGATCAATTTCTGAGCCGCACCGTCACCCCAGCGCAAGAATTTGGATGTACCGCGATCTGCGAATAGAGATTGGGATTGAATCCGATCTGGGGATGGTAATAATACCTGACTGATGGCTTCCGAACGCAAGGCGTACACGCAGTCTTGGGATTCGCAAATCAATAGTCGAGTGGTAGTGAGATTGAGGGGGAATTGCATCACAAAGGTGGTGCCTTTGCCGAGGACGGAGCGAACGTCGATCGTTCCCTGTAAGGCACTCAGACGGTCGCGGACGACATCTAAACCGATGCCTCGACCGGAAAGGTCGTTTACTTTGTCAGCGGTGGAGAATCCTGGCGCAAACATGATTTCGGCTAACTCCGCTTCGCTAGCCGCCTGGTTGATGGTGAGAAGATTGAGATCGATCGCTCGTTGCCGAATTTTAACCCAATTTAAGCCCTGTCCATCATCGCTAACTTCGATTTTGGTGCGATTTCCTTGGTGATAAGCTTTAATCGTTAGTTGTCCGGTTTCTGATTTACCTTGGGCAGCGCGAAGTTCGGGTGTTTCGACACCGTGATCGTAAGCATTTCTAATCAGGTGCAATAAGGGATCGTAGAGTTTTTCGGCGATAATTTTATCGATTGAAATTTCACTACCAATCAGTTGCAATTGTGCGGGTTTGCGATGGGAAGCAACCATCTGTTGGAGTAAGCGCGGGAAGCGATTGAGAACGCTAGAAATCTCGACCATTCTGGCTTCAAATAATTCTGATTGCGCCTCTGCGAGTAATTGTTTGCGCTTACTCAACGTGATTCGCGATCTTTGAGTCATCTCTGCCAAATTGCTAACCCCAATCCCTAGTTCGGCAAGATCCTCAGTGAGGTTTTGGATCAGAATACTCAAGTCACTATATACATCCATTTCGAGGCTATCGAAATGCGATGGTGTTTCATTATTGGTAACTTTTTTGAGTTTATTACTTCTATCTTTGGTATTATTAACAAATCGGCGTGAGGAGAACTTTGTGCGTTCGCCTGCTAAATTATTTTTGTCAGCCCAATCACTAACTAAGCGTAATTTTTGTTCACATCGACGATATTGTTCGACGATAGATTGAGATAGTTTATGTAATCGTTCGGTGTGCAAATATTGACGATCGTCATCGATCAGCAGTTCGCCGATGGTGTGGCTGAGTCGTTCGAGTTGGATCGTGGCAACGCGAACGCTAACGAGTGGATCTGGCTGGATTTCTCGATCGGCGGTTGAAGATGTTTTTGATGCTGATTGCGGCGGCTCTTCTGGCGACAATAATTCTGGATTCCCCAGTGAAATCGATTGAAAAATTCGATCGATTCCAGATTGAGCAACTATTTCTAGGTTTGAGCCGGAATGAGATTCTATCGCTTCAATCAAATATTCGGTTTGATTTGATATCGATTCGATCTTAATATCAATTGTTTCTGCATCCAAGAAGGAGCTAACTTCAATAATATCAAAGTCAAGATCGACTGTTTCTTTGGGGTTGGAGGTTGAGAGGTCAAGATTGATTACTTCTGCTTGAGGAGGAATAGTATCAGCATCAACTAATGACAACCAGTCTGCTGAATCTAAATCATTAGCAGTGGTTACTTCTGCTTGAGGAGGAATAGCATCAGCATCAACTAATGACAACCATGCTGTTGAATCTAGATCATTAGCAGTGGTTACTTCTGCTTGAGGAGGAATAGCATCAGCATCAACTAATGACAACCATGCTGTTGAATCAGACGTATCAGTTAATTGTGCTGTATCTGTAGCGATTGAGCCAAGCTCACACTTGGTGAGAGAATCTCCGATACTAGTAAATTCAGCTAATGATAACCAATCAGCAGAATTATCTTCATTAATAGATTTTGATGATGATAAATCTCCAGAAAATTCAGTCCAGGCATCTAGTTCTGATGATACCTCACCACCAACAGATCGATCGCCACCAACGATCGCAATTTGAGCTTGTTGAAAATTAGCTAAAGCAATGGGTGCGAGTTCTAGCACTCTAGCTGAATGACGTTCGAGAGCCGATAATGTAGTGTTGGCAATTGCTGCAATCCCTGGGAGACTATAAGATCCACCCAGCTCCAACAAAAATTCTGCCAGCGAACGGAGACTTTCTTGAATTTTAGCAACATTTTGACTAGCAATAGCTGTGGCTAAATCTTCGAGATCGTGGGGGATACTATCTGTAAAAATTGACCCAATTACATCAAAGCCTAATTCGGCGGCGGTTGGTAATGGAGTTTCCCGTCCGAAGAAATCGCCTAAATGAGTTTGCAGTCTGGCGAATAGTGTCGCTGTCCGTTCGAGAGTAGCCGCTTCATCATAGGGAACGCCGGCTAATAATGCACTCAGGGGGTCATACAGGCAATCGTAGCCTTCCATTAGCAATAAACCCAGTTCGGGGTCGATTTCCAATTCGGCAGGGTAGAGAGCCTGGAAAACATCTTCCAGATGATGGGCGATTGTCTCGATCGTTTTGAAGCCACAATTAGCCGCACTACCTTTGATGGTATGTGCTGCTCGCATCAGGGTATGGACACGCTCGATCGTTTTTTCTTCCACTAGACTGACTAGTGTTTCTTCGATTGTTTGTAATAATTCCGCCGCTTCGATCTCAAAATATCGATCGAGTGACTCTTGAAAATCTAGATCGTCGGGGGTCATTTAGGGGATAGGGGATAGGGGATAGAAAAATTGATTTCTGCGAAGATTTTTACCCCCAACCCCCTTGTAAAGCGGCGTTTTTATGTCTAGGGTTCCCTCCCGTTCGATGCGTCAAGACAACGACAAGACAGGGGGCTTTTCCGGATCCCTCCCCTTTATAAGGGGAGGGCTGGGGTGGGGTAAAAATCTACGCAACAACACAAGCAGGCTTAGGATGATAGGGTACTGGGATCGACTCACTTGACATCAACCCATATCCCAACTTCTTAATCCACTTTAAAGCGACTAACACTAGTTTCCAGAACTTGAGAAGTTGTTAACAACTGTTGGCAAGATTCAGAGATTTGAGTTGCACTTTCGGAAGTAAGATTGGCAATTGCTGCCACATCAGTCATTACTTCAGTGAGTTTTTGGGACTGTTTATTCTGAGTACCCGCAGATTGACTGATTGCTTGAACTAGTTCGCTAATTTGACTAGTTGCGACGACGATTTCGCTCAGACTTTGGCGGGTTTCATTGACCAAGTTTGTACCCTGTACGACTTGAGCGATGCCGATTTCCATTGCCTCTGTTACATCGTTGGTATCGATCCGAATTTCGTCTACTAAACGTTCGATTTCAGTAGTTGCATTCGCAGATTGATAAGCGAGAGAACGCACCTCATCGGCTACCACGGCAAATCCTTTACCATATTGTCCCGCACGAGTTGCTTCGATCGAAGCATTCAGTGCCAGTAAGTTGGTTTGAGTTGCGAAGTTTTCGATCAAGGTGACAACTTTAGAAATCTTCTGGAAGGTTTCACCGAGACGTTTAATCTTTTTGGCAGTTGTCGATACCGTTGAGCGAATTTCCAAGATTTCCTCAACGGTATTTTCCATCAGGGCATCACCATTTTGAACGGTGCGGTTGGCTGATTGAACTACCTGTTCGACTTTTTGAGCGAAGTCGGCTACTTCTTGGCTGGAAGCCGCCATCAGACTTACTTGTGTCAAGGCTCGATCGAGTTGAGCGAGTTCTTGTTTGGCTTGAGCCGAGAGGTTGTCAACCAGGACGTTGTTGGCACTGGAAGTGCTGCTCACGCTGGTAGCAGCGGTTTGGACTTGACGCACCAGTTCTCGGAGACTTTGAATCGTGGTGTTATATCCATCCGCAATGGTGCCGATCTCAGTTTCAGATAGCGGCGCACGTACAGTTAAATCGCCTCGGAAGGATGGTCCGATCGCTTTAAGGACTCGCAGCGCCTCGGACTCCAATTCCTGCCGTGTAGCCCGTTCTCGATCGACTATTTGAGACAACTCTTGTTCCTGGGTGCGAACACGTTCTAAGTATTCAGCAAGTTGTAAGGCTACGCCGATTTGGAGGGCGACTTGTTCGATGACTGCGCGTTCGGATTCATCCCAGACACGCGGCGCATCATTTTGATAAACTCCCAATAATCCCCACAATTTCTCACCGACGAAAATCGGTGCAAGGATATATGCCTTAGCTTGATATTTTTCTAAGGATTTAATATAGCAGTCAGGAAATTTACGAGTATAAATATCATTTACCGCTGTTGATTTTTCACCTTTTGCATATTTACCACCTTTATTATTTTGGAGGTAAGTATCTTCTTCGGTAATATCTTTGCCCGACCATTTGCGAAGCAAGCAGCGATCGCTTTGAGTCCGATTGCCAGCTAAGACTTCATCTTTTGCTTGTTCGACTAGCAGTGACACCCAGCCGCCGCCGACGGACTCGGAAACAACTTGACCGCTCCAATCAGGGTTAAACTGATAGACAACAGATCGATCGGCTTTAGCAGCTTGACGGATTTCTTGAACGACACTTTTGAAGATATCATCAACAGCTAAAGATTGGCGGATCCGTTCGGAAATTCGATTAATTGTTTGCTCTTGCTCGGCTTTCTTTTGTAACTGTTGGATATAATCGATTTGCTCCATCGCAATCCCAACTTGCAAGCCGATTTGGCGGAGGGTTTCGACCTCCTCTACTTGCCATTGACGCGCTCCAGAGTTTTGATAGACAGCAATCAATCCCCACAATTTCCGGTTGGCTCCAAAAATTGGGGCGATAATATAAGCTCTCGCTTCCATCTGTTCTAACAGTTGGACGTGGCAAGTTTGGTGCCCATGTGTATAGATATCATTCACCGCCAGACATTCGCCGTCTTTATAACGTCCACCTTTCGTGCGTTGTAAAAAGGTATCCTGAATAAACGGAATAATTTTGACCAAATCTGACCAACCAGGAGTAGCTGATTCAGATACAAATCGACCACTATAATCAGGGTTAAACTTGTAAACTGCTGCGCGTTCGCTATCTAGCAGTTTACGTCCGTCGAGGGTGGCAATCTGGAAGACGTTTTGAGCATCTCTGGCGGTTCTTAATCGTTCTTGGAGTTTAGCCAATCCGCGCTCGCGTTCGAGGCGGTTCTCCATCAATTTGGTCTGAAACTGCGCTTGACGGCGATTGGCGGTCTGTTGCAGTGGTAAGCTGAAGTTCTTGGCAAATTCCAACATCGCGTTCAGATCGGATTCTTGCCAGTTCCGAGGACCAGAATTTTGATATACGCCGAGTAAACCGATTAATTGATTATTAGAAACGATCGGCACGACGATGTAAGCTTTCATTTGAAATGGTTCCAGCTTCTCCATCACGGCGCGAGCCAAGCCTTTAGTTTGGAGGTCGTTAACTACATAATAAGGCTTATAGTTCTCACCCGTTACAAAGTAATCTCGATCGAGTGAATTTCCCGCTTTTGCCCAATTGCTCCCAACAGATTCGCCAATAATTTGACCGCTCCAATCTGGATTATAAGCGTAAACCATCGCTCGATCTGCTTGCAATGATTCGCGAATCCGATCGAGAATCCCTTGGATCAATTCCTGCGCTTCGAGATCAATTGTTGCCAACAGATCGCGGCGTTGGGATAATTGTAATAGGGGTTGATTTGGCTGGAGTGCCAGGGTCAATTCGAGGGATAATTGGGAGAGACAAGCTGTCTCTGCTTCCGTCCATTGACGAGCTTGACTACACTGTTGAACTACCAATAGTCCCCAAACTCGACCCAAATTAAAGCTATCAGTGTTTGCCGAGTAACCATTAATTAAAATGGGAACTGCCATCGTCGCCTGAACTTGATATTGTTCGAGGATTTGTTTTTGATAAGGACTAACTTGACTATTGATTAGAGAAATTGCTCGATGAGATCGATCGTCTGTCAATTGCTCAAATCCAAATCCAATTTGGGGAATCTCCGCGCCTAAGGTTGGTGTAAATCCACTTTGAATCGCCTCAGCCACCACCTTACCCGTCGTCGCCCCAGTCAATTCATATACTAATACTCGATCGGCATTAAGCAATAATTTAATCTCGCTAACGGCACTATTCAATGCTGCCGCCGGAGTCCCCGACTGTCTGATTCTAGTCGCAACTTGATAAATTTTTTCAGCATCAATACTAGCAGGTGCCGTAGCAATATGAGCTGACAAAAATCCAGCCAATTCTCTTGCCTTACGTAGATTTTGACGCAGTGGCTCTGCCGCAGGACTATTAGAATTCTCTAATTTAATTTGAGCGTCTTGTAAAATCGATAATAGCTGCTGTTTTGCCGCAGTACTAGTTATTGAACCTCGATCTGGATTAAACATCTGTTGTTGCTCTGGTAAGGGATTGCGATCGAATCCATCTGTCGCTTTGTCCGATCTTTCTTCTGCCGAACTGAATAAATTTTTCAACATTTTAAATAATTTTAGTTGCTAATTTTTACTAGTTAATTTAGATATACTGAGAATTAATCGATCTCTGCTGTGCTGATTAAGAGCCATAACTAGCGTCTCCTGTCGAGAATCGAATTACCTGCTGAAGATCTACCACCACCCGCGATTGCTGCTCAGTATCGATAAAATAGCCCGATAAAAACGATCGCATTCGATCGGTAAACATCGCCTCACCGATCTCCAAACAGTGCTGTGGATTGTAAGTTTCAATCGTACCGACTCGATCGATCAATAGTGCCACAGTCTCATTTTGAACTCGAAATAGCATTCCCATTCCAGTTGTGACTTCTGGTGCATGAAGATAACAAGATCCACCCATCAGATGAGCTAAATCAACCACCCAGGTAGCTTTACCTCCATAATTAATAATCCCCAATAATGAGTTACTCATTTGTGGTACTGGCAAAATCTCCGCCAATGAAATTTTGATTGTTGCTTGCAAGTTCACCAATGGAATCAATGCATTTAAGCTATTGCCAATCGTAAATCCCAAAAATCTTTGAGTTTCATTATTTGAATCATTCCCTCGTACTAATCGACTATCGATCTGATATGATGGCACCTTGTCAATAATTTTATTCATAACCTTATTAATTTATGTAATTCAATTCATTAACCGATCTATCGTTGCTAATAAAGTTGTTTCATCAACCGTCTTACTCAAATAAGCATCAGCACCACTCATATCTCCCCAAGTTCGATCGATCTCTTTATCCTTCGTTGAATACATCACGATCGGAATACTTTGAGTGGATGGCTCATTCTTGAGCTTACGACATAGCTCAAAACCACTTTCTCCAGGTAAAATTACATCGAGTACAATTAAGTTTGGTTTAAAATTTTTGAGTCTCAACTCAGCTTCTTCACCACTAGTAACTATCAGAATTGAAAATCCTTGATTTTCTAAACATTTCCGGAGCTTATCTGCTTCTAACTTACTATCTTCAACAATTAAAATCTGACTCATGATTATTCACCTACAACAAGATATTTTTCAAGCATTTTCAAAACCGCCTCTGCCTCAACTGGTTTACCAAGAAAACCAGTCGCTCCGACCATTTTGGATCGCATTCGATCGATCAATCCATCTTTACCCGTGAGAATGATTACGGGAATATGTTTCAAACTAGGAGTTTTTCTAATTTGCTCGCATACCTCATAACCATTAGTAATCGGCATCAATAAATCCAAGAAAATAAAATCTGGCTTATTTCTAATTAAACTCGGCATGATTTTGAGTGGATCTTGGACTCCATAATGCCGATATCCATTTGCCGTGAGAATTCTGTCCAACGATTGATAAATCAACAAACTATCATCAACACAAGCAACTAATGGAGCTTGTTTCATCGACGGAGTTTCTAATGACAAAGAATTTGTACCGCTTGGACTCAACCGATTACTCAGATCTAAACTCTGAGATTTAGTTTCCTGACTTAATTGATTGCTGATCTCAATGCTATAAATTTTAGCTCCTCTAGATTTTGGTTGAGGTAATAAACTAATAAAACCCGAACGAAATAGTGGTAATAACGTAGTCGTAAAATCGAGAATAGACTGCCGATTGTTGGCTGCCAATCGCCGAATCGACCGATTCCCATCGATCGCCAAAACTGTATGATATAGCTCCGAACCATCGAGCATTTGGGAGATTTCTTCCCGTGTCTTAGAAATATTCGGAAATAGACTAGGTGCATAAACAGCTAATCCTCCCTTTGACCATTCTTGCCATGTTTGAATCGATTTAGTGAGGATTAGATCGATTTCTAATAATGGTAGAACTAGATTCAAATCAGCATTTCCAGCTCCAGTTTCAGTAAATTTATAAGCGAGGCGATTGCCACTATACTGACTAAACTGAATGATGTCAAATAGACTTTCGATCGTCATGCCCGTAACTAGATTCGCACACTTTTCGCGATCGATAAATTTCTCAACCAATAGATCTGCTAACGTATGCGAATCCAATGCCTTAACCACTGGATTATTAATATCTGCTAACTTATGCAATGGAATATCAAGTTGCGCCAATGCCAAATTTCTTTGCCAACAATCGAGCAAATCTACCCCACCATTCACCCAGCCAATCCGCCCTGTCCGAAATGAAAATGTCCAGGTCAAACTTGGCTCAACTTTGACAACTAAATTGCCACTCAAAGAATCAGTTTTGATATTTTTTAATTGAATAATTAGATCCTTAAAGCTCAGAGCTGCTGCCGGATCGCTAGTTTTAAGCATTACTTTATACCATTAACCTACTAGATTTTCAAATTAAGTATTTGCACGAGAACATTTATGTATATTAAATATTTAAAGCAGGCAATCGATGGCTGAGATCGCGTACTTGTAATAATACTGGAAATAAATTTGTAACTAAGCCTACTCAACTACTACTTATTATGGTGAATACATCTGGAATAGTCGGTGTTCGAGATCTCTCATCAAATCAAAAGCTCTTTTCGATCCTCACTTAGATAGTGTTCCCAGATTGCTTCCAAAAAAAACAAAACCAGATATTTTTATCTGGTTTTGCTCGATTACTTAGTACTAAGCGCAGATCTAGTACTGAGCGGCGTAAGTTAAGCCACCATTTCCCATACCCTATTCCTTACTCCCAGCTCCCCCTTTTCCCTTTCCCCTTTCCCCTTTCCCCTTTCCCGAAATAGTACCTGGATTTACGTCGCTCAGTACTAGGGTGCCCCTTGTGGGTACCCTCAGATCTACGACAATTGCCAATACTTACGTACTATTGCAAGCTGAGATAAGTACCTGGACAGAATTAATTGCATACTCAAGATTTTCAAATCTCTTAGAGAAAAGGTATCTAGTCAAAATCTTGTGTAATTAATTTTGTCAACTTACTTAACAGTAATCAATGTATGGATTAGCGAATCACACCTGTCAGGATGGTGTCTGTTAAATTCGTCTCAGTCAAAATAGTCTGACGGAGATTGGCATAGCTCAAATTTGCCCCAGTGAGATTCGCCCCAGACAAGTCGGCACCGGATAAGTCAATGTTTGTGAGATTCGCACCGCGCAGGTTCGTACCGTGGAGAATTGCCCCCATACAGCTAGTTTTAGTCAGATTAGCCCAAGATAGATCTGCATCCGTCAGATTTGCTCGGTCGAAATTGGCAAAAATAGCATAAATATTTACTAAATGCGCTCGTCTCAACCATGCCTGAGAGAGATTCGCCTGATATAAATGTGCCCCACCCAACTCTGTTTCAGTTAAAATTGCCTGACTCAGATCTGCCTGAGCCAAATTAGTCTGCACTAAATCTGCATAGCAAAGCGTAGAACGGTGTAATTTAATACAATTTAGATCCGCTTCCCTCAACTTGGCGGCCGTTAAATCAATCGAAATCGCATTTACGCTTGACAAATCGGCATTCCGCAGATCCGCATAGCTCAAATTACTCCCCATCAAATTGGCATCACAGAGATTCGCTCGTTGAAAATCTGCACCTACAGCTCGACAATTAATCGCCTCGATCGATCTAAGATTAGCATCAACCAGATCCGCTCGATCGAGTATCCCATTACTAATATTTGCTCCCGTCAAATTGGCGGCGACTAATTTCGCACCATCTAGATTAGCTCTACGCAGATTCACCTCCCGTAGATCCGCACCCCGTAGATTCAACCCCATCAACTGAGCATCACTCAAATCTGGTACCTCCAGATATGACTCCCGCCAATGTAACCAAGCCACCGCGCCCTGCCGCAATACAGCCTCTGCACTCACACCCATCCCTTACTCCTGCTTACTTCCGGCTGGAAATGGACGACCTGGTAAACTCTCTAGCGCGGCTAATATCCCCGCCTCCGCCGCCTTGATATCCTGCTCCTCTCCACCCAAATACAGCCGCCCAAATACCCCTACCGCCGAAATTTGGAGAATATTAATCCGCGCCGATTTCTCCGCCTCATTCGCCGCAATCGCCGCATATGCTGCTGGCTCTACTTCCAATACATAGAGAGTTTGTCCCGCGAGGATCATATTCCCCCGCCGACTCCGATTGATCATCTGCGTATGATGTGCCGTAATATTCCGAATAATCCGACTCGAAATTACCCGTGGCTTGAGACAATCAGCCCGATTTACTCCCAAATAGGCGAGGATTGCCCGTCCGGCTGCATGAACGTCCCCCTGGCTGCTAGCATGGATTTCCATCAAGCCATACAACCGTTCGATAATCTGCACCCCTGGCTTGACATCTGCCGACTTCAGCGCGATGTCCATCATTTGATTGATTTCGACTCCAGGCGAAACTTCGATCCACAATGAGGAATCCGATGGCAATGGCAAAAATCCCTGAGCTTCAGTCCCCAGATATGCAGCATGTTGGCGTTGCAATCGATCGATAAAAACGTAACTACGGAGGTCGATTCCCAAGAATTTCTTTTAAACGTATCCAGCTTACTCAGTATACCGCAGGTCGATTCCTCTTCGATACATTCACCTGTTGCACTAGAAACAAAATCCCTAGAGAAGTAGGGGGAAAGCGAAAAACGCGGTCTTGGGGTTTCCCCAAGTGGAGCGATTTTTCAAGACAGGGGAAAGGGGAAAGGGGAAAGGAAAACGCTCACAATCAGCATTGTGAGTGGCGAACACATAAAATTTTCGGCGATGCTCAACCGATGAGCATCGCCGAAATGACTGACTGGTATATTAACAACCTGAAAGTCCAACTAATTCAATCTACTGCTTAGGAGCAGGTGGGACACCAGGCGCAGGTGGCATACCAGGAGCAGGTGCTGCACCAGGCGCAGGTGGCGCGCTAGGATCTGGAGTACCAGGAGCTGGAGCACCAGGAGCTGGAGCCGCAGGAGCCACAGCAGGAGCTGATTGGTTCGCAACTTGAACTAATTGACCTAATAGTCCTTGTAAAGCTTTTTGGCCGATGGGAGCACCAGCAACTGATTTCTCAGGGCCGAGTTCGCCAACCATTGCCTTGACGTAATCATTATAAGCACCAACTGAAGCATTCAGTTTGGTTGAATTAATATTACCATTACCAGACCGCATCCCTTGCACGGTACCAGCTAAAGTCATCGCAGCTTTGCCAGTCGCGCCATCAGCAGCAACACCAGCAGGTAGCAATGATGGCATTAACGATGCGGGCGCGCCACCATTGATGACATCAAATGTAGCAGCATCGCCAACAGCATTAGCTGTTAAAGATTGTGAAAACTGGTTGACAGCAGCTTGACTTTGAGCAGCATAACCTGGGGCACCACTACCACCGACAACACCACCACCACCAACGTTGGTGACGGAAGTAAAAGTATTGCCGTTGTCGGAACCGTTACCAACTTGAGCATTGACTGGAGCGAGATTGAGTGCCACTAGGCTAGCTACAGCACCCAGTCCTAACAAATAAGACGAGATTTTCATGTTTACATTCAAGGGTTGAAGAGGATGAATAATGCCGTTGAAAATCCAAGCATCGGTGCTCAGATTTTCAATCGGGTAACAAATCGACTAGCTGTGATTAGAAGTGGAAACCCAAACCACCGCTGACAGCAAAGCGAGAACCACCAGTTTCGCTATTACCGACATCTACGATTGCTGGAGTAACTTGGAGTGCAGATCCACCACCAAAAGGAATAGTGATTGGTAAACCAATACTTAAGTCTTGACCATTCCAGTCGCCAACTAAGGAAATATTGGAGAATAAACGGGTTCCGAGACTACCAAAGACGTTGATATTGTCTTTGTTGGCGCGGATATCGCCAATACTACGGAAGCGACCAGCACCAGCACCAACTGAGAGAGTGGTGTTGCTGAAGAAGCCCATGTTTGGATCTGGGTTGAGGATCAAGCTAGCTACACCGTAGCCAGTTTTACCACCATTGGTACCAGCAGTATCACCAGCAGGAGTGTTACCGAAGGTGATCGCATTTTCATAACCACCAGCGATGGCAAAGTTATCGCCTAATAATTTGTGGATTTTGAAACTAACGCCACCATTATCAAACGAACCAGGGGTAACACCAGTAACCGGATTAGGTGCTCGGTTGTAAGTTGTTGCAACAGTTTCTAAACCGAAGAAGTTGCGAGCATCACCTAAACCAAGACCGACAGAGTAAGCAAAATTCTCAGGACCTTTAACTGTTCCGGGCGCAGTACCAATGGGAGTGAGAATATTTGGACGAGTTTCGCCTTGGAAACCTGTACCAACAAAGAAGTCACCCCAGTTCGCTCCAAAAGCTGTAGGAGTACCTAAACCACCCACTGGGAAGGTACTAGTGCCAGCAGCAGCGACGATCGCCGGTACTTGACTAGGAATGCTCAATTTAGCGATCGCCTCGTCAGCAGTCATTTTGGGAGCTTCTACGCCCTTAATGCTAGTAACGTAGACACCTTGAGGACAAGAAGCAATGTACTTGTTAGCAGGATTCGCTTTGTCTAAAGCAGTCAATCTACCAGCACCAACTAAGACTTGGTGAATATAAGCGGCGACATCAGCACGAGTTGCGACTGTGTTGGGGCCAAAGTTACCACCAGGTAGCTTGCTACTATCGTACTCGACGCTGACAGCTACGCATCGTTGAGTTGCTGCTACTAAGGCATTTTGACCGTAGCTAGGCACTTGAGCTGCGTCACCAAATACGCCATTGATATCGAGGTTGCCAGATGGTTCTAGTTTGCTACCATTGACTAGCGAAACTAAACTCTGAATCCGAATGATATTTTGCTTGGGAGCAAAAGTACCATTAGGGTATCCCGAGAGAAAGCCACCTTTGTAAGCTTTTTGGATTACTTCAGCCGCCCAATATTTTTGGGGGACATCTTTAAATTTACGTCCAGCCCGAACTTCTTTCAGATCGAAGGCTTTGTTTAGTAGAGCCGCAAATTCAGCACGGGTTACAGGTTGATCGGGCTTAAAGGTACCGTCAGGATAGCCTTTAATAATGTCCTTTTCAACGAGAGCTTTGATAAAAGGTTCTGCCCAGTTGCCAGCAACATCGCTAGCTTGAGCAATTTTGGTTGCTGCTGGTGCAGTGTTATTGACTGCTTCAGATAGTGGTGTAGCTGCTGCAACTTTAGTTAACGAGGTACTGGATACAGTAGGTCCCGCAAATGCAGGAGCAATCGCCATTAATACACCTGTAAAGACAGATCCTAGCAATAAGGATGCAATCCGACCAGTCTGAGCAAGTTTGAAATTAGATGGTTGTTTATTTTGGTTCATGGTTTCCCTAGTGCACTCCTCACCGGAAAAGTTGTCACTTCACATTCTACTGCAAATTTCCGGATCGAGAGAAGTTAATTGTTTATTGTAAGTTTACATAGTAATGGTCGATTTTGAAGTCAGCTTGCTCGATCCATCGGTTGAATTAATACCTGTGCCGATCGAAGACTTAAACACTCAAGACGTTGCAATCGATTGCCATGTGCCTCAATCTGCATAAGTTCAGATATTTGGCTGAGTACATTTCTCCTAATAGATTATACCGTATGTATATTGGCGAAACTTTCCGAGGCTGTTCTTCATCATCATGATTTATCAAAATCATCTAGTTTAGACTGCTTCAATCGATCGATTGCCAAGCTCTTACACCAAAAGACAATGCTAATTGCAATTGCATTAGTAAAGCTCAGAAATCAAGCTTTAAACTTGACTAAAAAATTAATTTTCAACTTGTTAAAAACCGTCGATCGTGTCGTAATATTATGTCCACTAAAAGCCGATCTTTGTTGAGTATTGAAGCTACCGCTGCGACTCTTGAAAAAAGCATTAACGCACTTTCCAATAATCAGAAGTATACAATCTTGACGTTTGTTGACATCTGTTTGTTCCTGATTTCGATTAGTGCCGCAGTTGGCTTTGAGTATGGATTTGACCTAATGCCTGTGGAAATATGGCATCAAGGTACTTTTGTGGTGTCAGAGATCGCCATCAAGTTTGGACTATTTTGGGCCTTTAGCATTTACCAACAAGTATTACGTTACACAGGCGGCGAATTCATCTTCACAATTGTGAAGGCGGTAGCCGTTAGTTGTGTGTCGATCGCCATAGTCGATAACTTGTTTGCACTCTCGACAATTCCAGCTTCTGTGCTGTTGAGTGATGCAATGTTGACACTGATTTTAGTGATGGCTTTCCGACTGAGCGTGCGGATCACAATTGGCAAACTCAGCCGAATTAACTATCCAGGGAAGGAGACTGGTGGGGTAGTGATCTATGGAGCTGGCAGTGCCGGTTGCATCCTCGCTCATGCTTTAGCCGCAGAACATGGCAAACGACCCGTCGGCTTCGTTGACGACAATCCCTATCTGCAAGGTCGAACTGTCCAGGGGACGAAAGTCTATGCCCCTGCGGATCTGCTCAAATTAAAGACCAATGTTGGGTTTGACGAGATTCTGCTGGCGATGCCGTCGATCGAAGGTCAGCGCAAGCGCGATATCTTACAAAATCTGCAATTTCTCAGTGTCCCTGTCAAAACTGTACCAAGCATTACTGAAATTTTAAGCGGTCATGTTTCGATCGATAAGGTGCGCGAGCTAGATATCGAAGACTTATTAGGGCGCAAAGCCATTGCCGCTCGGCCCGAATTACTTCAGTATGATATTACAGATCGAGTAGTATTAGTGACTGGCGGTGGTGGTTCGATCGGTTCCGAACTCTGTCGTCAAATTGCCAAGCTCCAACCCAAACTACTAATCGTCTATGAGTTGCATGAGTTCGCGCTGTATCAAATGGACATGGAACTGAGCGAAAATTATCCCTACCTAAACAAAGTTGCTTGTCTGGGTTCTGTCACTGACGCTCAAGCATTCCGCAGGGTGCTAAATAAATATCGTGTCAACACCATCTATCACGCCGCAGCTTACAAGCATGTCCCGATCGTCGAAGCCAATCCCATCTCTGGGATGAACAACAATATCGGTGGTACACTCACAGTAGCTCAATGCGCGATCGAGTGCCGAGTAGATAAATTTGTGCTCATCTCCACTGACAAAGCTGTTCGACCCACTAATATTATGGGTGCAACCAAGCGCGTTGCGGAATTGGTGCTCCAGGGATTAGCAGATCTGCCCACTCACAATACCTGTTTCACAATGGTAAGGTTTGGTAACGTATTAGGCAGTAGCGGTTCCGTCGTCCCCCGCTTCCGCGAACAAATTACATCTGGCAAGTCGATCACTTTGACTCATACAGATATTACTCGCTACTTCATGACTATCCCGGAAGCTGCTACCCTAGTCATCCAAGCTGGAGCAATGGCAAAAGGTGGAGAAGTATTCCTCCTCGACATGGGCGAACCCGTCAAAATCTACGATCTTGCCGCCCAAATGATTCGCTTACACGGATTGCAACCTGAAACAGATGTCAAAATCGAGGTCACAGGTTTACGCCCTGGTGAGAAAATCTATGAAGAGCTATTAATTGATTGCGAAGCAGCATTACAAACCGGACATCCCAAGATTTTTTGTGCTCATGAGGCGAAAATAGCCTGGAAGGATTTGGCTCCTCAACTTGCTCACTTACTAGAAGCAGCCGTTGAGTGTGACGTGACTGAATGTGTCTCGGTACTCCATAACTTGGTGCCAGAATACCAACCAATGGGCCAATACGCCAAGGTTAAAGAAACGTTGACAGCCGCGTAAGTCATCCGCTACGCTGATCTAGTCAAAAAAAGTAGGGGCAATGTCTTGCCCCTACTTTTTTATGTAATAACTATTACTTAATTGAATCTTCCTGAACTGACTCCTTCCGTTGAGAGAAACCCCAGGTAAAGATAATTGCCACCAGCGCGATCGTAATTTGTTCGGGAATCTCCACATCGGGATACACCGCACGAACTAATAGCTTAAATCCCACTAAAGCCACAGCTACATAGCCAGCATCTTCCAGGTGAGTATACTCACCTAACCAGCGGATAAATAAATCTGCCATAAATCGCAGTAAAATAATCCCGATCGTTGCACCCGTAATCACTAACCAGGTATCAGTTGATACAGCAATCGCCGTAGCCACACTGTCGAGGGAAAATGCCAAATCTGTCAAGGCAATAATCGGAATTACTTGCCACAGCGAAGTGTACTGAGGGCGTTGTTTTTCGCCATCTTCATCCTTCTGGGCGGTAAAATACTTAAACACCAGCCACAGTAGATAAGCAGCTCCTAAGACCTGAAATTGCCAGTAGCGGGCGACCCAAGTAGCCGCGATAATCAACGTCATCCGTAGGATATAGGCAAAGAGCAATCCGAGATTTAAAGCTTTGGGGCGAAGTTTTTCGTCAACCAATCCTTGAGAAATAGATGCCAGCGCGATCGCATTATCGGCTGATAGCACTGCTTCTAGGGCGACTAATACTAGGAGCAGAATAGGTGTAGACATACCAATATCTACTGGTAACTCGATCGGTTTGTCTATCATCGATAACTTGTTTGAGAGGGGGGAGGGGGGAGGGAGGAGGGGAAAGGGGAAAGGGGAAAGGGGAAATGGTGGCTTAACTTACGCCGCTCAGTACTAGCTATAGTTTTCTTCGGAATCTCTATCTACCATTCTATTGTAACTGCTGATTAAGCAGGGTAAGAAAATTAAAGAAGGTCAATCCCTCTATTTAAGCATCAACTGTTTTCTGGACTTGATAGTGTAAGAACAGCTCATCCTCGACTCGATCGACACTCAATAGTTTTAGTCTGGGGGCTAATTCTGGCGTAAATCCAGATCCAGATACCGGACTGGGGGCAGTACTACCACCATAGACAAACGGACAAATTGTCAACCACAACTCATCGATAAAATTCGCGGCAAATAAACTCGCTGCTAATTCTGCGCCACCTAAAAAACAGATATTTTCAACACCCAATCCAGCCAACTTAATCTTCACGGCTTGCCAATCAAGATCGCTCCCATCGGGAGTCTCACAGACTAAGACTCGATCGAAACTATCCCTGTCGAGCCAATCCTGAGAGCCAATTGTAGTCGTTAATAGCCAGCGTTCGATCGGCTGGCTAAAAAATGGTAACTCAGGGTCGATCTTACCGCTCCGCGAACAAATAATCTGAGGTGGTTGAGCAGATACGCCCCGATCCAATCTAGTTTGAATCAACGCTGGTTTTGTCTCCACTGCACTACCCCCATCATTGAGCGTACCGCTACCGACTAAAACCACGTCAGAAAGCATGATTTGCTCCTCCATATGCGCATAATCTCGATCGGAACCAAAAGTCGGAGCCGATCTCGTCACATCCGAAATCTTGCCATCTGCTGTCATCGCCAAAACGAGAGTAGTCTTCATCCTAATTTGACACTGGGAAGGGAGTATATAATTATGAGTCTACGTCAATGAGAAAATAAAAACTGTGAGATTAGTTGCGATCGATTTTGAGACTGCCAACCGCGATCCGAATAGTGCCTGCGCTCTAGGTATAGTTCAGATCGAGAATCAAACTATTATCCATGAAGAAATCTTTCTCATTCGTCCCCCCTCATACCGATTTGAATTTACCAAAATTCATGGCATCATGTGGTCTGATGTCGCTCAAGCCCCAACCTTCAAACAAGTCTGGGCGCAAATTGCCACCAGAATCGAACGTGCCGATGCCTTAGTCGCCCACAATGCTAGCTTCGATCGACGGGTACTCTACGCCTGCTGCGACTTCTACCAAATTCCCCAACCCAAACAAAAGTTTATTTGTACCGTTGCCCTCGCCCGCGAGCGGTGGAATCTCTATCCTACCAAACTCCCCGATGTCTGCAACCATCTAAACATCGCTCTCAATCACCACCACGCCCTCTCTGATGCCCGTGCCTGTGCAGAGATCGTTATTGCCGCTTCGCCCCTGTTAGATGGAGTTTAAGGCTGGACTCGACTGGACGATTTCAAGTTAAAGATTTGATGAGAGCGTCGCGAATATCAATGAAATTATTCCAGCGAATGTACGGTTTTTGCTGTTCATCTAAATAAGCTGTCAATAGTGGACGAGCAAAGACAATAGATGCAGCCATCGCCATCTTCCAGTCAGTAATTGAATCACCAATCGCGATCGATTCATCTACCCCGTAACTCTTGATGATTTCAGCTTTAGCCACCATTATCGCCACAAAAGTTTCCTCTACCGTAATCGTGCCATCAAAATCACAAAAAATAATTCGTTTCACTTTAAAATCTCACTAATGATTATCAAGTTTTTTTAAATGAGGAGTAGAAAGAAACCCGACTTTTCCGAAAAAGTCGGGTTTCTGGCTCCTAGTTATAGCCAATTAAAAAGCTAGACATCTAAACGACGCTCGATCGCAGTTGCCCAAGTTTCAGTAATTGCTGCAACATCTAGATCGATTAATCCAGTTAAAGTAGTTATTTGAAAATGCTCGTCAGCAGTACCAACAGCACCTAGATATTGCCAAGCATTAGTAACATTTGCATCTAAATAAGCCTCAAATTCAGCTTGATGACTAGGATCGATCGAGACGATAATTCTCGCGCCACCTTCACCAAACAACACCGTATCCCACCGACTATCGATTGAACCAATACTAATCGATGCACCCTTATTTCCAGAGATACAGCATTCAGCCAGAGCCACGGCTAAACCACCTTCGGCGGAGTCGTGAGCAGAGTTAATCCAGCCGTTGCGAATGCCATGACGACAGGCGGCTTGGACTTTGAGTTCGAGATCGAAATTCACTGCTGGGGGCTGTCCTGCAACAGTTTGGTGAAGCATCGCCAGATATTCGGAGGCACCTAACGTTACTTCGGGTGATGTCTTGGTGGCTGTGGGGACTCCCATGAGATAGATTCGATCGCCAGTATTTTGCCAACCTTGACCGCAGATTTTGGTAATATCATCGACGATGCCGATCATCCCGACGACAGGCGTGGGGTAGATGGGGACGGGATTTCCGGCTGGATCGAATGTTTCGTTGTAGAGGGAGACATTACCACCTGTAACGGGGGTGTCGAACGCGCTGCACGCTTCGGATAAACCCTTGCAGGCGTTGGCGAGTTGCCAATAGCCGATCGGTTTTTCGGGGCTACCGAAGTTGAGATTGTCAGTCACCGCTACGGGTTCGGCTCCGACACAACTCAGGTTGCGGGCGGCTTCTGCGACGACCATTTTCGCGCCTTCGTAGGGGTTGAGGTAGACGTAACGGGGGTTGCAGTCTACGGTGGCGGCTACGCCGAGGTTGGGGTTATTAATGATGGCTTTGCGACCTTGGATCGGCTCGAGGGGGCGGATGCGGATGACTGCGGCATCGCCGCCACCTGGGAGCATGACGGTGTTGTTTTGGACTTGGTGGTCGTATTGACGGTAGACCCAGCGTTTGGAGGCGATCGAAGGTGTATCCAGCAGTGTCAATAGAACGTCATTCCAACTGTGGGATTTGCCCTGAATTTCGATGCCTTGGGCGGTGGCTGGGGGTAACTGGTCTGGTGTCCATGCCCAGGCTGTTTGGGCATACTCTGGAGCTTCTGCCATCAATTCCCGCTTATAAATCGGGGTGTTATCTGCCAGGGCGGTGGCGGGGACTTCGGCGGCGATCGATCCTTGCCACAGAATGCGGACGATTGGTTCTTCGATTACCTTACCCGCAACGACGGCGTGGAGTCCCCATCGCTCGAAGATGTCGATTAATTCCTGTTCGCGTCCTTTGTGAGCGACGAATAGCATCCGTTCTTGGGATTCGGATAGTAGGTACTCGTAAGGCACCATCCCAGGTTCGCGGGCGGGGACGAGATCGAGGTCAAATTCTACGCCGACACCACCTTTGGCGGACATTTCGGCGCAGGAACAGGTGATACCAGCGGCTCCCATATCTTGAGCGGCGACGACTGCGCCTGTTTTGAAGGCTTCGAGACAAGCTTCAATCAGAGATTTTTCCAGGAAGGGATCGCCAACCTGAACAGCGGGGCGATTATCGATCGATTCGGCGGTCAATTCTGCACTGGCGAAACTGGCTCCACCCATGCCATCGCGTCCGGTGGTTGAGCCTACATAGAGGACAGGATTACCGATACCTGACGCGCCGGATTTAACGATCGTATCGGTTTCCATCAAACCCAACGCCATCGCATTGACGAGGGGATTTCCAGAATAAGCGGGGTCAAAATAAACCTCGCCGCCAACTGTAGGAACGCCGACGCAGTTGTGGGTAATAATGCCGCCGCTGGTAACGAATAGGTGCGTGTTATCGACTTCGACATCGTAGACATCGCAAGTTTCCACATTATGGGTGGCGATGTTCTGAATTTTCACCGTTCTCATCATGTTAACGGTAGCTGCGTTAGCGGTGAGCGTCGCAGAACCGCCACCAACTTCGAGTCGATTTGTCTGATTCTGATTTTGAGTTGATGCTAAATTTCTGAACCAATCGCGGCGGACTTCAATTTGCCATAGAGCCGCATAGTGAAATTCTCGCCCTTTAATCACTCCGACGGATGCTGGGCGATGATGGACTTGGGGATTAATGCCTTGATTTTGGAGCAACAGCAGAATTTGATCGAATAATTGACGACTGGAAGTAGAACAGAAAATTTTATCCTGAGCTGTGCCGCCTGTGGGATTGGGGATAGTTGGATTATTCCGAATCAGACATTTGAGTAATTCTTGCTGAAGTTCGGCACTCCAATCCCAGACGAAATCAGGAATCCGTTTGTGGGTGGATTCGTTACCACACTTCCATACCTGGGTGAATAGATAACCCAACAGCCAGGAGGAAACACAAACCGCCATCCCAGATGTGCGTTGTTGAGGGTTGGCGGGAATTCCTAGACTTTGGAGAATTTCGATCGCATCTGTCGCCGCAGCAGTTTCATGATGGCTGAAATTCAAGAAAATTCGATAAATATTCCCAGAAGGAGAAACCATCCCAGCCGCCACAAAATAGCCCAGCAGACGGGCAAAAGCCTCGTTTGGTTGAATCAAGGCAGGAATCCAATTATCCTTGCCGTGTTGCCCGATTTTGAGGTCGGCACGGGAGAAATTCAGGACTTGTTCTAGTCCTAAAAGTTGTTCGAGACTGAGGAATCGATCGAGTGGGAATGTTTTGGTATTAAGATAATGATTGCGTTTTTGAATCGATGGTTCAAATAATTCGAGGGTGGTGCGAATCAGATCTGTTGGTTTCCACGACTCTGGGAGAGCGATACAAATATCTTTATCAGCGTGTAAATTAGGATCGATTGCCTCAATCAGATCGAGTGTCTGTAACTGTCCCTGAATTTCTGGTAACTTCTGAAGAATCGGCAAATCATCCCCGACGCGAAGGGTTTGAGCATAACGAATCCGCACTTTTTTTTCATCCTCAATCCGCAACATCGGATGATCTGGCGTAACAGTTAATGTGCGTCCGAGGGAAGTGCGAATATTAATCAGCGTATCAGTTTGACGCTTGAAAATCCGACTGACTGGTTGCCAATTACTGCGATTAGTCTTAGGATCGATCGATAGAGTTTGAATACCAGGTGCGAGTTCTAATGTATCTGCACCAGCAGGTAAATGGGTAGTGACAAAATTCCCGATCGTGTCGAAGTTAATCCCCTGCTTATCTCTCCAGACAAAGGTTTCAGTCCCAATCAAACAATTCCCATAGTGAGAAATCCCCGCCACCACGCCTGTAAATAAACGGCGAGTTTTGGCATCCTTGAGATCGCCAAACCGGAGCGAATTAAGAATCGCAATCGGACGCGCACCCATCGTAAAAATGTCACGGAGAATCCCGCCTACGCCTGTTGCTGAACCTTGAAATGGTTCGACAGCCGAGGGGTGATTGTGGGATTCAATTTTGAATGCAAGTTGTAATCCATCGCCGAGATCGATTACGCCAGCGTTTTCACCTGGGCCGACAAGGACACGCTTGCCTGTAGTAGGAAATTGGCTCAGGAGTGGACGGGAATTCTTATAGCAACAGTGTTCTGACCACATCACCCCAAACATGCCTAGCTCGGCTTTGTTGGGGTGTCTGCCGAGTCTTTGGACGATTTCCTCGTATTCGTTAGGTTTGATACCTTGGGCAGCGATTTCAGCAGTGGTGAAGGGGGATGTCATGGGTGGGTGTGAAGGGTGGTTATTCGTTAATTATCGGTGCGATGGCAATCTCAATTCAATTTTACGATTTATCGGGAGATTGGGTAAAAACCTCCCAGTTCACATCGACTCTCTGGGATTCGCCAAGTTGGGCTTCTTGATATCCACCCCATGCTTGGTTGAGTCGAGAGGCTATTAAACCCCGCCCCTCTCAGTTAGATCCGTGCGTGCGATTTTCACCGCACACGGCTCCCGATGTTCTTAGCTTGCGCTTTTGCTAGTGCGGTACTGGGTTCTGTATTGCTACAACTTTCCCTCTTCTATCCATGTGGATATAGTCGTGACACGATTCATGAATCGCTACTAGGTTTTTCTTGTCCCAGTTGACATGATTTCCATCTATGTGGTGGAGATGTACCTTTTCCTCGCCAATGAATGTTAATCCACACGCGACGCACTTACGGTCTTGCTTTTTGATAGCTTTAGAGGTTAACCCGTCATAGAGTTTGCTTTTACGCTCGCTCCAATAGGATATATCACCGTCGTATGGGGATTTATTTCCTTTGACGTTTATATGTTTACTTTCGGAGTAAGGAACCGCAGGGAATGCTTTATCCAGTAATGTTTTACTGCTTTGGCGATTCTGTTTTGTTTCCTTGTTAAATAAGTAGCTAGACAAAATTAATTACATATTTTTCTCCAAATTCTTTAAGGATCTTTTCGACGGAGTAAACTAATGATTTCCAGCTAGAGTAAGCATCTGTTGTGAGCCATTGATATTTAATGAATCGCCATAAGAT
>JANYDE010000099.1 GCA_025359915.1 Chamaesiphon sp. 336R_metabinner_41 | reverse complement strand
ACGTTGGCGAAGCCTTTGCCTCAGCAAAAGTGTCTGCCTGTACCTACGGCAGGCTATCGCCAACGCAGAGAGGCTCCGCCAACGAGGCTCAACCCAACCTACAAATTTATTTTCCTTTCTTCAATAGATCAGCCCTGCTTTCCAAGGGGAGGAGCTAATCTGTCGTTTATTAAAATTAATTTGGTATAAGAAAGCCTAGATTGTTAATTGGGATTTCTTACTTACAGACTTTATTTTTAGCCTTGCACAACTATCTAGCTCTTGTCTTGATTTTCCATGCTCCTACTGATTTTTCAAGGTCAATATTGAAAACATGTTTAATATATTCACTACCTGGTATTTTTTGGAATGAACGTTTTTGAGGATTTGTGCTATCTGTACTCATTAAGTTGTAATTTCGGATATTTTCCTCGATTTCTACCTGAGCTTTTGTCTCCGAAAAAGACATCAGTTTCAAACTTTTGACTTCGTAAAACCGTCGAGATTTACTCGAAGCATCCTCTCGTATTTGATTCTTACTTAGATAACGTTTCTCTATCGCTTGATGAATACCAGTGAGATCTGATCCTGAAATATTATAAGTAGGCGATTTAGTCGTAGATTTAGACTGTTTGGCGATTAGAGATGGCTGGGACCGAGGATCAGGTTGATGAGTCGATATTCGATCGATAGATCTTGCCTCGGCGATACTAGCAAGAGATAATAATGATACGATCGAGAGCGTAGCAATAGCTGATTTGGACATAGATATTCGCGGTCAAAATGGGGGCTTAAGCGCAATACGATTGCTCTTGCTATTATCTTAGCCGAACATTTAGAGTTGATAGTGGTTTAGTGGTTTAGTCCGCAGCGGATCTCGATCTTCCGCCCAGAAGTAAATCGATCTATCATGGTAGATAGCAATATTAAGATTTATTGAGTATTTTGACGATCGATCCCAACCCTCCATCCAAAAATTCAACTCTGACTAGCTGGAATGCCCTCGAACCAATTTGGCAAGGGGGATCGGATCTAGTTCAAACTGGCTTACCGCATCAACAGTTAGCCCCTGCATGGCAGATATTATTGCTCGGTGACGGTTCGCCGACGCGACACTTGCAATTGTTGACGGGGGAACCGACGGAGGTAGATGTAATTGATATGTCGTCGATCGGGATGGATAATGATAATGCACCCAGTTCGCTGCAAATTGTCCCTGGACCGAGGGTGCGTCGTCAAGTGTGGCTACGGACGGCTTCGGGGCAAAGGTTGGCTTACGCGACTTCCTGGTGGGAGGCGCGTTATGTGGATGAGTATCTGGAGAATAAGTCGTTACCGATTTGGGCGAGTTTGGCGAAGTTGCGGACTGAGCTATATCGGGATGTCCAGGGGATTTACTATGGTGAGTCACCAGCACTGGCTGAGGCTTTTGGCGAGGCTGGGCCGTTTTGGGGTCGTCATTATGTTTTCTGGCACCGTGGGGAGCCGTTGACGTTGATTTACGAGGTGTTTTCGCCTTATCTTCAGCGGTATTTGGGGAAGGTTTAGAGATGGTGTTTTTTGAACCGCACACCATCCGCAGAGGACGCAGAGAGATTATCTTAGAAAATAGGCAATTTGACCGATTGCGGCTCCGCCTAAGACTAACCAGGTGGAATTGACTTGAAATCTGATACTCAGAATAGCACTACCGATCGAGATCGACACCACAACCAAATCTAATTTCGGCGGTATACCAAGGGTGGCGAGTGCTAACTGAATGGTTACAACTACCATTAATGCTAATGCACTGACATTCACTGCATCGAGAAAGGCGGCTAACCATTTCGATTTGCGCAGGTGGGGAATCAGGGAATTTGTTGCGGCGACTAATACGAAGGAAGGTAGGAAGATAGCGATTGTCGCGACGATTGCGCCAGGGATGCCAGCAATAATATAACCGATAAAGGTTGCCGTCGAAAGGATTGGCCCTGGTGTAAATTGACCGATCGAGATAGCATCTAATAATTGCGGTTGAGTTAACCAACCATAGCCATCGACGAATTCGCTTTGAACCAGTGACAACAAGACATAGCCACCGCCAAATAAGGTACCACCGATTTTGAGAAAGGAGTAACCTAATTGCCAGAGGGAAACTGGTATAGTTTTTGCTAGTCCAATCGCGGTAGCTGAAGCTTTGAGGGCGATTCCTGTCGTAATACCAGCAATTAATAAATTAGCCGATTCGTCTGATTTAGGATTTCGAGGGGAAAACTGAAGCCAAATCGCACCCAGAATACCACCTGTTAAGAGAGCGATAATTTCATTCACATGGGCAAACCAGACTAATAATATTACCGCGATCGCGATCGTTAATAGTTTACTGGTTTCGATCGCTTTTTTACCCAACCGCCACAGCGCATCGACAATTACACCCAAAACGGCAGGTTTAATCCCATACAGCAAAAATGCAACTTGTGGCATCGTACCAAATTTGACATAGCCCCAAGCCAATCCCAGTGTTATTAGTACCGCAGGCAAAATAAAGCTCACACCAGCGACGATTAGCCCCAACCATCCAGCATAAACATAACCAATCTGGATTGCCATCTCGGTAGAATTTGGCCCTGGAATTAAATTAGTCGCGCCAATTAAATCGATAAAATGCACTCTAGTCAACCATTCGCGCCGATTGACTACTTCATCTTCCATCATCGCAATGTGAGCATTAGGACCACCAAAACCAATTAGCCCCAATTTGAGAAATAATCTAGCTAGCTCTGCTAATCGATCGAAAGTTCCGGTTTGAGGCATCCTGATCTATTCTCTCATCTGAGACGTATGTAAAATATCAATAATTATTGCGAATAATTAAATTATCTATTAAACAGCTAATCTGTTTAGATCCTTGCTTAGATTGAATTTAGAGATTTTTGGTATTGTTGCTGGATATTAAGTTAAATTTTCCCTCGATCGCGTTCTAATGCCGATTTGTTTGCGACAATCTAAACAGAATCGACCGATCGACAAAGGATTAAGGCAAAGAGATATGAAACTAGCTTATTGGATGTACGCTGCTCCCGCTCACATTGGGACTTTGCGCGTCGCGACTTCTTTTAAAAATGTTCATGCGATCATGCACGCCCCGATCGGCGATGATTATTTTAACGTGATGCGATCGATGCTGTCGCGGGAACGGGATTTTACGCCAGTGACGACTAGTGTAGTCGATCGACACGTCCTTTCTCGCGGTTCTCAGGAGAAGGTGGTTGATAATATCACGCGCAAGGATACAGAGGAACATCCAGATTTGATCGTGCTTACGCCGACTTGCACATCTAGTATTCTCCAAGAGGATTTGGCGAACTTTGTCCAACGGGCGGCGTTAGAAGCTAAGGCGGATGTATTGCTGGCGGATGTCAATCATTATCGCTTCAATGAGATGCAGGCTGCCGATCGTACTCTACAGCAGATCGTTCAGTTTTACATCGAGAAAGGGCGTAAGAAGGGAGATTTAGTCACTCAGAAGACAGAGAAGCCTTCGGTGAATATCATCGGGATTTCTACCCTCGCTTTCCACAATAACCATGACTGTACCGAACTCAAAAAGTTGATGGGTGAGTTGGGAATTACCGTAAATGCGATTATTCCTGAAGGTGCGACAGTATCTGAACTCAAAAGTCTGCCCCAAGCCTGGTTTAACCTCGCTCCATACCGCGAATTAGGGCCGATGACCACAGATTACCTCGCGGCAGAATTCGGGATGCCCTGCGTCGATATTACCCCAATGGGCGTGGTTGAAACTGCTCGCTGCATTCGCAAGATTCAAACGATCTTGAATGCGGGTGGTGCGGATGTAAATTACGAAGACTTTATCAACGAGCAAACTATCCACGTATCTCAGGCGGCTTGGTTCTCCCGCTCGATCGATTGTCAGAATTTAACTGGCAAGAAAGCGGTAGTATATGGTGATGCTACCCATGCGGCGGCGATTACCAAGATTCTTACTCGCGAGATGGGAATTCATGTTGTGTGGGCGGGTACTTTCTGTAAGCCAGATGAAGAATGGTTCCGCAAGGAAGTTGAGGGTTTCTGTGATGAAGTAATTATCTCAGACGATCATGGACTAATTGGCGATCGAATTGCCAGTAGTGAACCTTCGGCAATCTTTGGCACCCAAATGGAACGTCATGTTGGTAAACGTTTGAATATTCCCACGGGCGTAATTTCAGCACCAATTCATGTTCAGAATTTCCCAATTGGTTATAAACCATTCTTGGGTTATGAAGGTACGAATCAAGTTGTAGATTTAATCTATAATTCGTTTACATTGGGCATGGAAGATCACCTATTAGAAATCTTCGGCGGACACGATACTAAGGAAGTAATTACTAAAGGTATTTCCGCTGATTCTGATTTAGGTTGGAATAAAGAAGCGCAAGCCGAATTGAATAAAGTACCTGGATTTGTCCGTGGCAAAGTCAAACGTAACACTGAGAAATTTGCACGCGATCGAGGTCAAACTGTGATTACTTTAGAAGTAATGTACGCAGCGAAAGAAGCAGTTGGTGCATAGATTAAGTATCGAAGATCCGTACCCCCCGAAGGCGGGGCATTTGTCCCATCCCCTTTATAAGGGGAGGGCTAGGGTGGGGTAAAGATCTACGCAGCAACTCTAGGATTTTTCCCTGCGAATCTTGTTGGATTAAAGCATAGATCTTTACCCCACCCAACCTCCCCTTATAAAGGGGAGGAGCAAGATATATGCGACAACTCTAGAGTTTTCCCCTGCGAATCTTGTTGAATTAAAGCAGAGATTTTTACCCCACCCACCCTCCACTTATAAAGGGGAAGAGTAAGATATCAGATCTACTATTAGTTTTAAAATAAATTGCAGTAATGACAAAGCTGTATAATAAAATATCGGAAAAAGATAAACGACAATCGCTGCGGAATAATATGCCGCCAGCCGAACAATTAGTTTGGGGGAGACTAAAAGGGAAACAAATTAAGAATTGCAAATTTCGACGACAGTATAGTGTTGGTGTGTTTGTTATCGACTTCTATACTGTCG
>JANYDE010000093.1 GCA_025359915.1 Chamaesiphon sp. 336R_metabinner_41 | reverse complement strand
ATGGTAGCAGATAGTAAGGTAGGAACCATCAGTACGCCGAACCAACCAACATAAATGCGGTTCTCGGTGGATGTGATCCAGCTACAGAAGCGATCCCAGACGTTCGCGTTCTGGGTGCGTTGTAAGGTTGTGGTCATTGGTTTATGATTGCTTGTTGTTTCTTGCGAAACGGTATTTATTTATCTATGTACCTAATCTAACCCGATTGTTAATCTTTGTAAAGCTTTCTCAGTTTTGTAGAATTAATGACTTTCATCAGTATTGCTTATCTTTAGAGTATTATTGCTAAACGATCTTTCCGAAATTTCTGCCACTCTTCTAATATGATCCCTGTCTCCCAAGCCGAAAAGACTATTCTTAGCTTAGTTCAACCGTTGAGTGAAGTAGAGTCTGTCGATCTCACCCTGGCAACGGGGCGAATTTTGGCAAAATCGATCTCCAGTCAGGTAGACTTTCCCCATTGGGATAATTCGGCGATGGATGGCTATGCGGTAAAATTTAGCGATGTTCGATCGAGTACACCCAAGCATCCGATTACGTTGGAAATAGTTGAAGAAATTCCAGCGGGTTATCAACCCCAGCGAGAGATTCAATCGGGGGAAGCCGCAAGAATATTTACAGGGGCGATCGTGCCTGCGGGTGCTGATACAATTGTGATGCAAGAGCATACCCAGCGCGTTCAGAAAAATTTCGTCAAAATTCAGATCACCCCAACAGCAAAATCGTTCATTCGTCAGCGGGGAGAATACGCTAAAATTGGCGATCCTTTGCTGGCGGCTGGTGCGGTGTTAAATCCTGCCGAAATCGCGATTTTAGCAGCGACAGGATTCAGTGAAATTAAGGTTTATTGTCGCCCCCGCGTAGCGATTCTCTCGACTGGTGATGAATTAGTGACACCGGATCAAACCCTGAAACCTGGGCAAATTGTCGATTCTAATCAGTATGCCTTAGCTGCATTCGTGACTCAAGCTGGCGGAATTCCGATCCGCATGGGAATTGTCCCCGACGATCGCGCAAAATTGACCGCTGTGATGTCTGAAGCCATTGAATCGGCTGATTTAGTGCTTTCGACTGGCGGTGTCTCTGTGGGCGATTATGACTACGTAGAGGAGATCCTAGCAGAGCTAGGTGGAGACATTCGGATTCGCGCAGTAGCGATTAAGCCAGGGAAGCCACTGACGGTTGCTAAATTTAAGCGGGATAATAATCGTTCTATTGTCTATTTCGGACTTCCAGGGAATCCCGTTTCGGCGTTAGTTGGTTGTTGGCGATTTGTCCAACCTGCAATGGCGAAACTGGCGGGTTTGCCCAAGTCTAATTGGCAACCCACCTGGATAGAAGCAATAACTAGTCAAGATTTAACCGCTGATGGAAAGCGCGAAACTTATCTCTGGGGTAAGTTGGAGTTAATTGATGGACGGAATCAGTTTAGTCTATCTGGCGGTAGTCATGCTTCAGCCAACTTAATTAATCTTGCAAGTACTAACGCCTTGGCGGTAATACCTATAGATAATAATATGATTGCGGCTGGAGTGGTTGTAAAAGTATTAGCGATCTAGATTGTAGAGAAACGCAGCCAGAAACCCGACTTTTTGAAAAATTCGGGTTTCTTACCCACGCCTACAATTCAAATTAATTATCAATTATCAATTACTTACTCCCCATCAACTCGTTCTAGTTGCCATAAAATCTGATTGCCTTCACGGCGGACTCTAGAAACAATCCAATTGCGCCATGCCCAACTATCGCCGCGACTGGTGACAGCACTGGCATTGATGTCCATCAGATCTGCTAATTCTGAGCTAGCAATTAGATAACTACTTTTGGCAATTTCATCAGCGATGCGGAGAGTATCGATGAGGTGGTTGAGGTGTGCGACGCGGACTTCGCGCGGAAGGTGTTCGGTATCGGCGTGAACGATATGTTCTTCTATCATGGGAGAAATTTGAAGCTCAGGTGGAGAGGGAATAGGTGCTAACCGATCTGAAGAGTTCTTAGCAACGGGAGATGATTCTATTGTAGAACGTTGCCGTAGTTGTGGTGGTTGACCGCTAGAAAATCCTCTGGCGATCGTGTCACAGCGTTCGTTACCTACATTACCAGAATGCCCGCGCACATGTTGCCAGGAGACGGGGACTTTAGTTTGAACTTGGACTTGTCGATCGATTATATCGAGTTTTTCCCACAAGTCTTTATTGAGAACATCTTTGCCAGCGGCGGTTTTCCAGCCCTTTTTCTTCCAACCTTTCACCCATTGGGTAATCCCTTTGATCAGGTATTCGCTATCGGTATAGAGAATGCATTGTTGAGTTTGATTGGTGCTGGCAAAAAATTCTAGTGCGGAGATGGCGGCTTGCATTTCCATCCGATTATTCGTCGTCGCGCCATCGCGCCCGCCGAGTTCATGACAGCTACCATCATTAAAGTAGGCAACTGTACCCCAACCACCAGGGCCAGGATTGCCAGAGCAAGCTCCGTCTGTGTATAAATCTCTAATTTTACTCATTCACAACTATACTCCTCGATCGGGCATGTTAACTGTTTCTGGGTGAATTTCTTCGTTGCTGCCAGATCGATCTGCACTCCAAGGATCTTCAGGTTTGTATGCTAGTTTTGGTGATGGTGGGGGAGGGGGGAGAGGGGAGAGGGGAGCTGGGGGAGAGATGATCTGTTCTTCTGCAAGGGGAGTGAGATCGCCACTAGGTGGTTGAACTTGTTGTTGCATTTGGGCAACGACAATATCAATAATCTCTTGTGGTTCGTTGGTTTCTACGCCAAATTGTTCAGCTAGTTCGGCGACTAAACTGGGATCTTTGTGCAGCATTGCCGAAAATTCTTCGAGCGTAATTTCACGAGTCTCCGCCGCAGCTTCTACCTCGGATGGGGATGGGAAAAATCCCGATGGTGTCGATTCCATCGGATCATTGTCGGTGAGAAGTTCTAAGGGAATTTCAGGAAACTGATTTAATGTACTATCTTCGCCTGAGTCCAAAGCCTCAAACTCCATGATTGGTAACAAGTTCCCTGAAAATTCTGTGGCTTGGCGATTGAGCAGTTTTACGCCGTACTCACCTGCGAGATCGCCGATCTCACCGCAATCGAGTTCGCCTAATTGCACCATCCGTCCAGCTAGTTCATAATTAGGGACGGGTGCCTGGACTAAATTATTCCCAAACTTGTCGAGCCATTCGAGCCACTCTGATTTGCGGACTCGTTGTCTAACTTTGTTAAAAAAGCCAATCGCCCGTGGTTGTTGCCAACCATGAGCTACACCTTCGAGCAATTGCATGAATAGGTACTCTCGATCGGTATCATCAAGAGGTGGTAATTCGGCTGTAGTCGATCGATCTATCGACCTACCGACCCCTTTTCTAAACAATTTACGAAACCACCTCACGAATGATTGCCAGATTTTTTTTAACATTTCCTGATTCCTTGATGCACAACTTTTAGGTACATTCGATCTAGAGTATCGTAGAGGGTAGTGCTAGGCAAATCATCTCAATTGAGAGATATTACTTTCGCTCGACTTTTTCTATTTATCCCGCAGATGGCATATATACCTCTACATCATAAATATAGACCACAAGCTTTCGCGGATTTGGTCGGACAAGAGGCAATCTCTACTACATTGACGAATGCACTCCGGCTCCAGAAGATTGCTCCAGCATACCTGTTTACTGGTCCACGGGGCACTGGCAAAACTTCCAGCGCGAGAATTCTAGCGAAGTCTCTTAATTGTATTGCGAGTCAGGTACCTACGGCACAACCTTGTGGTAGCTGTGAGGTCTGTAGTTCGATCGCGTTGGGTGCTGCACTAGATATTATCGAGATCGATGCTGCGAGTAATACAGGTGTCGATAATATCCGCGAACTAATCGAACGCGCTCAATACGCGCCCGTTCAGTGTCGTTATAAAGTTTACACAATTGACGAATGCCACATGCTCACTACATCTGCATTCAATTCACTACTAAAGACGCTGGAAGAGCCACCAGACAGAGTGGTATTTATCTTAGCAACTACCGATCCGCAGCGGGTATTACCGACGATTATTTCTCGTTGCCAGCGATTTGATTATCGTCGAATTCCGGTGGATGCGATGGTGAAGCATCTAACTTATATTGCTGGGGTAGAACAGATTTCGATCGATCCAGCATCAGTAAAGCTAATTGCCCAAATTGCTCAGGGTGGTTTGCGGGATGCCGAAAGTTTGCTAGACAGGTTGAGTTTGCTCGATGGTGAAATTACACCAGATCGAGTGTACGATGCGATCGGATCGGTACCAGAACAAGATCTATTGGATATCCTACACTCGATCGCTACAGCCGATCCAGAAAATCTACTCGATCGAACTCGCACGATTCTCGAACGCGGCAAGGAGCCGCTCACAGTACTCCAAAATCTCGCAGGTTTTTATCGCGATTTGCTCATTGCCAAAACTGCACCCAAACGTCCAGATTTAGTCGCCCTCACCAATGAGACTTGGACTGAGCTGGTGAAGATAGCTCAAAATTGGCAGGTGAGCTGGATTCTCAACGGGCAAAAATACCTCAAGGATAGTGAAGTCCAACTCAAGCACACAACTCAACCGCAATTGTGGTTGGAGATTGCGATCCTCGGATTATTGACAGTCAGTACCGAGCCGTCGCCAGCTCCTGTCATTGCACCGCAACCCACGAGATCTATTAGCCCCCAAATGTCTCCACCGCCAGCGATGCAACAGCAGCATATATCGAACACACCCCCCGCGCAAATTGCCCCCATAGTGGCTCAAGCACCGATCGATAATAGTGACCTCACAAATACGTGGGAACAGGTCTTGCAGCAACTTCTACCTGCCAGTAGGGACTTATTTAAACCCTTTGGCAAGCTGGTAGTAATTTCGGACACCCAAGCAATTGTGGCGATGAAATCTAGTACGATGCAATCGATCGCATCTGGAAAGGTGCCAGAACTCAGTAAAGTATTTAGTAGTATGTTTGGTCGGTCGATCTCCGTAAAGCTCGATGTGATGGGCAGAATTCAACCCCAATCGAGTATCTCGGCATTGCCATCAAAACCGCTAGACCCCATTTTTGTCGAACCTCCGGCAATTCCAGCACCCATCGAATATCGACAGGCTGAAGTCGCACAGCCACCACAGCCACCACAGCCAAAAATTGCACCGCCAAAACCGTCTATTTTGGAGAAACCAGCACCACCCGTGGTAAAGGAACCAGAACCATTACCCCCAGTAGATTTATTTGAATTAGATCCGTCACTGGATTTCGCGGAACCGCCAGATTCGATCGATGTAGATCGAGCTGCAAATACGCCAGAAAATGAGCCAGAGGAACCAGATATCGATCCCGATCTGCAACTGGCTACAGATAATGTTGTCAAAGTTTTTAACGGTGAAATTATCGAACGCCATCACAATCTATTTAACAAAATTGCTGGCGAATAATTGATTCTTATTGTTTTATCGGAGAGCATGGTTTAAAATCAATTCGCTAAATTACTGCGACAGATATTTACCCCTCCCAACATCCCCTTATAAAGGGGAGGAGCAAGATTCTAGAGATGTATCTGTGGCTCGACTTTGTGGAATTGGTATCAAATCCCGCTGCCATACCTATTAATTAATCAATGCTGAACCATCCGCAGCTTCTAGGACAAAACCCATATCCGAGATAGTATCCCAATCTTGAGTTGCCGACTGTCCTGGAGTAGTCAAATAATCGCCGACAAAAATCGAATTCGCGACATATAATCCTAATGGTTGGAGCGAGCGCAAATGCACTTCTCGCCCGCCAGCAATCCGAATTTCCTGGGAAGGTAATAGGAATCGGAATAAACACAGAATTCGCAAACATTGTTGAGGTGTTAATTGTTTGATATCTGCAAACTTAGTACCAGGAATCGGAATCAAAAAATTCAGCGGTACGCTAGTCACGCCTAATTCGCGCAGGGACAGGGCTAAATCGATGACATCATCATTTGACTCACCCATCCCCAAAATACCGCCGGAACAGGTCGTTATCCCCGCCGCATGGACATTTTTGACAGTCTCGACTCGATCGATATAAGTATGAGTAGTTGCAATATTTTCGTGGTTGGTTGCGGACGTATTCAGATTATGATTTACTCGATCGACTCCAGCCTCAGCTAGACGATGTGTCTGCTCTTGGCTCAATAATCCCAAACAAGCGCAAACTTTCAGATCGTAATTTGCCTTAACTTCCCGCACAGCCTCTAATACTTTACCAAAAGTCGCTTCATTTGGCGATCGACCAGAAATCACCATACAAAAAGTTCCCGCCTTCAATTCAGCGGCACGTTTAGCGGCATCCAGAATCTTCGACTGCGCCATCAGCGGATACTTCTCGATCTCCGCCGTCGAAATCTTTGACTGGGAGCAGTAATGACAATCCTCTGGACACATCCCACTTTGGGCGTTTAAGAGATAATGCAATCTGACACGATTGCTCCAGTAATGACGACGCACTCGATAGGCTGCGGCGACTTGTTCTAACAACACCTCATCATTAGCCTCAAGGACAGCTAAAGCTTCATCCCTAGTCAATATCTCCCCCGCTAACGATCGATCTGCGAGGGCATTCCAGGTGGGTGTTGTCAATAACATCAAACTTACAGTCTATAGTGGGCAGCCATCTATTATCGCAGCAGGACGACAGATTGACCAGCTAACTTTGTGAAAGTTCTAAATTGTCCTCAAAAGTTCAGCTAACTTACTAAACAACTAAACCACTATTCACTATTCACTAAGCCACTAAGCCACAATCATCGTAACTCGATCGCGCCCTTGGGATTTAGCCTGATACAATGCTCGATCAGCAGCATGAATTAAAGCTTGGAAATCATTTTCATGATTGGGAATAATTGTAGATACCCCTACACTAATTGTCACGTAAGGACAAACGGCTGAAGCTTCATGGGTAATCTGCAAACTCTTGACAGCCGATCGAATATTTTCGGCAACAGAAACTGCACCCAAGGCATCAGTATTCGGCAAGACAATGGCAAATTCTTCCCCGCCATAACGAGCGACTAAATCACCACTTCTGCGCACGGTACTTCGCATCGACATCGCGACCTTAATCAAACACTTATCTCCATTGGGGTGTAAGTATCGATCGTTATAATTTTTAAAGAAATCAACATCACACATAATCAAAGACAATGGAGCTTTGATCCGCTGCATCCGATCCCACTCTTTCTGGATGTAATCATCGAATCCCCGCCGATTTGACAGCTTCGTTAAACTATCTAAATTGGCTAATAATGTCAGATTTTGATTTGCCTGTTGTAGATCGCTTAATTGATTTTTGATCAGATGAGATTGCTTGACTAAATTCCGAACTCGCTGGCGGAGAATAGGTAAATTAATCGGCTTGGTAATATAGTCAGTCGCCCCAGAAGCAAAAGCTCGATCGACAGAATCATCATCATCTAGTGACGTAATCATTAAAATCGGAATCAAGCGTTCACCCAAATTTTTGAGTTGTTCGCAAAATTCAAATCCATCTAGGATTGGCATGACAGCATCGACAAGAATTAGATCGGGGCGATGTTTTTGATAAGCAGCGATTCCATCATCGCCATTCTTTGCTAAGATTACCTCAAAACCGTCTTGTTCTAGTGACTCACTGACTTTAGCCCGAACTACGAGGTCATCATCAACTAATAGAATTCGTTGAAGCTTGTGTTCAGTCGTGTTCATGGTAACTCGTATAAATAATCATCCACTTATTTGGACAGGTGTCGTATCTCTCGATGCGTTAGGGAAGAGGCTGATGATTAGAACGATTGGTATTAGTTCTGCAACCCCAACCATAGTGTACCCACATCGCATTTAGACAGTGCATGTTGACATTTATTTTTTTGTAGTTTTTGCTGCACCTAGCTCCTTGGAGCTAGATTAGCCAGATTTTGAGGTAAAAAGGTTTTCTCAGGGGAGTCTATTTCACTCCGATCTAGATTAATGGTACGATTGTGCTGTTTACACCAAAAATTTGACAATTGAATCAATTTGGTTTTGCATTACTCGGACAAGCACAAGCGATCGAAATGTTGACTCAATCAGTAGTCAAACAAAGGCTTGCGCCTGCATACTTATTTCATGGCGTGGATGGCATCGGTAAAAGTTTAGCAGCCAGATCCTTTATTGAGTTAATATTCAGCGATTTAGCCGCAGAGAGCGACAAAGCTCTCATCCAAAAAAAACTTCGTCAGGGTAATCACCCCGATGTGTTGTGGATAGCACCGACATATAAGCATCAGGATAAACTACTCTCCGCCGCTGAAGCCACCGCCGCCGGAATCAAAAAGAAAGCACCACCCCAAATTCGGATCGAACAAATTCGCGAAATTAGTCGATTTCTCGCACGCCCCCCATTATTAGGCGAAAGATCGGTAATTGCGATCGAACATGCCGAGACAATGCCAGAAGGTGCTGCCAATGCCCTGTTAAAAACCCTAGAAGAGCCAGGAAAAGCTACAATCATCGTGATCGCTTCCAGTGTCGAATCACTACTGCCGACGATCGTCTCCCGCTGTCAACAAGTGCCATTTCAAAGACTCGATCGATCTTTAATGGTGGAAATATTAACTAAACTGGGAAAAACTGAAATTCTAGATCGATCGGAAATTCTGGGGCTAGCCCAAGGAAGCCCTGGTGCTGCGATCGCTATCTGGGAGCAGCTCCAATCCCTCCCTACTGACTTACTCGATAGTTTGAGCAAATTACCACTTACCCGCCGTCAAGGACTAGAATTAGCCAGTCAGATCGATCGAGAGTTGGACTCATCCGAGCAATTGTGGCTAGTCGATTATCTTCAATATATCTATTGGCAACGCGAATGTATTCCCCAGAGAATAGAGACACTCGAACAAACTCGATCTCAGCTACTTGCATACGTTCAACCTCGATTAGTCTGGGAATGTACACTAATAAAAATCGCTTGAAATTAGGTGTGTTGAAAGCAGCAATTCCAAATTCAAAATATTTTACCGATAATCGATTATTTCTGCTGGGGTGTTTTTACGATCAGACAAAGAAAAAGGCTTCAGCAAAGTTGCTAAAACCTTGCTGAAACCCTTTTCTAGTGTTGTTTTTCCCTTAGTCGGGATGAGAGGATTTGAACCTCCGGCTTCTGCTTCCCGAAAGCAGTAGATTGAATCTCTCAACTGCTTATGAGGCAATCACTTCAGCTATTCGCAATAAGTGAGCAGGGTAAAAAACAGGGAAAATGTGGTTTCGAGATCTATTTGGTTAGGAGTTACCCTGTCCAGTAATGTGTCGCAGGATAGTAACAATCTTCCCGTTCAACTCGCTAACCTGATTCTCGACGCGATCGAACGATCTTATTGTTCGATCTAGTCCCCTGTCATCTGGTTCTCTGGCTTGAGTCATGTTAACCTCATAGTAGTTATGTTTGCCTCGATTGCGCTGCTAAGTACCTAGACGAAAATAATTACACAAATAAGTGATAAAATATGAATCAACTTTTTAAATCAGATATTCCCAAATAATACAAATGCTTTTTCTTCGGGAAATTAACCCACTCTCTTTTAAGCTACTGGAGCGAATTT
>JANYDE010000059.1 GCA_025359915.1 Chamaesiphon sp. 336R_metabinner_41 | reverse complement strand
GTTTTTCACAATAAATAAAGACTATCAAATTGTCTTGCGAGTTTCATGAAACTTTTATGATTGTAAATATCACAAATATAATTCTCGGTCAATTTTAGCTATTGATTTAGTGTCGTAAAATTGAAGTGCGGAATGTGGGTTTTAAGTTTGCATTGAGTAAACTTTTACTTCTACTAAGATCTGCACCTCTCAAATCTGCCCCTCCTAAATCTGCCCCTGTCAAATCAGCCTGATCAAAACCTGCGCCTGTTAAATAAGATCTTCTAAAAAATGATCCAGTTAAATCTGCTTTTTCAAAGCTTATATTCGTCAGATCACTATCACTAAAATCAGCATTTGGAAAATGTGCATCTCCAAAATCAGTCTCGTACAAATTAGATTTTGCTAACTTAACAATACGATTGCTTACATCCTTCTGATTCTCATTATCTTTGTTTGGATCTCTTCTTTTTAGAATATTTATAGCCGCTATGATTTCTTCTTTTGCCTCTTTCCTATTTTCTAATTTAATATTTAGATTCTTTCGAGCCACAGATTTTACATGAATAAATTCTGATAATATCTCAACAATACTCCACTGTTTACCTGCTGATTCAGCAAGTAGCTCTCCCATTGTGATGATTCCATTGATTCTAGCTGTAGAATCTTTCTTTTGAATTTGTCTCTTGGAATCTTTAAATTTACTTTCCAATAAAATCTTATGTTGCATAGCTATCTTTTCTTTTGCTATGGCATCATCAGTAGCCGCTTTTATCGCTGCGATGTTGGCATCACTACTAGCTTTTATAATAGTACCGATAAGTGCAATGATAGCAGCAAGACAACCGATTAATATTTTTTGTGTCATGGTCTTCCAAGAATAGTTTACTTTAGGCTTGTTTTTTCTACTTTTTAGCTGTCAGTGAGTCTTCTGTTCATAGAATACCCATATCAACTTATAAAACGATCGCATTTCACAAACAAAAATACAAAAAATACCTAAGAGTATCAATCATTACAAAAAGAGCCTAAGGCTGGATAGCTTTAGACTCTTGATAATTGAAATATTCTGTAATACTAACTAATTAACGTGTATTAATAATAACGATCGACTGCGTATTGCGATTAATATTAGTACACAGAAAATTTGCTGAATCGAAATTGGAATTTGCTTCACCTATAAATTGGTGGAAATTGCCCCAACTGGACAGGTGGGAATACACTGCTCACAGACAATACAGCGCGATCGAGTAAAATTAAGTCTAAACGTTTCAGGATCGAGATTCAGTGCTTCCGTCGGACAGACACCAGTACATAATCCACAATCCACACAGACATCCTCATCAACGAAGATTTCTTTATTCGCCGTCGAGACTTGGATGCCTTGAGAGCGCATCCAATCGATTGACGCATCGAGTTCGTCAATATCTCCAGATAGCTCTACCACTAACTTCCCAATCTGGTTGGGTGCTACCTGTGCGCGAATAATATTTGCAGCGACGTTAAAATCTTTTGCCAATCGATACGCTACTGGCATCTGAATGGCACGTTTGGGGAAAGTAAGAGTAACCCGTTTTTTCACAATGAGCAGGGGATTCGCGGTCAATTCTATTTTAACCTGAGTTAGTCGATCGTTTCTCAAAGCTATAAAAATCAAGAGACGAAACTCTCTAGAAATTTGGGTAGGGGTAATTCATGAATTACCCCTACCCAAGTTTCTAGAGCTAGCAACGCCGAAAAAATCACCGATGCTAACAAATTCCCCATCAACTATTTACCATCCACCAACTTAAAATCCGATTTTCCACCAGTCTTACTAATCAACCGAATATTCTCAATTTGCATCGACTTCTCTAGAGCCTTTGCCATATCGTACAGCGTCAAAGCCGCGATCGATACCGCAGTCAGAGCTTCCATTTCTACCCCAGTCTCCGCTTTAATAGTGATAGTCGATCGAATCTGGAAACCTGGTAACTCAAAATCTGGCGTTAATTCTACCGCCACCTTGCTCAAGGGGAGCGGATGACAGAGCGGAATCAGATTCGCTGTTTGCTTTGCCGCCATGATGCCAGCAATCCGCGCGGTACCCAAAGCATCGCCTTTCGGTGCATTGCCTGCAAGAATCGCTTCTAGAGTTGCTACAGACATGCGAACTTGACACCCAGCGACGGCGGTACGCTTTGTTACCGCCTTGTCGGATACATCTACCATCATCGCTTCGCCGCGATCGTTCAAATGAGTGAGTGAGGCGTTAGATTCGACAATATCAGAAAAGTTTTGCATTTTGAGAAAGATATGTTATATTTGAATACGGACGAGGGCAAGTAGCTCAGTGGATAGAGCTTCTGACTACGGATCAGAAGGTCGGGGGTTCGAATCCCTCCTTGCTCACTAAATTAACTAAAAAAAGTATCTCCTGCAATAAACATTGCAGGAGATACTTTTTTAGGTGAACTGTGGCTGCTGTTGAGTGGTGCAATGAATTCCCCCACCACCAGCGGCAATTGCATCGATATTCAGTTGGACAATCTCTCGATCGGGAAATAGTTCTTTGAGAATAGATTTTGCATTAGCATCCATATTCTTGTCACCAAATTCTGGTGCAATCACCGCATTATTAACCACATAGAAATTGATATATCCGGCTGCAAAATCCTTGCTTTCAAACTTAGGTCTAACGCTGCTGGGACCTTCCATTGTAATCACTTCTAATTTGCGCCCATTAGCGTCAGTAGCAGCTTTAAGTATTGCCAAATGTTTTTTGGTGACAGCATAGTCAAACGATGATGGATCGGTATCGTAGCCAGCAACAACGATACCTGGAGTAGCAAAGCGAGCATAGAAATCAGTATGTCCATCGGTAATATCTTTACCTTTAATACCCGGAAGCCAAATAATTTTGCGTAAACCTAATAGTGCTTTGAGCTGGATTTCGCACTCAGATTTACTAACACCTGGATTACGATTTTGATTCAATACACAGCTTTCAGTAATAATTGCTGTGCCACTTCCATCTACTTCAATTCCACCACCTTCTAATACTAACTTAGTTGCGATCTGCTGAACACCAGCTTTTTTGACCACAAAATTTGCTACCTTAGCATCATAGCTATATTTTTGCTTTTTACCCCAACCATTAAAATTAAAGTCTACACCGCCGACTTTCCCTAGACTATTTTTGACAAAAACAGGGCCGATATCGCGCATCCATAAATCATCTAGCGGAGAGACAATTAAATTAACTGATTTGCCACACTTACGCGCAGCAATTTCATAGTCTGATTGACGAAATAGCATATTTACTGGTTCATATCTAGCGATAGTTTTAGCAATCGTTGCTAAATTATCTTGCACCCCAGCAAGTAACTTTTGTCCCCAAATTTCACGACTGGCACCAAAGGACATCCAGGTACATTTATGTGGAGCTGATTCATCCGGCATCACCCAGTTAGATTTTGCTGTAGCTTGGAAATTATCGGTCGCTTGAGAATTATTATCCCTAGCCACAAAATTGCTGGCTAAGATAGATCCGCCACACATCGCTGTAAGTTGAATAAATGATTTTCTGTTCACAATTTACCTCTAATTAAAACTATTTTTTACGATCAAAAATAATTTTACTTCAGATATTATCTCTATTCGATCGAGTCAGCGAAATCAATATATTACTTTTCTTCAGGATGGGTATTGAGACAAGTATCTCCACTCATCTGATTGATCTTGCCAATCATTTGATAAAGTCGCCCAAAATCGCGTCTGTCGAACTTGAATACCAATCGTGGTAAATCGGCTGTCGGATCGTCTAATTCTTCAGCTAGAGCAGTAGTTTGAACGATCTTACCACTAGCAACTAAATCGCCAAACTCTTGATTGAGAAAATCCAAATCTCGATCGCAAATTGCTACTTTCAACCGCATCACAAATTCATCACCGACATAACGGCTGGAGTGATATACCTGATAAAAAGTCCGAATAATCTCAGCCGCCACCTCGATATCATCAGTAATCGTATACAGCTTCAGATCCTCGGCACTAATCCAGCCTGTCTCAGCTAGATTCTTGCGTAAATAAGCATCCCAATCGCACCAATATGTGCCGCCAGGTCGATCGATCAGCACCATCGGTACGGGGCCATATCGACCAGTTTGACACAGCGTCAGCGTCTCTAGAGCCTCATCCTGAGTGCCAAATCCACCAGGGAATAAGGCTACCGCATCGCTCTCGCGCAAGAAGAACAATTTACGGGTAAAGAAATATTTAAACGCGATCGATTTGGGGTCGCCAGCGATATATTGATTAGCACCCTGCTCGAATGGAAGCTGAATATTTAAACCAAAAGAATTTTCTGCTCCAGCTCCAGCATTCGCCGCCGCCATAATTCCGCCCCCTGCACCCGTAATCGTCATAAATCCCTGCTCGGTAATTAGACGCGCAAAATCATAGGCGAGTTGATACTCTGGTGCGAGATCGGGAGTCCGCGCCGAGCCGAATACAGCCACCTTGCGAATATGTCGATAAGGATAAAAGATCTGGAATGCTCGTTCCATATCGCTGACAGACGCACTAAGAATCTTCCAGTCCAACCGATCGATCTCCGTCTCAGCTAGCCGTAAAATCGATTCTAATGCCCGTTGAATCCATTTACCGTCAGGATGCGTGGGTATTCTGTCGATCGTGGCAATTAGGTCATTCTTGAGGGTATCTAGATCGTCCATGAGGGATGGGAGATGGGAGATGGGAGATGGGAGATGGGAGATGGGAGATGGGAGATGGGAGATGGGAGATGGGAGTTGAGATAGCACCAACAACTAAATCCTGTCCATCCTTAAATCCTCTAAATCCTGATAAAAAACGTCCCCTAGCCTATTCTAGGCGGAGACGTAAACACTTGTAACCGAGGTATCTTTCCTACTGCTTGAGGAAATTTACAGATATTTTTCGACAGTATTGGAAAGAGTGGCTTTGGGAACTGCGCCGACGACAGTATCAACTTTTTGACCACCTTTGAAAATCATCAACGTGGGAATACTGCGAATGCCGTATTGACTGGCAACGTTAGGATTGTTATCAGTGTTGAGTTTGTATACTTTGATTTTGCCTTCATACTGAGCGGCGATTTCGTCAACTACAGGCCCAACCATTCTACAAGGACCACACCAAGGTGCCCAAAAATCCACTAACACTGGAATTTCACTATCCAGGACATCTTCTTTAAAAGAACCGTCTGTAACTTCTACTGCTGACGACATGGCTCAAATCCTTTTTAATAGTAGGTTTGCTCAGTTTATATGCAATTTTACCACCAGGAGTTAAGGTCTAGGGATTAGGAAAATAATTCGTAATTACCCCTATCCCCTATCCCCTATTCTCTAGTAAGTTTCAACGTGCCAACGACCAGCACGTTTCATTTGGCTGCGGTACTCAGACCATTTGACATCAGACTTAGCTGCTGCATTGGTCAGAGCGGCATCGATGCCTGTTTCCATGCCTTTGAGTCCACAGATGTAAACGTGAGTTTTCTCTTGTTGAACCAATGTCCAGAGTTCATCAGCGTTTTCAGCGATGCGATCTTGGATGTACATTTTGCCACCCTCAGCATTTTTCTGTTCGCGACTAACTGCGTAGGTGAGTTTGAAGTTGTCAGGATATTTTTCCTGAATTTCTTCGAGTTCGCCTTTGTAGAGGATGTTGGGAGTTGTTGCGACACCAAAGACTAACCAAGCTAAACCTTTGAATTGGTATTCAGGGTTTACGTTGCGTTCGTTGTCTTTGAACATCCGCCATAGGTAAGCGCGGAATGGTGCGATTCCAGTTCCAGTCGCCATCATGATGACGGTAGCTTCTGGATCTTCAGGAAGGAGCATTTCTTTCCCAGTTGGTCCGGTGATTTGGACATCATCACCAGGTTTGATGTTGCAGAGGAAGGTAGAGCAAACGCCTTCAACTTCTTTACCAGTTTTTTCGTCTTTGTACTCTAGTTTGCGGACGCACAAGGAGACAGTTTTGTCGTCGATATCGTCGCCGTGGCGGGTAGATGCGATCGAGTACAACCGAATTTTGTGGTTTTTACCCTTACCATCTTTACCAGGGGGGATAATGCCGATACTTTGTCCTTCAAAGTATCGTAAGTCTCCAGCGGAGATATCGAATTTGACGTGTTGAACCATGCCAATTCCGCCGTCAGCTAGGAGTCCATCGTTGGAGACACATTTACCAACGAAGGGAGCATTAGGGCGGTAGATGTTGACAGGTACATCTGCGTGTTTTTTCGCTGCGGGTGCTGCTACGGCTGCGGGTGCTGCTGCTGGTGCAGTTTCCGAAGGAGCGGGTTCGCTGCTCGCGACGGGAGTTGGTTCAGCAGTGCTAGCCAGGGGACGAATGCTAATGATTTTGCCGCCTAAGCTGGCTATTCTCCGCATTTCTTGCGCCATCCGCTGATAAGGAACAGTGATGAATTTACTCCCACTGCTACGGATCTTTTCATCGGTGGAGCCGTCTCTCATCCCGATGATTTCATAAACATACAGACGACTATTAGCTGATGAGCTACCAGCATTACCGCTCAGACTTGGATTGTACATTGGTATTTTATATCTCCGAACCCCAAATAACAGGTGAAATTATAATTTTAAGTCACTTCGCAAAATCACAGGTGATTTCGATTAACCGCAAAATTAGGATACAGACGACCTGCATTTTATAAACATATTCCAGCCAGAATACCGTAGCTGCGCCCCATTGCACAAGAGCGAATCGCGCAATTTCATGAATTTTAATTCTGTCTCACAAAATCTTGATCTGTGCTTGTCGTTGGGATCGCCGCCGATCAATAATCGAGCTAAAACGCCTAGATCTATCGATCAATATACAGCTATAATGGTGACAGGGTATAGTTTTAGATTGCAATCGACTGTGCCTCAATCCGACTCTAACGAATCGATTTAACAACCACCATCGGGATAATCTGTATTCTAGAGTACAATTTTTTACTCGATCGATCGAGATATATAGACCGATTCGAGGGATAATCATTGGGGGTCGAGTTAAAACCGATTTAAAAATTGTTCGATGTGCTGGTTCAATGGTGGGGCGGATTGAGGTAAAATCTTCTTTCAAAGAACTAAAACTAAATACTTACAAGAATTTCGATATAAGAGGATAGCTATGGCGAGTAAGGTAGATCGTGTGGTAGTAATTGGCGTTGCTGGAGATTCCGGTTGCGGTAAGTCAACGTTTTTGCAACGGATTATCGACTTGTTTGGGGAGGATTTTGTCACGGTAATCTGCTTAGATGACTACCATAGTCTCGATCGATACCAACGTAAAGACCAAAAAGTCACCGCACTAGATCCGCGTGCGAATAACTTCGATCTGATGTATGAGCAAATTAAAGCTCTCAAATCTGGCGAAACAATCAACAAACCAATCTACAATCATGAGACTGGAATGATCGATCCGCCTGAGAAAATCTCCCCCAACCATGTGGTGGTGATCGAAGGCTTGCATCCACTCTACGATGAGAGAGTACGCGGATTGATTGACTTTAGCGTATATCTAGACATCACTGATGATGTGAAAATCGCTTGGAAAATCCAACGTGACATGGCAGAACGCGGTCACAGCTACGATGATGTCCTTGCGGCGATCAATTCTCGTCGTCCTGACTTTGAAGCCTACATCGAGCCTCAACGCGGTCATGCTGACATCGTAATCCAAGTTCTACCAACCAAATTGCTTGACGACAAAGAAAGCAAGCTCCTGCGCGTGCGCTTGATGCAACGCGAAGGTATCCCTGACTTCGAGCCTGTCTATCTCTTTGATGAAGGTTCTACCATCGATTGGAGACCTTGCGGACGCAAACTTACTTGTAGCTTCCCAGGTATCAAGATGTTCTATGGACCAGATACTTACTACGGACACCCTGTATCTGTCCTCGAACTCGATGGTCAATTGGAACAACTAGAAGAAGTAAGCTATATTGAGAGCCACCTCAGCAATATTTCTACTAAGCATAAAGGCGAAATGACTAGTCTCTTGCTCCAACACAAAGAATACCCAGGTTCTAACAATGGTACTGGTTTATTCCAAGTTATGGTTGGTCTAAAAATGCGAGATACCTATGAGCGTTTAACTGCTCAAGCTAAAGTCGTGGCTAAGGTTTAATTATAAGCTAGTTTCGTGATGAAGATGGGAGGGCGTTAAATACGACCCTCTCTTTTTATGTTTAGATATTGTTAGAATAGAATCGGTCTAATTCGATCGCTATTACCATGATCGCCACCATCACGAAAAAACTTACCTTAGCAGAATTCTGGGCGTTAGCAGATGCTAGCGATCTCACTTACGAATTAATCGACGGCATCGCAGTAGCTAAAATGTCTCCTAAATATTTTCACGCCAGATCTGCTCGTCGGATCCTGTATATTCTCCAAGAATGGGCGAAAGATCGCGGTCGGACTGAAATGGAATGGGCATTCGATCTAAGCGATGGTTATACACCCGTACCAGATTTAATTTACGTTTCATTCGACAGATTGCCAGCAAGTTGGAATGAAAATGCGGCTTGTCCTGTAGCACCAGAACTAGCGATTGAAATTATCTCACCTGGACAAACTTTCGGACAGATGATTCAAAAATCTAGTAGTTATTTAGCTGGGGGTGTATTGCAAGTCTGGGTGGTAGATCCAACTGAAAAAAGCGTTACTGTATTGTATGTCGATCGAGCACCGAAAACTTATTTCAATGGTGAAGTAATTGTAGACGATCTATTTCCTGAGTTGTCAGTTGAGATCGATCGATTATTTTAGACGATCTAGGCTCTGTTGTATTGATGATACAATAAACGAATATCTGAGCAAATAGATTTCCTTAAATTCCCATTTAAGTTTCATGAAAATTAAAGCAGTAATTTGGCAAGAAGATGATGTCTGGTGTGCCTCTGTACCTGCATTACCAGGATGTCATACATGGGCGGAAAGTTACGAGATTCTTTTGGAAATGCTCACGGAGGCGATTCAAGGTTGGTTAGAAGTTGCTACTGCGAGACAATCGAATTGACAAGATTAGTAACCAAGCATATCCCCGACTTCTTTAAGAAGTCGGGGATATAAACCCCACTTATTTTTATCTTTATGACTAATTCAGCATCTTCTAACATTCCCGTGACAGTTCTAACTGGCTATTTAGGTGCAGGTAAAACGACGCTCCTAAACCGAATTCTGAGCGAGGATCATGGTAAAAAGGTAGCAGTAATTGTCAATGAGTTTGGTGAGATTGGTATCGATAATCAGTTGATTGTCGATACTGACGAAGAAATATTTGAGATGAACAATGGGTGCATTTGTTGCACGGTGCGGGGAGATTTAATTCGGATTATTTCTAAATTAGTCAGACGACGAGATGAGTTCGATCGATTGGTAATTGAAACTACAGGCTTGGCAGATCCAGCACCGATTATTCAAACTTTCTTTGTGGATGAGGATGTCCAGAATCAGACTTATTTAGATGCAGTCGTTACGGTTGTTGATGCCAAACATATTAGTCAACATTGGGATGCAGATGAGGCGGTAGAACAGATTGCTTTTGCCGATCGAATCTTGTTAAATAAGATCGACTTAATTAGCCCCGCAGAATTAGATATCCTCGAAAAACGGATTCGTCAGATGAATGCGATGGCGAAAATATATCGGACTCAAAATTCAGAGGTAGATCTAGATTCTATCTTAGGTGTAAATGCTTTCGATCTCGATCGAGCCTTAGAAATTGACCCAGGTTTTCTCGGCGAAGAAGCTCATGTTCATGATGAAACAGTCGGTTCGATTTCCTTGGTAGCTGAGGGTTCGATCGATGTCGAAAAACTAAACATCTGGATTAGCGAACTACTCAAAACCCAAGGACAAGATATCTTTCGGATGAAGGGGATTTTGAATATTACGGGTAACAATTGTCGCTTTGTTTTTCAAGGCGTTCACATGATTTTCGATGGTCGAATTGATCGACCCTGGAAGCCTTCAGAAGCGCGTAATAATCAATTAGTGTTCATCGGACGCAATTTAGATCAAACCGCTCTTCGCAGCGCATTTATCGCTTGTCTGAGCTAATTTTTATAAGATCCATTCAGACGATCGATCTCCCAATTTCAGTAAGATACTCACCGCTTTTCCTAATCTTGGTCTTTCGGTAGTTTTATCGATAAAATTTTGGACTTGCTCAACAGCACCCATCGCCGCTAGATAAGATCCGACTGTATCTAGATGAGCTAAATAATCTACTTCTGAAAGTGGAAAAGAAGCCTGTTCTTGATATTTCCACATTACCTGTAAAAATATTTTACCTGGAGTCTTTTTGATCTGTACATCATAGGAATAGTCCCATTTTGTCGTAATAATTTCGCGAAGTTTTTGTCCAGTCATTTTAGGAGATGGGAGATGGGAGATGGGAGATGGGAGATGGGAGATGGGAGATTGGATGCTGGTGAATGTCCATAATTTTATTCACTATTCACTAATTCTCAATTCACCCGTATTTCCATCCAAAACAGCAATTGCGCCGACTGGTAAAGCAGCATTACAGCCGTCGTGTCCGAAAGGAAGATTGGCGACGATGGGAATGTTTAGATCGGTGAGTCGATCGCGCAAAACTTCTGCTACAGTGAAACTGGGAATACCTTCAGGTGCATCGCATTGGCTAAATCTACCGATGGCAATTCCCGCAAGCTTTGATAGTGTGCCCGTTAATCGCCAGTGAGTGAGTAATCGATCGATTCGATAGGGAGCTTCGGTGATATCTTCGATCGCTAAAATTGTACCAGTTAAATCGGGCTGAAATGGAGTACCGAGTAGATGAGTCGCCACGGTGAGATTGCAAGGAAATAATTTTCCAGTGGCTACTCCTCCCACCCAGCTATCGCCCTGAAGTGGGGCGAGTGGTTTTCCAGTAACTAGTCCAAATAATCGATCGATCGACCAATCCGGCTCATCTGCTAAAGTGGTCAATAATGGCCCATGTACGCCGACAATGCCCTGCTGTGCGAGACTCCACAATAACGCCGTAATATCTGAAAAACCAATCAACCATTTCGGTGTCGCCGTTGGACTCCATGCCCAATCTTCCAATAACCGCATCCCGCCATAACCGCCTCTGACGCAGAGAATCGCTCTACAATCATCTGAGTCCCACGCCGCAGCTAATTGGGCACGTCTAGCGGCATCTGTACCTGCTAGGTAGCCCCATCCCTCAGTGACTTGCGCGGAGACTTCCACCCGATAGCCTTGCTGTCGCCAAATTTCAATTCCTCGCTCTAGGGCGGCTCGTTCGCGTAATCTACCACTAGGAGCAATTACTCGCAGCAAATCCCCACTTTTTAGAGGTAAAGGTGTTTGATAAGGAGAAATCATGGGTATTTTTAGAAGAGTGGGCGGATTTATTTTTATATAGATACAGAAATTAGCCAGCGATCGCAGGTTAAAATTTGGATTGACACTTTCTCTCCAAAATTTCGATCTATTCTAGGAGAATACGCACCGATCTGTCATATTGAATAATCTTGATTATTTTAGATCGTGCGATCTTGATCGTATCAAGCAATACACCTGACTTGCCATGATAGCGTAAACTATCGGCTGACTGGAGCAACCTCAACCCCATGACCAATCAACTAGCTGCAAAAATCGTCTGCCAAAATCCTGAATGTCAGGCTCCGAATCCAGCGAGTCAAAATTTTTGCGCTCATTGCCGTACCGCCATTCCGAAGGTTTATTTATGGGCTGTGGGCGAAGATGTCTCCAACTTGAAAGTCGGTCAGACATTGGCAAATAACCGTTATATCGTCGTGAATAGTCGGGTAGTATTGGATATGAAACCGGGCTGGCAACCTGAAGCTACAGAGAAAGCACCCGAATATATTCTTCCTTATCTCCGCTTAATCGGGCATCGTCCCCACGTACCTCAAGTTTACGGTGCAATCCCTTTCAATCGATCTGGACGACGGACTAGTACGCTCTGGTTCCTCGAAAAAGCACCAATTTACAGTGAGGGTTTAGGAGCTGCATTTGCTGGTAAATTGATGCCAGAACTGAATGAAAGTTGGAAAAATGCTGGATCGATGCGCCAACTCAATTGGCTCTGGCAAATAGCGAATTTGTGGGATTCGATGCATGTTGAGGAGGTCAGCAGAACGTTGCTACACCCAGAATTATTACGGGTTGAAGGCGGTCTATTGCGGATCATTGAATTTATGCCGAATGGGGAATCGCGCCCAAAATTAGCCGAGCTAGGCAAATTGTGGAAGCACTTCCAAAAACATGCCCGGATTGGGATTGCCCAAACTCTAGAGAAAATCTGCGATGGATTGGTAAAAGAAGAGATTGTCACCGCTACACAGTTAATCGCTGTACTTGACGAAGCTCTGCGGACTGTCGGTCAAAAACAATTTCTCAATTGTAATTATCTGACACTCAGTCATACAGGCCCGACTAGAGAGCAAAATGAAGATGCTTGCTACCCAGCCAGTGGCGAACCTCTATACCAGAATACTGGCTACGACCTCAGTCTAGCGATCGTTTGTGATGGAGTTGGCGGACATCAAGGCGGAGAAGTAGCGTCTAACTTAGCAATCGAAACTATTCGCCGTCGGATCGAAAATGTCCTGGATAAACCCGAAAATCGCTATCCCGATAGTATCGCAATTCAAATCGAGAACTCTACCTGTGTTGCCAATGACCAAATAAGTCTCCGCAATGACAGCGAGAATCGTCAGGAACGCGAGCGAATGGGAACAACAATGGTGATGACGCTAGTTTACGGTCATGAGGCCTATCTCGCCCATATTGGCGATAGTCGTGTCTATCGGATTACTCGCACTGGTTGTCATCAAATGACATTGGATGACGATATGGCAACTAGAGAAGTCCGACTCGGTGGCATCTTATATCGAGAAGCTTTGGGTATGACTAGTTCTGGTTCATTATTTCAAGCTTTGGGGATGAATTCTTCGACAGCTCTTCATCCGAATATTCGCAGGCTGATTATTGATGAGGAGTGTATCTTTATGCTGTGTTCTGACGGAGTTAGCGATCGAGATCGAGTAGATCAGTACTGGCAAACTGAGATTCTCCCTGTCCTGGAAGGTAAGGTGGATCTGACTACTGCTTGTCAGCGCACGATCAATATGGCAAATACTCACAACGGACATGATAATTCCACTGTCGCGCTGATCCACTGTCAAGTAAAACAACCAGTTGAAGCGGGACAAAACAGTACTGTACTCCAGGATTTGCCAACAGATGTGCTTGTTTCTACGCACTCAGATACTCTGCTGCTGACTAGTCCCGAAAGCCACAGTGGGAATATCGACATCGAACGTCAACGGCTTCGTGCTGCAACACCTGCGAGAGTTTCCGCTCCTAATCACAAAAAACCCCTACTGTTAGGGGCGATCGGTTTAGTATTATTAGGATCGATCGGTGCTGGAGGGTGGGTACTCACTCAAAGCAAGTCTACATCCACACCACCATCCGCAACTCCAGCGGTTACTCCGAGTTCGGCAGTGAGTCCTGGCGAGCCTTCGCCGTAGAAGCATTCAGCCGCAGTCCCCCAGTCCCCCAGCCCCCTCGCCTAAACTTTCAACAAATCCGCGCCTTCAATCACTTTTGCAGATGTGATTTTGTCGTCAGCTTTGAGTTGTCCGAGGACTTCTTGTCCCGATGTCACATAACCGAATACGGTATAACGTCCGTCGAGCAGATTTCGTCCAGCGGGAGTTAGTTCTGGCTCGAACAGGAAGAAGAAAAATTGAGACGAACCACCATTGGGATCCGCGTCAGAACGTGCCATCGCAACTGCGCCATAGGAGGAGAAAGGTAGTACTGGCTCCTCGCGGAATCGTCCAGCATCTTCCATCGTAATTCCATACATCGGTTCTTTGTCGCCTTTGACCATTACTTCTAAGGGAATCGCGCGATATTTCTTGGTTTTGGGATCGATGAAACCGATTTCATCACCTGGAGGATCGCCAATTTGGAGCACATAATCATTCTCGGCGCGGGTGAAAGCGAGATTATTGTAAAATCCCCGTTGAACGAGATCGACGAAGTTACCAGCCGTAACTGGGGCGGTATATCCATCCACAATCAGATTGATATCACCTTTGGTAGTCTTGAGCGCGATCGTTGCCCGACCTTGAAGCTGTGGTATATTGCTATATTCTGCTGGCACTTTAAAAGGAAAACCTGTCACCATTGCAGCTTCAAGCGTACCAATTTTTGCTAAAGCTAGAGCGCGTTCGGATTGAACTTGTGGCTTATCCTTGGCATCGGCGGAAAGAACCAGTGCATCGACGTTAGCTTGAATATCGTTGAGCAAAGTCTGTGCTTGCGCTTGCTTCGCTGCGGGGACACCTTTGAGAATGTCAGCTTGCTTGGTTTTCAATACCGCAGCAGCTTTTTTGATATCGCCACTAATCGTACTCCACTGTTTCCCGCGCAGATGATTAGAAATATCCTCTAGACTATTCTGAAGATCCCGAACTGGTTTATTGTCGATCGGTAATGCATATCGCAAGATCGCCTGTCCGTCAGTAATTGCATTACCCGATGGTAATAGCGTTGCGGCACTAATCCCCGCCGATAGAGTCAGTAGCAACACTGCGACTACCCCTGTCTGGAACAATTGTCGCCAGCGGCGCAGTGTGGGCGGGTTCCCCGCCCATACAACTGCGACAAGACAGCGACTAAGTATAGAGTTTTTACCCGTTTGCATCTGTAAAAAATATTGATATAATCCTGCTCTTATCTTGCCACATCACCGCCCCCGTCAACATCCTGCATCAGCACAATAATGATCACGATCGTTCAATTTTTGCAATCATTAATTATCCCAGATCCGATTGCACCGGAAGTTATTCGGGCGAAAGCCTACGAGATGTGGAAAGCACAGGGCGGTGGTAATATTAATGCTGATGCTAATTGGCAAGCAGCGATCGATCAGTTAAAGTTAGCCGAAAAACTCAGTCGGCGCAACTTTATTTTAGAGTTAATTCGACTGGTTATTGCAAGTCTGAGTACCAGTGCTACGATTTTTGGTGGCTCGATTTTATTCCTCAATTTTTCCCAAGGCGAAAATCGACTGATTACTGAACGATTTACCAGATCGATCGAGCAATTGGGTAATAAGGAAGAGACAATTAGAATTGGCGGGATTTATGCTCTCGAAAGGATTGCCAATGATTCGCCGCGAGATGGCTGGACGATTATGGAAGTATTGTCTTCTTTTGTGCGCGGGAAGCAGAGTATCAAAGGACAAGATATCTCGCAATTACCAACAATTCGGACTGACTCTCAAGCGGCATTAACAGTAATTAATCGCCGCCAGACAGATCTGGAAAGTGATAGTCAATATCTGGATCTGAGTTTGTCAAATTTGTGTGAGGCTAATCTCGTCGGGGCAAATCTTGATCGAGCAAAACTCAATAATTCCGCTTTAATCAAAGCCGACTTACGTGGAGCTAGTCTCAACTTGACTAATCTCAGTCATGCTAATCTCAATAGTGCTAATCTTACCAAAGTTCAACTCGATCGAGCAAATCTAATTCAGGCTGACTTGAGTAATACGAATCTGAGTTCGGCAAGTTTACATGAAGCTAATCTCAATAAGGCAAATTTAAGTAATGCCATTCTTGATGGAGCCATCTTGACTAATGCTAGTTTGGGTAATACTAATCTCACTGGTGCCATCTTAATCGGTGCAAATCTCCGTGGCGCAACTTTGAGTAAAGCAAATCTGACTAAAGCCGATCTCAGTGGATCCGATCTATATCAAGTAAATCTCTGTGGTGCTAATCTTAATAAGGCGGATTTACGGAAGACTAGGAATTTGGATATCATTCAAGTCAAACTGGCTCAAAATTGGATGTTAGCAATTTACGATCCTGAAGTCGATAAACTATTAAAATCAGAGCCACCTACTAATAATTAAGTAATAAGTAATAAGTAATAAGTAATAAGTAATAAGTAATAAGTAATAAGTAATAAGTAATAAGTAATAATTATTAAAATTTCTCATTCTAAGAGCCTAGCTATCAATTGTCAATTATCAATTATTTAATTCATGTCGAATCAATCTATTGGTTTAAGCGATCCTCTCTATCAATATCTACTTGATAACTCTGTGAGAGAGCCGGAGATCTTAGCAAAACTTCGAGCAGAAACAGCGAAACATCCATTGGTGAATATGCAAATCTCACCAGAGCAGGGACAATTGATGGGCTTACTGGTTCAATTAATTGGTGCTAGAAAATGCTTGGAAGTGGGCGTATTTACGGGCTATAGTTCTCTGACCGTAGCATTAAATCTACCAGATGATGGTCAAATTATCGCTTGCGATGTGAGCGATGAATTTACCTCGATCGCCCGTAAATATTGGCAGGAAGCAGGCGTGAGTGATAAAATTAGTTTGCACATTGCGCCAGCATTGGAAACACTCGATCGATTAATAGCTAATAGTGAATCAAGTACATTTGATTTTGCTTTTATTGATGCAGACAAAAATAACTATGCGGCTTATTACGATCGATGTTTCCAGTTAGTGCGACAGGGTGGATTAATCCTCGTTGATAATGTCCTATGGTATGGCAGAGTTGCAGATCCGTCGATGGACAATGATAAACGTACTCAAGCAATCAAACAAATCAATCAGCAGATCTATCATGACGCTCGAGTCCAGATTAGTTTAATCCCAATTGGCGACGGATTGACGATCGCTCGAAAGAGATAAATGCTTGCTTGCAAGATCCCCGACTTCTTGAAGAAGTCGGGGATCTCGTGGTTTTAAATATTAGTTGAAGATCTCTGAAGATTTCGAGGATCGAGTGCGTCTCTCAAACCGTCGCCGAGAAGATTAAAGGATAGCACTGTGAGAATGATTAATAACGCTGGCGGCCAAATCAACCAGGGTTGGAAGATGAGAATTGATGTATTAGTCGCGATCGAAAGTAAATTGCCCCAAGATGGATCTGGTGCTTGAATTCCGAGTCCAATCAGACTTAATACTGACTCTAAAACGATAAAACTTGGAATCGATAGGGTTGCTGAAATAATCAAATAAGTCGCCGTTTGGGGAATTATGTGACGGATGATAATGTAAAACGGTTTCGCACCCATCGCGCGTGCGGCTTGGACAAATTCTCGTTCCTTAATCGATAGTACTTGACCGCGAATCACTCGCGCCAGTCCCGCCCAACTGATAAATGAGGTAATCACAATAATCAGTAAAAATCGTTGAGAACTGCTGACTCGATCGGGTAATACTGAAGCTAGGGCGATTAATAGGTATAGACTGGGTAAAGTCATCAATACCTCCGCTACCCGCATAATCGTGGCATCAATCCACCCGCCAAAATAGCCCGATATCCCACCTAAAATTATCCCAATCGGGAAAGATATCAAAACGCCAATTAGACCGATGAACAGGCTGATTCTACCCCCATAGACGATCCGACTGAATTGATCTCGCCCCTGTTCGTCGGTGCCCAGGAGATTGAGTTTCCCCTTACCTGTCGTACCGAATAAATGCCAATTACAGGGAATCCCTGGAAAGATGGTGAATTCCGCCGCGTCAGCTTTAGTTTTGACAGCGAGAGCTTTGTCTTTACCTTTCTTGCTCATCGTCGCGTCAAATTTCGGCAGGAGTGGGATACTAATCGGGAATAACTTGTAGCTATCACCGCGCACGAATAGGTTAATCGAGGATGGTTTTGTTTCGTCTACTTTGAGCAGTCGATCGCCTGTGTTAATATCTGTTTGACCCTGAGTAGTTGGGTAAACATGTGGGCCAATAAATTTACCCTGCTTATCGATCCAATGAATCGCTGTCGGTGGCAATAGTGAGCCATCATCCTGTGATACATAAGGATCGTATGGAGCCATGAACTCTGCTGCGATCACTGTCAGGTACATCAAGACTAACGCGATCGCGCCCACTCGCGCTAATCCATTTCGTTTTAACTGTTGCCACCAATTCATCTAGGTTCGGGGGTAAAGGATAGGCTCAACGCACTACCCCCAGATTAATATAGATCTCGCGCAATCGTCCGAAATTGACTATTCACCAGTTTTAATCGCAATCGAAATCCCATCACCAATCGGTAACACTGATACATCAACTCGTGGATCTGCAACTAACTCGCGATTGAAAAGATCGATTCCCTTGGTGAAATCATCATGATAAGTATCTGGATTTAAAACTTTTCCTTGCCAGAGCACATCAGTCGAGATTAATAATCCTTGCGGACGCAATAACTCGATCGCCCGATGATAGTAAAGTGGATATTGATGTTTGAGTCCAGAGATCGTAATTAGGTCAAAAAAACTCGGAGGATGGACAGCTAATAATCGATCGAGTAATTCTAAGCCACTGCCAACTTGAAGATCGATGAGATCGGCGACTCCGGCTTGATGCCAATAGTCACGAGCGATGTCTAAATGTTTTCCGGCTACGCCACAACTAATGATTTGTCCCTGTGGCGGTAATGCGAGAGCCATTGCCAAGGTAGAATAGCCACTAAAAATCCCCAACTCTAATACTCGAATAGCTCCCATCGATCTCATCAGTAAGGCAATCAGTTGCGCCTGTGGTAACGTGGGCTGCATTTGAGCGAGCGGGTATTTTGCCGTAGCTTGTTGTAAGTTTAGCAGTAAATCGCTAGCTGGAGTAGAGATAGATGTGATATATTTATCGATTCGATCTTCTACTCCAGTACTAGTTTGCTGATGCGAATTTTGATTGTGATCTTCGACAAATTGACGGGCGCAATCTTTACATTGGTACCGTTGCTTGTCACGATAAAAACCATGCTTTCGCAGCTTAGTTGATTGACAATTAGGACATTTCATTCCAGCTATAATCGGCGTTAATCTACCGCACCAACAGGATGATGTTTCGATTCAAACTGTGGTGCATAGGCTTGCAATAAGGTGCTAACTTGTTTGACAACTTCGTCTCCAGTGGGTTTGGCAATTGCTTGGCGTTCTGGGAAGAATTCGGGACGGTTGAGATTTTGGGCAATTGCCGATTCAACTTGTTGGTTAATCAAACTTTGGAGTTCTGTTTGAGCGCGTTCGCGTTGGTAGCTAGCACCTTCTTCCGTTGTAGCATATAGAGGTGGGAGACGATTGAGTGCATAAGCAGCAATATCGCCAACATCTAATTGAATATCACTATCAACTTCGATTGCTGTAATCCGACTGATGGTTTCAGTAATTACTAATTCTTCCATCACATTGATAAATTGTTTGCGTGGAACTGTTACTATTTCTCCAGCTAATAATGCCCCCATCAAACGATCGAGTGCCATATATTCTTCTACTGACAGCTCTGCCGCACTGTCACAAATTCGCCCTACCTCTGATTCCATTGCAGGGGTAAGATAGCCTTCTTCTAAAGCATGTTCGACGATTTCTTGTATATTCATCATTAATAAGTCGTAAGTCGTAAGTAGTAGGTCGTAAGTGATTTCTGGGGTGAGAAGTGACACTCCACACCAAAAGTACTAACTCTTACGTTAAACCACTAGTTAGATATATTATTCCCTAGCGATAGAGCAAGAGAAACAGTCGATTACAAATTTTCGATCGAGAATGATAAATTAGCTGGAATCGGAGGTTAGGCAAATCAAATTAAAACCCAACATCCTCAAGACGTTGGGCTGTTTTCTGAGATGTTTATAGCTAAAATCTAATCGATCGAATTCGATCTCCATTGCACGGGATCGACGGAGACACCATTAACGTATAAACCCCAGTGCAGGTGAGGTCCTGTCGAAGCTCCAGTCGTCCCAATCGCGCCAATTCGATCGCCTGGATCGAGCATTTCGCCCTCTTCTACGGCAATTTTGCTCATGTGCATAAAAATACTAACTAGACCTTGACCATGATCGAGTCCCACCACATTACCATGAACGCGGAAACCATTTTTTTCATAGCCGACTAATACCACTCGCCCCGCCGCCGGAGCCACAACCGCCGAACCATAACCACCTGCATAGTCTAACCCGCGATGGTAATAATCCATCGCTAATTCACCATTGTAATAACGACGAACACCAAACGGGGAGATAGTTCGCCCCTGATTCGGTGCGATGAATTTGCCATTCCACAACTTTTCGGGGCTAACAGTAGCTTTAAAAGCAGCTACCTGCTTGAGTTCCATTTCTGTCGCATCATTTCCAGACTTCCCGCCAGAGAAATTAATCCGCTGTGTCTGAAATTTGCGATCGGCTACAGAAATTTTGAGCTTAGTAGTATCACTATTATCAGTGATAGTTATCTCTCGATCTCCTGGTTTTTCCAGCGGTGTTGTCGGAATCATCACCCGAAACCCACCACCCACAGCAAATGCGGGATAAGTTTTATTACCCATTTTCACCGTCGGGGGAGTCGTTTTACCTGCGGTAGCGGTAATATTTACCACCAATGTCTCACCTAATCGTGGACTCGCAGGCGTAAATTTGGCACTCAATGCTAGCCCAGGCACTTTGACAGCAGACCAGATCACAACGGTGAGGGCAATAGCACCGATTAAGGCATATTGCCAATTGCGGAATAAAACTAGTTTTGATATTTTCATAAAATTGAGACTCGAACGGAGAAATTCGGGGTATGGGAATAGGGAATAAGGACTTTCCGACTCCCTCCCCTTCACAAGGGGAGGGCTAGGGTGGGGTAAAGATCTCCGCCACAACTCAAGTATTAAGTCCTGTCTAACCGCCGCACTGTTCCCACCGACCCCAAAAACTCGGTATCCTGATAGGTTAAGTTACGTTAATTTAATTTTTAAAAACTCTCATAATTATAAAAATCTAGTGTTAGAAGATTTTCGTCTGATTGTAGATTTGGTATCCATCCTCGCAGCGGCGGCTGTTGGGGGAATTATTGCAGGATTAGCCAGACAGCCTGCACTACTGGGTTATATCGTCGGTGGGATGATTGTTGGTCCGGCTGGATTAGGATTGATTAAAGAATTAATCCAAGTTGAAACCCTAGCACAGTTTGGTGCAGCTTTCCTGTTATTTGCCTTAGGAGTAGAATTCTCATTCTCCGAGCTGAAGAAGGTACAGAAAATCAGTCTCGGCGGTGGGGGTTTACAAATTTTGCTGACTATTTTAGTCACAACCCTAATTTCTGTCAGTGTTGGTTGGGTAACAACTCCCCAACAGGGCGTATTTTTAGGCGCGATTCTGTCGCTATCTTCGACGGCGGTGGTATTGAAATCATTGATGGAGTCAAATCAAACTGCAACCGCCCACGGGCAAGTGATGCTGGGGATTTTGGTGGTGCAGGATTTGGCATTGGGATTTATGTTAGCAGTATTACCAGCACTCGATCGACCGCCCGCAGAAATCGGTATCGCCGTAGCTCAAGCAGCGATTAAAATTGGTTTATTTGCTCTAGCTGCGACGGTGACGGGAATTTGGGTGATTCCTCGGTTATTACGGTTGTTAGCGAGTACGGAAAGTCGGGAATTATTTCTGCTGGGAATTGTGACGCTCTGTTTGGGAATTGCCCTAGTTACTGAAAAATTGGGACTGTCCATCGAAATGGGGGCATTCGTCGCTGGTTTGATGATTTCGGAGGTAGAGTATGCAGATCAGACTTTAGCCTATGTAGAGCCGATTAGAGACGTATTTGCGGCGTTGTTTTTTGCGGCGATCGGGATGTTGATCGATCCGTTATTTTTATGGGACAATCTGGATCTGATTCTGGGGCTAGTTTCGATCGTTTTTGTTGGTAAGTTTTTGATTATTACGCCGTTAGTACGGTTATTTGGTTATCCGCTCCAAACCGCGCTGATTGCGGGATTAGGATTGGCTCAAATTGGGGAATTTTCATTCGTACTCGCCAGTGAGGGGCGAAATTTGGGCTTGGTATCGAAGCGGGTGTATTTACTGCTGTTGGGTACAACTGCGGTGACATTAGTTGTCACGCCGTTTATTCTCAGATTGATTCCCAGTTTATTTAATTGGATTGAGACTGTACCCTCGATTAATCAGTGGTTCCAACCAGGCGAACCGCCCCAGGAAGTCACCGAACATGTACCGCTCGAACCCCCGATCGTCATCTGCGGTTATGGGCGTACAGGGCAGAATTTAGCCACATTACTCGCCGAGCAAAATATCCCAGTCGTCGTGGTAGATCAATCTGAAGCGGCGATTCAAAAATTACGAGACGCGGGTATCCCTTACATCTATGGTAATGCAGTGAGTATTCCTGTGCTGACTAGAGCTGGACTCGATCGAGCTAGAGCGATGGTAATTGCGCTCCCGGATGCGATGAGTACGCGCCTATGTCTCAAACACGCCCTCGAAATTTCCCCCAAACTCGATATCGTCGTGCGGGCGAATCAATACAAGGATATCGAACTACTCTACCAGCTCGGCGGGAGTGAAGTCGTCCAACCCGAATTTGAAGCTAGTCTAGAAATGGCATCCCATTTACTAGTCAAAATCGGTTTACCCACAGCGCAAATTCAACGCCAAGTTAAAACAGTACGAAATTCTCAGTATCTGAAATTACGTCCCGAAAGTTCTATCGGCGAAATGTCTCAAAATATTCAAGCCGCTACCTTAGGGATGAATCGCCGCTGGTATCGGCTATCATTAACATCACCATTATTAGGCAACTCGATCGCCAGTGCCAGCATTCGCCCTTTAACTGGAGCCACTATCGTTGCTATTCAACGGGAAAATGGTACCCAAATTAACTATCCAAATGGTGGTACAACCTTCCAACTTGGTGATAGTTGTCTAGTCATCGGCTCCGTTGACGAACAATCCGTCTTCGAGCAACTGACTAATGGAGAGCTTCCGATTCCAGCGATATCGATACCTGTAGAGAAATCAGTCATCGAAGGATAAGAGTCTGGGAGACTGGGATCTGATTTCATCGCTCCCAGTCTCCCAGTCCCTTACTGATATTGAAGATAAGCGATCGACTGACGGTAAATCAATGTTTTTCGTTCATTCGCATCGACAAAAAATAAGCAATTTGGATCTTGCCAGACAATTCTACCAACAAAGACATCGCCAGTTAGCAATTTAATGGATACTTCAATCTTATCTTTGATAGATCCTTGAATTTGTCGGGTACTGGGCAAATTAACATCTAGTTCGGACATATTCTAATCGTAAGGAACGGATTGTTTACAGGGGCACGAATCAAAACTTTTTACGTCTATGAGTATTATGCCCAAGTTATGACGGTAGTTTCAGGCAATATTTCGCAGTGGAGTGAAAATAGCTGATGATTTTTCTAAATCGATCGAGACTTGCACATCGACTAACCAAGGCTGCTATCATTGCGGTTAGTCTCTGTTGGCATTTAACTAGCATTGAGACTGGATCTGCGAATACTCCAGCTCCGATCCACTCTCAGCCTCAAAAACCGACTGCGCCTAAAGTTCCGGTACTAAATAACATTATCGTACCAGGAAAAAGGGTCGGTGCAATCACCGCAAACACTACCTATGCCGAGCTAGTCAACATCTTTGGAAAACAACGGCTCACACCAACCAAAGTCTATGGCGCAGAAGGACTAGTGGTATTTTCTGGTACTCTAATTACACTGGGCAAAAATAAGTCATTGTCCGTAGCCTGGAAAGATCCGAAAAAACTGCAAGTACTTCAAGTAATTATCGAAGATCCGGACTGGAAAACAGCATCGGGTATCGGCATCGGGACGAATTTGGCTAAATTACGGCAGGTTTTAGGTAAATTTAATATTACTGGATTAGGTTGGGATTATGGCAATAAGGTGATTAATCTTGCACCTGCAATCCAATCTCAGTATAGTGGATTGAGTATTTCTGTCGATGCAGATCGAGCAGCAGCTCGAAAATTTCCCAACGATTTACGCGCTGTGTCGGGAGACGGTGTGACTCCAGCGGCGAACGATCCTCGCTGGCAAAATTTGAAAATGCACGTTTCTGGATTGAGTGTCTTTTTTCCCACAACTCCGTCTAAATTGACTCCCAAGATAAAATAAGTAATAAGTAATATTCAATCTAGACGATCGACCATTAGACCTCCTGCGAAAGTAAAAATAGAATCTTTTTCAGTACCGTTTTCATCTATAGTTCCCCCTATTTCCTATTCCCTATCCCCTGACTTTCGCAAGAAGTCTATTATAGTTATCATGCCAGAAAATACTGACCCAATCTCTATGCCCTCGATCGTCACAACACCAGCAATTATCGATCGATTAACCCAAGCTACCACAGATCTGCTCTGGTCGAGTGAATCAGATTACCCATTTGAAATAGTTACTTGGGAACAAGGCACGGAGCTGACTCCTACTGCTCTATTTAGCGATTTAGATGATGCTAAACTATCGATCGAGTCTACAACCATCACCGAGCTTTTCGCACCTGTAATTGCCGTTGAAGACTGGTATGAAGATGCAGAATTGGCTATAGTCGATCGATATAAAGCCTTACTCCAGACGATTGAATCTAATTTATCAGAAGTTCAAGTGTTCCGCGTTGGCGAAATTGAAATTGCTATTTATATCATCGGCAAAACTCCCACTGGTGATATTCTTGGGTTGAAAACTCTATCTGTTGAAACCTAACAAAATAAATCTGCACTGGCATCATGACGAGTATGTTGATGCAATGGCGTACCGTAAGCTTGTTGAAAATTCTCCGATGTCATCACCTGCTGTGGTGAACCATCGGCAATCAAACGTTGATTGAGCAGTAAAATTCGATCGAGCTGATCCAATGATTTGCCCCATTCATGGGTGCTGACTAATAAAATCTTACCCGCAGCTTTCAATTCTCCAAACACATCGATTAATACCGCTTCAGTCTTCTTATCCACACCTGTAAACGGTTCGTCAAATAGAAATAAATCCGCTTGTTGAGCCAATGCTCGTGCCAAAAATACCCGCTGTTGTTGTCCACCAGACAATTCCCCAATTTTACGATCCTTGAGATCCAACATGCCGACTCGATCGAGTGCCGCACTTACCAGCGCATTTGCCGCCGCACCAGGACGACGAAACCATCCCAATTGACGGGTGCGAGCCATCATCACCACGTTCCACACCGTAATCGGATAATCCCAATCAATCTGCGATCTCTGTGGCACATAAGCTACCCGCTCCAAATGCTGACAGAGCGGACAAGTACAATATTTCACAGTGCCGTGTGCCGTCGGCACCAATCCCAGCATTGCCTTGAGCAGAGTACTTTTACCCGCTCCATTCGGTCCAATTAGCCCCACAAGCTGTCCTGGCTCGATCTTAAAGCTGACTCGATCTAATCCCGACACCCCTCGGTAATTAACCGCTAATTGCTGAACCTCTAACATGCACGATTGAAGATGGGAATCATTCTCATTGTATCAAATAACGACGGGGATAGCATAAAAATGGCGATTCGATCGATCTGTAAGATTGTGAATGATTCTTGCGTGCAATCTTAGGTCAGAATGTGGATAAAAAGTCGATGAATCGACGCGTACTTTCAATTACACTAGACAGTATCATATTTTGTCAAAGTTAATCATGACAGAAACTATTGAAATATATGGCAAAAGACAGTAATAAAATCGCTTACCGAGAATTTGGCGACGAAGAACCAGATATCGACGACACCGCCGAATTGCCACCGAACCAGCATAAACTCAAAATCGAAGTTTCCAGAAAAGGCAAAGGCGGGAAAACCGTCACCATCGTCAGTGGCTTTCAAGTTTCCGCAGAGACACTTATTAGCCTCACCAAGGTACTCAAAAATCAGTGTGGTGCTGGTGGATCCATGAAGGACAATTTGATCGAGATTCAGGGCGATCATCGCCAGAAATTATTGGAGCTGGTGACTAAATTGGGCTATAAAGCTAAATTGAGTGGCGGCTAAAGCGCGTAGTACTTTTAGGATAGATCGAATTATAAATCAGCCATTGTGTGGATTCGATCGCATATCAAATCATCGTAAAGTAACAAGTAATTTTAACTACACGTCGATCTCTTGTTACTAGCATGACTTACAGCTTACGCATTATCGACATCCCCAGTACCGAACGTCCCCGCGAACGCTTGCTAGCTCATGGAGTCAAACATCTCAAGAATGCGGAATTGATCGCGATTTTGTTGGGGACGGGACAAGGGCCTGGTAAACTATCAGCGATCGGGTTAGGTGAGTATATTCTCAGTCATTTGGGTCAACATCAGCGAGATCCACTCGAGAGATTGCGGGATCTCCATCCACAGGAATTGATGGATATTCCTGGAGTTGGGCCAGCCAAAGCGACGGCGATTTTAGCTGCGGTAGAATTGGGACAGAGAGCTTGTGTTATCCGTCCACCCGATCGAGCTATCATTGAGAGTCCAGAGACAGCCGTCGCCGCGCTGAGTCAAGAATTGATGTGGTCGCCCCAAGAGCGATTCGCGATATTATTATTAGACGTTAAGAATAGATTGCTCGGTACGCAATTAATTACGATCGGCACAGCGACAGAAACACTTGCTCCACCTAAAGAAATTTTCACCGCCATTCTCAAGCAAGGTGCGACAAAAACCATCGTCGCTCACAATCATCCATCGGGTAGCACCGAACCCAGTCAAGCCGATCTCGATCTCACCCGCCAATTGTTAGCAGGAGCAAAGTTACTCCAAGTTCCCTTGCTAGATCATCTGATTTTAGGTGGCGGTAATTGGAGTAGTTTGCGCCAAAATACTAGTCTTTGGGATGAATGTCCGCAGGGCGATTAATCCTCTCCTGGAAAATTCAGCTAGGGGTAATTACTGAATTAACGATAGCTTCGCCTAAAAATGTTGCTCTAGCCTACTTTCGTGGGAATTTTAGATTTATGCATCTCTTCTCGATTAGATATTCAAAAATTTATATGTCCCGTTGCGGGCAATTGTCCCATGCTCACTTCAGCCCAATACCTAGATGCTAGCTCCAATCACCAAGTAATTACGTCTCCTTCACTACAATATCCGACGATCGTTACTGAATTGAGTATCGAGCAATCGAAAGTTATGCCGATATTTACGGAAGCTACCGCAATGGCGATTCGGCTCACGAAAGCACCTGTCGCTATTTTGATGGCGACAGGTAGATCCGGTTGTCAAATTGGCTCGATCTCAGGATTAGAGAAATTTGGACTTTTACCTGCCAAGCCGAATTTACTCTTGGAATTAGCTGGGCTAGAATACTGTTATGCCCAAGTAATGAGCAGTGAACACCGATTTAGCGTTACTGATTGTCAGCAGCATTCTCAATTAGCTCAGTCTCCACTTGTGCGGATACATGGGATTCGGGCGTATTTAGGTTTACCCATTGTCACCGCCGCCAAAGACAGATTGGGCACCATTGCCATTTTAGACTTTAAATCTCGCCAATTTAGCGATCGAGATCTCGGTGTACTTCAAGTCGTTAGCCGCCTAGTCGCGAGTGAATTTGAACGAAAATTATTAAGCCAATCACAATTAGAACAATCCCTCAGTAATCTCCAATATCGACCTGTCCAGGGATTCGATGATGCTGTAGCTGCCGCTGAATATGGCGACAGAGCGATGCAAATCGATCGAATCGATAGATCTACAATTTCGCTAGATTCCATCGCTCCAAAGCCAGTTTGTGATGAATATACCCACCCCTCAAATCGCGAATATCCCAGTTCAATTTATCCTCAAGTGCAAGGTGAAATTCAGTTCAAACTACTGACTCATCTAGCTCAAGAACTTCGGACCCCACTGACTTCGATCCTGGGAATGGCAAGTGTTTTACAGCAGGAAATTTATGGCGCACTGAGCGGTAGACAGAAAGATTATTTAGGTATTATCTATCAGAGTGGTCAACAATTAGTGACGATTGTCGATGAGATTTCGCAATTAAGTGATTTTGATGCCACGAGCGATAAGCTTCCCCAGCGTCAGCAACCAACGCTGAGATCTGTGGATTTGGAAATGCTCTGTCAGTTAGCCTTACAAAGTTTAGAGCCGCTAGCTCAGAAGAAAAATCAACAACTTAGTTTAGATTTTACGCATGGCGGTTCGTTGCCGGAGACGATATCAGACAAGATTTTGTCGATCGATAAAGATCATGTCCGGCAGATCGTTTATTATCTGTGCTTAAGCTTAATTCACGCTAGTGCTGTAGATTGTCAAATCTCGGTTCAGCTTTGCAATCTCACAGAGCGATTACAGCTTCAGATTGTCACCAACGATCCTGCGGTAATGCTCGCAGATCTAGATGGAGATATTGAATCGATCATTTTACCATTTTCCACGGAAGAGGCTACTTCCTCAACTTACCAAGATCGCGATCGGAAGCAACCTCATCTCGTGCAGGATCTGCGGATTAATTTGGGATTATCGCTCAGTTATACTTTAGCCGCCGTACATGGCGGTAGAATTGAAATTATTGCCAATCATCGCGGCTATCGACTAGTTGTGCCATTGGTGGATGGTTAATAATCGATGGTGGGGCAATATGATACGCTGATATCTGGCTCTAGATCTACTTCAATACAATCATGTCATCATCCAACACTGCCGAAATCAAGCTTCTCGTCGTAGACATTGATGGCACGATTGCGGGAAAATCCAATCAGGTAAATCCGAGAGTCAAGCAAGCGATTACAGCCGCTCAAGCTCAAGGTATTCGGGTGGGGATTGCCACAGGTAGAATGTATAAGTCTGCATTACGGTTTCACCATGAAATCGGTGCAGATGTCCCGATCATGGCGTATCAGGGTGCTTGGATTCAAGATCCCGCGACGGGCGTGACTCATCGACATCTTCCAGTTCCGGTGGAGATTGCGCGGGAATTAATCGATTATTTCGAGCAATCCCATTTGCTGGATAAGTTATCGATTCATGTTTATCGCGATGATTGTTTGTACGTTCGTGGTATAAACACTGATACGGAGTTGTATATCGGTCGCAGTGGGATTGGAGTTTCGCCAGTGGACGATCTCCGAAAGGTTTTAGCCAATTTAACCGATCGACCGACTAAGATCTTAGCAATGTCTGAAGATGTTGAGTTAATTGAGGAATTGCGTCTAGATCTGCGCCAACGCTATACTCCTGAACAGTTGCACGTTACTACTTCTGTGCCGATCTTTCTGGAAACTACTCAATCTGGGGTAAATAAAGCCAGTGCGATCGATTATGTCGCTACAGAGCTACTGGGAATTACCTCAGGGAATGTCCTCGCGATCGGGGATAATTATAATGATGTCGAAATGATCGCTTATGCGGGCATTGGTGTTGCGATGGGAAACGCCCCTGCTGATGTCCAGTCTCTCGCCGATTGGGTTGCGCCAGATATTGAAGCTGATGGCGTAGCCGCTGCGATCGAAAAGTTTATTCTCAATACCTAACTAAATATTTCATATCCCTACTAAGGGGATATAAAACCAAAAAGAAGATCGACGACTGGCCGTGTTTCGTCTCGGTCTTCTTCTTGATTCGCTCCTCACACTCCTAATATAATAGTTGACCGATCGATCTTTGTCAAGAGATGGGAGATAGGAGAGAATTCACTATCTGTCCATTTACCTAAAATCAAAGCCTAGCGGTACATTCTAAAATCAGGCGTTGATTTTCGATGGCGTGGGGTTGGATGTCTAGAGCGGATCTGAATGCGCGAATGGCGGCGGAATAGTTGCCCAGAGCGGCGTGACATAGTCCTAAACCGTGGAGCGCGCCAAAATGAACGGGATTGATTTTAAGTACCATCTCACAATCGGTGATCGCTCGATCGTAATTTTTAGTCGTAAACCATAAAACGGCGCGACGATTCCAGGCTTCGGCAAAATCTGGCAAAGCATCAACCAAATCGTCTAAAATCAAATTAGCCGCAGCAACATTACCTTCAGACAGCAATCTTTCACTCTCTTCAATCTGTTCGAGCGGGATTTTTCCTTTTTGCCAAAACCAGATCCGCCAAAGCTGACTAGTAGCCCGTTCCCGAATATTCACATCGCTACTTTTCAAATCCAAGAGTAATTTATCAATTAAATTCTGATTCATAATTCATATGGCTACTTACCCAGGTATTTCCAGCGAAGCTTTTAGACATCCACTCGATTTTCAATCCGAACAAGCTTTGCGTAGTGTTCCAGGTTTCAATCTAGTGGCGAGTAAATTTGTAGAATTTATTTATGAGCGTCCCCAACTAGTATACCTAATGGGTAATAGTATTCAAGCAGGCCCTAGACAATATGCCACTATTTATGGCATGTTTCGAGAATGTGTGCGAGATCTAGATATTTATCCCGAACCGTCGTTATTTATCAGTCAAAATCCTCAAGTCAATAGTTATGCGATGGGACAAGAACATCCATATATTGTAGTCAATACTGGATTATTGGATCTGCTAAATGAGGATGAAATTAAAACTGTTTTAGCCCACGAATTAGGACATCTTAAATGTGGTCATACTATTCTGATTCAAATGGCGATGTGGGTAGTGAATGCGGCTTCAGTCATCGGTGAAATGACTTTTGGATTAGGCAATATTGTTAGTAATGGATTGATAGTGGCGTTCTATGAATGGCGACGCAAAGCTGAATTGTCGGCAGACAGAGCGGCACTGCTAGTAATGGAAAATCCCCGCACTGTGATGACGACGATGATGAAGATTTCGGGTGGAAGTAGTAAATTTATCGATGAGTGCAGTCTCGAAGAATTTATTAAGCAATCCGAAAATTATCGCAGTTTAGATGAAGATGGATTGAATCAAGTTTATAAGGCTTTGATGTATGCTGGCGTAAATGGAATGCTCAGTCATCCTTTTCCCGTTGAACGAATTCATTATCTCCAAGAATGGACGAGTTCGAGTGAATATCAAGATATTCGGCGGGGTAATTATGCGCGAGTGACTGTAGAAACAACTAATACCAATCCGACTGAAAGTGAGTCGGAACGGTTACGCAAAGAGATTGACGAACTTCAACAGGAGATCGAGAAACGCAAATCGCAGCAGTAAATTTATAATTGAGAATGGTGCGTTACGCTGGCGCGTTGGCGTTGGCGTAGCCTCTGACTGCGCAGAAGCCTCTGCGACAGCAGAATAACATCCCCGACGAGATATCTTACAGTTTATTAATTCTCAATTATCAATTATCAATTAATTAACCCAATTTAGCTCGAACAACTAGTGCGGTAATATTATCATGACCGTTGTATTCGTTGGCAAAATCAATTAGTCGATCGACACCATCTTGGAGATTAGCGTCAGTAGACAATAATGGTGCGACATTTGTCAACCAATAATTTTCTAACAATTGATTGTCAGTCAAACCATCAGAAGCTAATACAATTAACGTATCTTCCTGCAATTCAAAGAATCTAATCTCAGGTGCGATATAATTGCGATCGCGTGGCCCAATTGCTTGAGTCAATTGATAAGAATCAGGACGACCATAAGCAATATCAGGATCGACTCCACGTAAAATTTGTTGTTGTCCCACCTCATGATCGAGCGTAAGCTGGATCAAACCCTGCGTCGGGGTAATCCCATAACAACGGGAGTCGCCAACATGAGCGATCGCAATATCCCGATCTTGAACTAGCACTAATACTAGAGTGGTACCCATCCTACCACTACCCTGTGCTGAATTCTTTTGATTGACTTCAAATACAGCCTCATTAGCAGCCACAATTCCCTCGCGGATTGTTTGTTCATCTGGAAGATTATCATCCCAGCGGGTCGCAAAATAGTCTCTGAGGAAATCCACTGTCATTGCGCTGGCTATTTCACCCCCGGCATGTCCACCCATCCCATCGCAGAGGATATATAAACCTTGCGCTGAGGTATTTTTGCCTTTGGGACTATGTTGAGAGACAATCCGACTGACAATCCCAAAGCAATCTTCGTTGTGTTCGCGTTTTCTACCGACATGGGTAGCCGCAGCATTTTCTAAATTGAGCAACTTCTGCGCTAAAACGACAGTTGGGGCATCTTGAGAACTGCTTAAATCAGATGAGGCGGAGGATTGTATCGGCGAACTCAGTTGTTTGGGTTCCAGTTCATAAGCAATTTGCTGAAGTCGCAATTTTACTTCTTCGACTTCGACTAGTTCACCTTTACGAATTGATTCTAACAGGGTAGCTAAAGATGGTGATGGGGGATGATTCGATCGATCAAATAGATTTTTCCACATCTGAGCCAAATCGCCAAGCTGGAGTTGGCAATCTGCCGTTTCTGGATACAACCGTTGAAAACAGATTCTCGCATCTTCATCGAGGATTAAATTGGCAATTTCCAATAAGCTCTGCCGCATTTGCCATGGTTCGAGTGCGATCCATAACCTAAGTGTATAATCTAGCCAGTAAATAACTTGTGAGGAGGGAATTTCAGGATCGTTCCAACGATCTAATAATAATACCCACTCATGACGATCTTCGACGATCGTTACAGTTTTCCCCTCATTGTCCCAGATATCGCGAATAGTTGGAATTGTCCCTGGTAAACTTATCTGAAGTGCGATATATGCTTGGGCTACTTTGGGAATGCCGTGACTATTCCAAAATTGCCATTGGGGATATGCGGTTGCTGGCGAAAGATTCTCCTGTTCGGGAGCAAAGCTAATCGTACTAATTTTGTCTGCTGTCACGGGTTGTTTCTCCATTAATATCTCCAACAGGGAATTGCATAAAGGTTGACAATCGATTACCCGTACTTGACTGGAGTCACTTGGTGTCAGTAGTTGAATGACTACAGGATCGATTAATTTATAGCGGCATTGAGCATCGAGATAGGTGGTAGTTAAGGTTGATGAACTAATAGCTATAATGTCATCGTTTGTTTGCCGCCTAAGAATAGAGTTATCCTTTTGAAGATCGCTCTCACTCGAATTGACTGCCGCTAAGATCGGTAATTGTTCTTGGCAGTTATCAATATTTTTAGCTGGCTTACCTACTGTCGGTTCAATGATTGCCCATAAATAAGTCTTGCCATTGACAAAGCTGTTTTCTGGGCAAATCGATGGAGATGGCGAACAATCTGGGGGATCGACTGCGATCTCTAGATTCGGTATTGTCGATGCTACGTCATTCTCCATTGGAGCTGCGATGTCACCGCAATTAGCACAGACATAGTGCTCGATCGATCTACCACAACCTTGACAAAAGTTGTGGTGTTGTGGATTTACCAATTGACAGTAGGAACAGGTAAGCATACTAAAGATATGATGAGCAACCTCACAAGGAATAGAGAAAGGAGACGAGAAAACATGCTTTTTAACTTGCGGTTGCGCCGACTGAGCTAATCGAAATCCGAGTAGCCTCTAGACTGGAGAATTGCTGCAAAGTTAAATTTACGTGAGATTTAATCTAGTTTGCCATACGTCAATCTCTGATCGATGTAATCTACAAAAATAAATCTTCTACTTATATAATTCCCATTCGATCGACTTAAAGCAACATTTAGATTTTAGGCTTTACGACACAAGTGTATATCTAAACATCCAATATCACACATCTAATCCAAATCGCGAGTCAATTGGAGCGTGCCTAAGCCCAAATCGTCGTTGGATAAAGACTTCGTTTCCAAAAAAGCGATCGTTTCTTTTACTCCTGGATTTCCCCGCGCTTTGCCTGTTAAGCCGTGAGCCACGATCAAACCACAATAACCCTTGGTTTTTTTGCTGCGTTGGTTCCACTTTTTCCGAGCTTCGATATGTACAGCACTTTCATTATAAAATTCGCCAAATAGCTGCATTTCACCATCAGCTAATTGTAAGATACCCAAATCAAAACTAGAACCATCGAGCGGATCTTCACCAGGATTGAAGCAAATGCCCAGTAAGCCACCAGCTTCTTGGATGCGACTGACAATCTCCCGTGCTTTGGGGCGGGTAGTTTGAATGAGAATAATTGGTAATCCTTCTCCCGCTGCTTTGACTTCACTAGCTTGATAATAGCCTACCGATCGCCGAATTATTTCGACTCGATCCCACGGCATTATCCCCAAGCTGATAAATGAGTCATCAGGAATTAAGTCTTCCTGGATTTGTAGCTCTAGCGGATCGAAGTCATCCTCTTCACTATCCATTTCCAAGTGCATTTTCAGCAATTCTTCTGACAGTTCTGGGAGCGTCTCCACTGTCACCTGCTCGATGCGCGAACTATCAGGAAATTTCACCTCGATCTGCTTAGTTAGACGCGGGAGATCGTCTACTTCTAATTGCTGCTTAAATGCCGTTAGAAACCCCTTCAGTGCGGCTAAGGCTACTTGAGTCGAGATCGCCTCTTCTTCGTACAAGAAGGGGCGCATACCCTCCATGGGGTGAATGTTTCCAAAATTAGGATCAATCGATTTCGCCGGTAAGCTAGCGAGATCTCGTTGGAGATCTGGCGTAATGGCTTCAAAAGTCACGAAAATACAGTCTTGGGAGAGGAAGGCTGATTCCATCTCGATTGATTCATCATCATTTAATGTCATCGCCCGAAACCGTTGCAGGGATTCGATCGATCGATAGAGCAATACTCCATACTCCATGCCCAACATGCCCATCACCGAGACATAGAATTTTTCGATATCCCAATGATTTAGTTCGATCGAGATTGCTTCATAATCAGCTAACATCTCCCAAGGAGCCAATTCCCAAATTTCTCTAGCTGTCGCTTTGAGCAGATCCAAATATTTGCGTGGCAATTTAGGCGTACCAACTCCAGCCATATCCGCAAAGCGACTGAATAATTCATCGACAATCGGCAATTCGGGGACATACTCAACGACAATTTCTAAATCTTGGAGCACTCCCCGCAGGTAAAATTGTAACTGTCGATCTCGAACGATAATTTTTTGAGGACGCGCCGGGTGTGATGGAGCTTGGGGTGCTTCCATCGCCTTGATTAGTGCTCTGACAATTGCTTCCGATCCCATTGCCGCATTGACAACTTCCATCGATCTCACAATACATTCAACCCCATCTACCCAGACAATTAATTCTCGACTGTCATTGTCCTCTAATTCCGATTCTTCCGCTAATTGCGCCATATTGCGCCGATCCCCCTCCCACACAGTCGGAATCTGAGGGAGTTGTTGGAGCCGTCGTCGAGTGGAAGGACTAATCGCCGTCATGGGAGGGGGGAGGGGGGAGGGGGGAAAATTAGTAATACTAGAATATGAAATATATATCTATCTTAGACGAACGAGAGAGTGTCTTCGATCGGAAAAGCGGTAGGAAGGCTTCTGGTGAGGATGGGGAATGTCGATCGATAATTTTGGATATGTGCCGATCGGGTCAGAGCGGTTAAAATAGAAATAATAGGTTTGAATTTGTTTGGATCTTAAAAATCTGCGATCGATCGTTCTTAGGAGTTTATCCCAGCTATGACTGAAGTAATTACCCCCGCCAAACCCAGCATTCAAATGACTGATAGTGCCCAAGCACATGTGCTGGCATTGAGAGAAAAACAAGGCAAAGATCTCTGCTTGCGCGTTGGTGTGCGTCAAGGTGGTTGTTCGGGAATGTCCTATGTCATGGATTTTGAAGATCCCAGTGAAATTCGCGCCGATGATGAAGTTTGTGACTATGGCGGCTTTAAACTAGTCTGCGATCGCAAGAGTATGTTATATGTGTACGGTCTTGTCCTCGACTACAGCGATGCCATGATTGGCGGTGGATTTCAATTCACCAACCCCAACGCCGCTCAAAGTTGCGGCTGTGGTAAATCTTTTGCAGTTTAGGAAGGCTTTAGGCTTTAGGTAAGTTTCTCTCCCATCTCCCATCTCCCATTCTATGACTGAAACAACAACCCTCTCTCCCGCCGAATTATTCGACAATGCCATCAAAGCATATCAAGACGGTGAGAGTCCGTCGAAACTAATTCCTATTTTCATCGATGTGTGTAATCGATCGCCAAAACTCGATAGTGCATGGACATGTTTATCCTGGTTATATTTACTAGATAATAAACCACAACTAGCAATTAAAGCCGCTGAAAAATCGATGAAGATCGATCCTTTTGATGCCCAAACGCGGATCAATCTTGCCGCCGGAATGTTAGAAACCAAAACATCTGGTGTTCGTCAACATATTGAAATGGCGAAAAGTCTCGTCGAGGCTGCACCTGAAGTTCACGAGCAAGTAGTCGCCAATTTTAAAGATGGATTTGAGCGTAAGCCTGACTGGGCAAGCCTCAAACGGATCGAAAAATTAATATTTGAAGACTAGAATTTTCTTGTATCCCCGACTTTTTGAAAAAGTCGGGGATATGTCGTAGGTTATGAAAAATGTTAAACATCAAAACTCAATTAATCGGTTTAAAAGCCGACAAATTTCGACATCCATTAGATCTAGCAGCAACAACTAATCTAAAAAGACTTCCAGGCTTAGATCTATTGGTACGAAACCTATTAGGTGGCATCACCGAAGACTTCTTATACCTAAATAATATTGCCTCCAGCGTCCTCATCGGCGAACAGCAACTTCCCCACATCCATCAACTATTAATCGAAGCCTGTCAGATCCTCGATGTAGAAGTCCCCCAGCTTTACCTCAAACAAAATCCCGCCCCCAATGCTTATACGATGGCAGTACGGGGGAAAAAACCATTTATCGTCGTTCATACATCCCTCGTCGATTTACTCACCCCCGCAGAACTCCAAGCCGTCATCGCTCACGAATTGGGACATCTCAAATGTGAACATGGAGTCTATCTCACCCTCGCAAATTTGATTGTGATGGCGACAGGTGGATTAGTGCCTGGGATTGGGAACTCGATCGCTCAAAACCTCCAGTCTCAAATGCTGCAATGGTTTCGCTGTGCCGAATTTAGTTGCGATCGAGCCGCGCTCCTCGTCAGTCAAGATCCCAAAACAGTAATCTCTGTCTTGATGAAACTCTCCGGCGGTTCCCCCCTGCTGGCACCATTGCTCAATGTCGATGCCTTTCTCGCCCAAGCTCGCGCCTACGAGGAGATTGGCAGTACCGATTTTGGCAAAATGCTCACAGCTAGCCAAACTGAACAACTCAGTCACCCTGTTCCCGTCTTGCGGGCAAAGGAGATCGATCTCTGGGCGAAAACTGCTAATTATCAAGGCTTGCTAAATCACCCAACTATGGGTTATGATAAGCAAGCTATAAATAAGGGCGACTGGCGGAATTGGTAGACGCAGTTGACTCAAAATCATCCGCGCAAGCGTGTCGGTTCGAGTCCGACGTTGCCCATAGCATTGATTACCAAAGAAATATTCAAATCTTACCAAATTTGTTTGTTCCAGAAAACCGACTTCTAATAAGAAGTCGGTTTTCTTTAGTGACAGTCGGTTTGTTAAGGAATTATTCGATCCTACTCTCACCATCTGGGGATCGCATATAGTGTCTAGGAGGTGTGGTTGCTAATGTACAGAAACTATTGGCAAAGCTTCACGCTAGCTACCAGAGGAACATCGCCATCATAAATTTACGGGTTAACAATCGACTCTTGCCCGCGATTGCCCCTCTGATTCTAGATCTAAATAACAGCCCAACTTTCGATCGACTTGGTGGCGCGCTTCTCTCCAAGACGCTACGCGAACGAGATCGCAACTAAATTATATTAATTAACTTATTTTTTGGGCATACCCCGATTTTACTGCCTATGTCTAACTTTCCCTGGCTGACTACGATTATCTTATTTCCCATTCTCGCTTCCTTGGCGATTCCGATTATCCCAGACAAAAACGGACGAACAGTACGCTGGTATGCGCTGATTGTCGGGTTAATTGATTTTGTCCTAATTGTCTATACTTTTGCAAATCACTATGATATGCACACCGACCAATTACAATTGGTCGAGAGTTATAGTTGGATCTCACAACTAGATCTAAAATGGTCGGTTGGAGTAGATGGAATTTCGATGCCGCTGGTATTGCTCACAGGCTTTGTAAGTACTCTCGCAATCCTAGCAGCTTGGCCCGTCACCTTCAAACCCAAACTATTTTACTTCCTAATGTTGGTCATGTACGGTGGACAGATTGCCGTCTTTACCGTTCAGGATATGTTGCTATTTTTCCTCGTCTGGGAATTAGAACTATTACCTGTCTACTTATTCCTGTCCATTTGGGGCGGGAAGAAGCGATTATATGCTTCGACTAAATTTATCCTTTACACCGCTGGCGGCTCCTTATTCATCCTGGTAGCTGCCTTAGCGATGGGATTTTATGGGGATACGATCACCTTCGACATGCGAGCATTAGCCGCTAAGGAATATACTCACAATTTCCAATTATTCATGTATGCGGGCTTACTAATTGCCTATGGTGTGAAATTACCAATTATCCCACTCCATACTTGGCTCCCCGACGCACATGGAGAAGCCACCGCGCCCGTCCACATGTTGCTGGCAGGGGTATTGTTGAAGATGGGTGGTTATGCCCTGATTCGGATGAATGCGGGGATGTTGCCTGATGCGCACGCGACATTTGCACCATTGCTAATCGTATTAGGAGTTGTAAATATTGTCTACGCGGCATTAACCTCTTTTGCCCAGCGCAATCTCAAACGGAAAATCGCTTATTCGTCAATCTCACACATGGGATTCGTGCTGATTGGGATTGCTTCATTTACCGATTTAGGGATGAGTGGCGCAGTCTTACAAATGGTTTCCCACGGCTTAATTGGGGCGAGTTTATTCTTCCTAGTTGGGGCTACATACGATCGAACCCATACTCTGATGCTAGATGAGATGGGCGGTGTCGGTCAAAAGATGAAGAAAATCTTTGCGATGTTCATCGCCTGCTCGATGGCTTCCCTCGCATTACCAGGTATGAGCGGCTTTGTCGCCGAATTGATGGTATTCGTCGGCTTTGCGACTAGCGATGCCTACAATCTTCAGTTTAAAGTGATCATGGTCTTGATTGCCGCGATTGGCGTTGTCCTGACTCCGATTTATCTGCTGTCGATGCTGCGGGAAATCTTCTACGGTGTGGAAAATAAAAAGTTAATTGAGAAAGAAGAATTAATCGATGCTGAACCCAGAGAAGTATTTATTATCGCCTGTTTACTAGTACCGATTATCGGAGTGGGTTTCTATCCCAAATTGCTGACCCAGATTTATGATACGACAACAACCTCGCTGACAGCGCATCTGCGGGATTCCGTGCCAGCAATTGTTGCTCATCGACAGTCTACTCCAGTTGCCCTGGGAGAGTCGATTCAAGCACCAAAAATCATCAATTAACATCCGATTGGGTGCTCCTTGCGGGTACCCTCAATCACTAGATTTGTAAACCTCGATCTAAGCTGTTGGCGATCGAGTTATCATGGTTTTGCGCTCTAGACTTCTAACCACTTTTTCATCTTCGGGATGTAGCGCAGCTTGGTAGCGCACTGCTTTCGGGAAGCAGGGGTCGGAGGTTCAAATCCTCTCATCCCGACTAAGGGGAAAACAATACTAGAAAACGGTTTCGGCAAGGTCTATATGACTTTGGCGGAACTTTTTTCGTTGTCTTATTGACAATGAAGGGTGGTTAGGGGTGTTTAGACATGACACTTTTACCCTGTTTTTTACCCTGATATGAAAGTTACGAAGCTTGCGCGCCGTCTTCGGCGGTCGAGAATCTTGAAGGTAGGCTCAGACTGCGATGGACTTGTCCAGAGACAGGCAAGCGAAAGAATTTAGCATTAGGGCTGAATGACGGCATCAGCGGACGAGGTGAAGCTGCGAGGGTTAAGGCGTGGATCGAGACTGATGCTCAACACGGCTACTATGACCCGACCCTGACTAACTACTTGCCCCCAAAGAAACGCCAGCAAGTAACTGGGATAACCACGGTTGAGTTATTCAATCGGTTCACTCAGTACCAATCCAAACATGAAGGACTCAGTAAAGCTTCGATCGAAACTCGCTACAAGTATCTGAAGGTGATGCTAGAGAAGCATCTGAATATTCGGGCGGCTGATGTCGATCAAGGTGCGATCGATGGATTCTTACTGGTATGCCGAAAAATCAAGCCTGATACCGCCAAACAACGAATTTGGCTACTTAAAGCCGCTTGGGATTGGGGGCGGGATAAGTTTCAATTACCCGATTTAAACCCGTGGGAAGGCGTAGCAGAGAGGTTTAAGTCCGTTCCCGTCCAACCCGTCCCCGCATTCTCCACAGATGAAGTTAAGAGAATTTTAGATGGTTTTCGCAATAGTCCTCACTACGCCAACTATCTTGACTATGCTCACATCTTGCACCAATGCATAGATACTAGAATTGAATCGAAACTAATTCTAACGCCAGCCCCTGAGAAGCCAGCAGATCTCGTTTACTCTCTATTTCTACTAGCAATAAGTTGACAGCGGTTTTGGGAAGTAGTT
>JANYDE010000033.1 GCA_025359915.1 Chamaesiphon sp. 336R_metabinner_41 | reverse complement strand
ACCAATGACCACAACCTTACAACGCACCCAGAACGCGAACGTCTGGGATCGCTTCTGTAGCTGGATCACATCCACCGAGAACCGCATTTATGTTGGTTGGTTCGGCGTACTGATGGTTCCTACCTTACTATCTGCTACCATCTGCTTCATCATCGCCTTCATCGCGGCACCTCCAGTAGACATCGACGGAATCCGTGAACCAGTCGCTGGTTCCCTGATGTTCGGAAACAACATCATCTCCGGTGCTGTTATTCCTTCCTCTAATGCAATCGGTCTTCACTTCTACCCAATCTGGGAAGCAGCTTCCTTAGATGAGTGGTTGTACAACGGCGGTCCTTACCAACTAGTAGTATTCCACTTCCTAATCGGAATCTTCTGCTACATGGGTCGTGAGTGGGAACTCTCCTACCGCCTCGGTATGCGTCCTTGGATCTGTGTTGCTTACTCCGCTCCAGTAGCAGCAGCAACCGCAGTCTTCTTGATCTACCCAATCGGACAAGGTTCATTCTCTGACGGTATGCCTTTGGGTATCTCCGGAACGTTCAACTTCATGATCGTCTTCCAAGCAGAGCACAACATCTTAATGCATCCTTTCCACATGTTGGGAGTAGCTGGTGTATTTGGTGGTTCATTATTCTCCGCAATGCACGGTTCACTCGTAACTTCTAGCCTAGTTCGTGAAACAACTGAAGTTGAATCCTTGAACTATGGTTACAAATTCGGACAAGAAGAAGAAACTTACAACATCGTTGCAGCTCACGGCTACTTCGGTCGTCTAATTTTCCAATACGCTTCCTTTAACAACAGCCGTTCCTTACACTTCTTGTTAGGTGCATGGCCTGTCATCGGCATCTGGTTCACCTCCTTAGGTGTATCCACCATGGCGTTCAACCTCAACGGTTTCAACTTCAACCAATCAGTTGTTGATTCCCAAGGTCGTGGCATCAATACCTGGGCTGACATCATCAACCGTGCTAACCTCGGTATGGAAGTAATGCACGAAAGAAATGCACACAACTTCCCACTTGACTTAGCTGCTGGTGAGTCTACTCCTGTTGCTTTAACTGCTCCTTCCATCAACGGTTAATATCCGCTTGATTTGAAAGAAACAAACCCCCTGACTAAACATAGTCAGGGGGTTTTTGATAGGGTTCAGATCCCCGACTTCTCCAAGAAGTCGGGGATCTTGCCGTAAGGGCTGAATCTTGGTCATCTTCAGATCAACTAATCAGCTAAACTGTTAATCGCCCCCTTTCAATGCCTTATTAAAATTCTGACGATAAGAACCATTGACCACATAGCAAACTGGCCAAAGCAAAGCTAGCACAATCTTTGTCGGTAGAGTGCGTTGATAATTAGTGCGATTGAAGTTGCGCGAAAACTTCCAGACTCCATACCCGTATGCTCCAACTAAACCAATGACAACGAAGTTCATACGCCTTGCTCTAAATCTTGATTAATGACGGTTGTTACAGAATCGGCGGTAAAATTGCACTATTATGGCAACTTACAAATCTATTTTAGCTTGCTCTGCGCTTTTTGATTGGGCTGGATATATTAAACTATGCGATCGAGCCGCCACAGCTTCCGAAAATAGATTAACAATTGATATGATTGGCTGACTAGCCCTTAGGTAAAGAAGATATGCAACTGCGCGCAGTATTGATGGCTGGAGGTTCGGGGACACGGTTGCGACCTTTGACCTGTGAATTACCTAAACCAATGGTACCAGCGATCGATCGACCGATCGCCGAGCATATTATTAATTTGCTCAAACGCCATCAGATTACCGAGATTATTATCACGCTGCATTATTTGCCGGAGGTGATTCAGAATTATTTTGGCGATGGCAGTGAGTTTGGGGTTAAAATTCACTATGCGATCGAAGCTGAACGCGCTTTGGGTACGGCTGGTTGTGTCAAGAATGTAGAAGAGATTCTGGGTGGGACTTTTCTGGTAATTAGTGGGGATAGTCTGACTGATATCGATCTTACCAGTGCGATCGAGTTTCATCGGCGCAAGGGGGCGAAGGCGACGATTATTTTGACGCAGATTGCCTATCCGGTGGATTTTGGGGTGGTGATTATCGATGAGGATCAACGGATTCGGCGGTTTCTGGAGAAGCCCTCGGCGAGTGAGGTATTTTCGGATGCGGTGAATACGGGGATTTATATTTTAGAGCCGGAGGTATTGGACTATCTTCATCCTGATACGGAGGCTGATTTCTCCCAAGATTTATTCCCGCAATTGTTGGCGCATAATATCCCGATGTATGGCTACGTCGCTGATGGTTATTGGTGCGATATTGGACAATTGGATACTTATCGGGAGGCGCAATATGACGCGTTGCGCGGTAAAGTTAAGTTAGACTGGCCGTTCCCTGAAACTAGCCCAGGAATTTGGATTGGGGCGAATACTTATATCGATCCCAGTGCGATTATTGAAGCTCCAGCAGTAATTGGAGCCAATTGTAAAATTGGGGCGCGGGTAAAAATTTCCCCTGAAACGATTATCGGTGATAATGTCGCGATCGGTCGTGGTGCTAATCTCAAGCGTCCGATTATCGGCAATGGCTCCATCATCGGCGAGGATGCCCAGCTTCGGGCTTGTGTCCTTGCCCGTGGGGTGAGGATCGGACGTGGTGCCCAAGTGCTGGAAGGAGCGGTTTTAGGGGCATTATCGAACGTGGGCGAGGAAGCTCAAATTAATCCAAATGTGCGAGTTTGGCCGAATAAAGAAATCGAACCTTTAGCTGTATTGAATCTAAATCTAATTTGGGGACAAATCGCCCACCGCAATCTGTTCGCCCAACGGGGGGTTCAGGGTTTAGCAAATATCGATATTACCCCAGAATTCGCCGTCAAACTAGGTGCTGCTTACGGCTCCACCTTAAAACCAGGGGCGCAAGTAACCGTCTCCCGCGATCAACGAAATGTATCGCGAATGGTATCTCGATCGCTAATTGCGGGTCTAATGTCCGTAGGCATCGATATTCAAGACTTAGAAGCCACCGCCATCCCCGTCGCCCGCAAAATTATCTACGCCCTGCGCCAACGTCAAGACGAAGTAACAGTCATTGGCGGAATCCATGTGCGGCTGCATCCCGATCGTATGGATTCTATCTTAATCGAATTCTTTGACGATCGCGGCATCAATATCTCCACCGCCCAAGAGAAAAAGATCGAATCAGCCTACTTCAAAGAAGACCTCCGCCGCGCCCGCATCCCCGAAATCGGCGATGTCAACCGCTTTTCTCAAGGGATGGAAATCTATAAAGCCGCCTTCCAAAAACAACTAAATATCGATGCCATCCGTCACGCTGGCACCAAGGTAGTAGTTGATTACGTTTATGCCGTCTCCGGTGCCATATTGCCCCTCCTACTATCCAAATTTGGTTGCGACGCAGTAGTCCTCAATGCCAGCCTCAACCAGATGTCCCTGACTGTAAATGAGCGGGAAGCATTATTAAACCAACTCGGACACGTAGTAGTCGCTCTCAAAGGCTCCTTCGGCGTTCAAGTCTCCGCCCACGGCGAACAACTAATCCTCGTCGATGAAGAAGGCGTACCCATTCGCGGCGATATGCTCACCGCCTTAATGGTGCAAATCGTCCTCACCGCTTATCCAGGCGGTACCGTCGTCGTACCCGTCCAGGTTTCCAGTGCGATCGAACAAATTGTCCGTCGTCACGGCGGCAAAGTCAAGCGCACCAAAGCCAGCCCCACCGCCTTAATGGAAGCCTGTCAACAGCTCCCCAACGTCGTCTTAGGCGGAAGCGGCGAAATGGGCTTTATCTTCCCCGAATTTCATCCTGGTTTTGATGCGATGTTCTGCATCGCCAAACTAATCGAAATGCTCACCCGTCAAGAACGTTCCCTCAGCAGCCTCCGCGCGGAGCTACCCCGCGTCTTCTACCGCTCTCACTCCCTCCGCTGTCCTTGGACGGCTAAAGGTGGCTTAATGCGCCATATTCTCGAAACTCATCAACCCGAATATTTAGACACCGAAGATGGGGTTAAGATTATTAATTATCAAGACGACAGATGGGTATTAATTCTCCCCGATGCTGGTGAACCTTTAGTCCATATTTATGTCAATGGAAACGATCGCAATTGGGTAGATGAAACCATGCGTGAATACCGTCAGCAGGTGCAAGACTTTATCGAACAATATCGCCAAACTAGCGATTAAAATGAGTCGGAGATAATTAACAATCGATCGATGGAAGATTGATTACCAATCTGCTTTTTTAGCACGCTACCAAGATACCGAAACACTCCATCTATCCAATAGACAAGTCGCTGCGATGCACTTTGGGGGTGTGACTGTAGAATGCTTACTCAAGTCGATTATTATCAGTAATCTTCCACGCGGAGCGAGTCGAGAATGGAAAACAGAGACTAACAATCCTGGACATCCAATCAGCAATCCTGGACATGACTTTCAAAATGCTCTCAATCGGTGTAACCGCCTCAAGGATAGAGTTCAAAGATATCCAAAGGTAAGAGAGTGGATTGATATTTTTGAAAATCCGCAAGGACATTTTATTGATATGCGCTTACCCTGGTGGTGAGGCTAGTGAAGACTATTATAAACAATGGTTATTTGCATACAACAGCCTCATCAGTTGGTTGCAAAGACAAGCTTCTACACTGTGAGGAAAGATTGAATGCAGAAAGAGAACTGGCAACAAAATCTAAAAAAACAATTGACTAATGAGTATGTCACAAATCCCCTTTCAGAATGGGTAGATCTAAATATTTCTAGTGCTGCACTAGTAAACTTGACGATTATTAGCGATCGACTAATAAATATATCAATACCAGAGCGAAAAAAACGAATTCAAACTACTCTGAATGAGTTTGATGTATCTTCAGGATTTATGTCTTTGTATACAGTTAAAGAAGGAGATTCGCTCAATCTATCCCGCCCCCAAAAACAAGATAATTCGATCGTACATACTTGGCACGATTTAGCATTGTGGGCTGCAAATCCCCAAAATCATGAACGATTAACCGAGATCGCACCACGAATTCCCCAGACAGTAAGCTTTTATTCTTTTAAAGGAGGTGTCGGTCGAACTACCGCATTAACTCATGTCGCTTGGATTTTAGCTAATCGCGGACATAAAGTTGTTGCTGTAGATTTAGACTTAGAAGCTCCAGGTTTGAGTACCGCTTTTAAATTACAGCCCCAACCAAAATATGGGATCGTTGATTATTTTACTGTTAAAATCGCTTAATGCTTTTGGCAAAATATCTATCGATTTTGTATTTTCTCCAGTTCCAGACATGACGGAAATTGGACTAACTAAAATTAAATCTATTTTGCAAAGCCTGAGTAGTAGAAGAGAGGATGATAATAGTGATGATAGTTTAGAATCAGATGATGATTTGTCTGATTTACTGATAGTACCATATTTAACACCAATTGCCACAGCCGATCGATATCCTGTAATTGGATTGTTAGATTATTATAATCGGATTGCTAATACGATCGATGAAGGCACAACGCGATCTAAGCCCGAAGTGGGAGGAAAGCTAATAGCTGAAGATCGACGTTGGCAAATTATTGAAAGTCTAAATTTTCCACCACTTAATGCTGCCGATTCCAAGCAAAATTTAAACAATTTATTTCAGAAAATAGGTAACTTTGATACATTTACAGATCCATCGACTTGTTTAATAAAAGGTCGAAAAGGTACTGGAAAAACGGCATTATACTTGTTACTATTAAAACATTCAAACATTGCACATAGACTAGCAAATGGCAGATTAGACAATGTAACTTTTCTATCTGGACATGGTTCGTTCGATCTGAGTCGTCCATCTCGAACTGAATTTGAAATAGTCCATCAATCTTTGATAGAAAGCAAAGGAAATTGGGAGGTGTTTTGGCGATCGTATTTACTTGTCAAAGTATATCAAGCTCATCATATTGAATTTTTATCTATAATTAAAGGAGATAAATTTCAAGTATTGCGATGTATTTTAAAACCTTTGTCTAAAGATGCTTGGCAATCGGAGCATACTCAGGCTTCCATCCGACTATCAACAGAAATAGACTTAAAATTAATAATTCCAGATGCAATAGAATTGTCAAACAAAGATCAACAAAAGAAAGAAAAGTTTTTGTGGTTTTTATATGACGATCTAGATGAAGATTTTCCCGAACGAGGTGGTATTAGACAACTGGCTTTGACAGGATTATTTCAACTAATTCAATCCTGTGATGCTCGAAGACTGGAGTCAATTAGATTTAAAATATTTCTGCGTGAAGATATTTGGAATCGTCTTAACTTTGACAATAAAAGTCATTTTAATGGGCGAGATCTAATTTTAAAATGGAGTAGAATAGATTTTCTCCGATTAGCATTGCGTCAAGCAACTCAATCGCCAGATTTTAAAGATTTAGTTGATCGATATACTCCCGTTGAAACTATCGATACAGCTAACGAAGAAACTTTAAGTCGTGCTTTAGAACCTTTATGGGGTATTCGTCGGAGGGCAGGAAATAAAGCTAAATTTGTTTCTCGCTGGATTTATGAGCGATTGACAGATTCAAGTGGAACTTCGTTTCCGCGCAGCTTGAGTGCTTTATTGGAAGGAGCAAAAGCCCAAGAGCTAACCTATAAAGGGCTAACATCTGTCCAAACTTCTACTGACGATCGATTAATTCGAGGTAAATCTCTAGAGATTGGACTAGAAAACGCATCAGCAGAACGTTGTGAGGCAATTGAGCAAGAATATCCAGATTTGAGTGCATTTTTTAATGCTTTAGAAGGTTTGCCTGCATTGTTACCTAAAGAACAATTAAAGGATATTTGGCAGAAAACATCGATAGAAACAGCAGCCACATTTGAAGAATTCGCAATTTTATTAAGTGAAATTGGTATTGCTAAATGGCGTGAAAAAGACGAACGTTATTGCTTTGCAGATATTTACGTGTATGGATTTAAAATGAATCGTAGTGGTACAAAATGAAAATCTTTAAGTTATGATGAAGCGAGAACTAATCGATCGAATTAAAGGATGCTTATTTGGGCAAGCTATTGGTGATGCTTTGGGGTATGGCGCGGAATTCTTGAATAAATCTCAAGCTAAATTATTATATCCAGATGGCTTAAATCAATATGCCCAAATTACCAGATTTCCGGTTTCTCGTCATTGGCAACCTGGCGATTGGACTGATGACACAGACCAAATGCTGTGTATTTTTGATAGCTTATTAGCAGTCGGTAAAATTGACGATTTAGATATCGCGCAAAGACTCCGAACATGGGCAGAGACTGATGGTTATCGGATTGGTAAAATGACATTTAGAGTTTTATTTGATCGAGATTTTCTAGATCGTCCAACTGATATAGCTGAGAAATATTGGCAGCGTAGTAGATGTCAATACGCCCCCAATGGCGCAGTAATGCGGACATCGATTTTAGGAATTTGGGATTATTTAAATCGAGATAGAGTGCTCAAAAATGCCTCAATTGTTTGTCGATTGACACATGCCGATCCTCGCTGTGTTGCTTCTTGCGTAGCCGTTTGTCTGGCAATCTCCGAAATGATTCGTGGTTGCGATGATATCCCTGCGCTCATCGATCGAATTGGCATCGAGATCGACCGTTATCACCCAGAAATTAGAACTTACTGGCGAATGATTGAATCAGATTCAATTGAGGTTTTCGATCTCGATGAAGGTCATCAACAAGGCGAAAAAAATACGATTGGATACACACTTAAAACTTTAGGGGCTGGATTTTGGGCGTTAAGACATGCGCAGAGTTTTGAGGAAGGAATTAGCTTAATTATTAATGAAGCTGGCGATGCAGATACAAATGCCGCAGTAGCAGGATCTCTGCTCGGTGCTAAATTTGGCTATCAATCGATCGATCTCGATTGGATCGATGGTTTGATTTATAAACAGCAATTACAATTGAGAATCGATCGCTTATTATCAATCTGGTACTAGATGTGAGTATATTGAACAGAGTCATCACATTCGATCGAGATTTAGTTATTTTATGGGTTATTTAGAGACTGCGGCTGATTTCTATTCGGAAGTTGCCCAAACACCGGAAATCGGGTTGTGCTGTGTTCAAAGTACCCCATTGCAACTACCAGGACTGCATATTCCCGAAATTATGCAGGAGATGAATTATGGCTGTGGTAGCACCGTTCATCCATCGGAGCTGATCGATGAACCGACTGTTTTGTATGTGGGCGTGGGTGGTGGCTTGGAGGCTCTCCAGTTCGCCTATTTTAGTCGGCGGGTAGGTGGAGTTATTGCGATCGATCCGGTTGCTCAGATGCGCGATGCGGCGACGCGTAATCTCAATTTAGCTGCTGCATCTAACCCCTGGTTCGATCCGAGTTTTGTCGAGATTCGATCTGGGGATGCTTTTGAACTACCTGTACCTGATGAATCTGTCGATGTGGTGGCTCAAAATTGTCTATTTAATATCTTTGAACCAGCAGATCTCGACAAAGCTTTAGCTGAAGCTTATCGTGTGCTTAAACCTGGTGGTAGACTGCAAATGAGCGACCCGATTGCCACCCGCCAAATTCCGCTACACTTACAGCAGGATCAACGATTGCGAGCACTATGTCTATCTGGCGCAATGACCTATGATGAATATACAGAGCGGATTATTGCCAGTGGTTTCGGGCAGATCGAAATTCGTGCTCGTCGCCCTTACCGATTGTTGGACGCGCCTAGTTATCAACTGGAGCAACATTTACTATTAGAAAGTCTCGATTCAGTCGCATTTAAAATCCCGATTCCTGAGGATGGGGCATGTATATTTACAGGTAAAACTGCCATTTACGCAGGTAAAGAATCAGTCTTTGACGATCTAGCTGGACACATTCTACCACGCGGTTTACCGACGGGTGTCTGTGACAAAACAGCGGCTAAACTTTCAGAATTATTAGCCGATGAATGTATCATCACCCCATCAACTTGGCACTATCAGGGTGATGGCTGTTGTTAAATAGTTGATAGTTGTTGGCAGAGCATCGACTTAGGAGAATAGCTAGGTTGTTAAGATGGGGATTCAAACCCCTATGTTCTGTCGATTTTAGGCTCTAAAGATCTAAGAGCGTCTCTACCCATCCAGGGGCTTTGGGGATGGGATTACCAAGCCGTTCAAACATTAGCAGTGCAACTAGATGAACGACGAAAAGGTAGACGAAACTACTAACTAAAATTAACCCAATTGCCAAAGTTTGAATTACCAATAAACTCGGTTCGGCGAGAATGCCCAATTGTACAAACATCCATTCCGCCAAATCGTGAATTCTTGCCATCAAATACATCCACAGATCTTCGCCGATAAAAGCTGAAGTCAGCCAAAATCGAAAGAATACACCAATGGCATCTAGCAACGCACCGAGCGAGATCGAGATCGCCCAATGTACTCGCCGTCGCCAGCACGCGCCCAATTGAACGCCCATCAGTCCATAGGGAATCACGTATAGAATACTCCGTGTCGGCCCCAACAGTACAGATAATAGCAATCCAGCAACTAGAGCTGTCATCCACCCCGCGCGGTGTCCCCAGCGTAAATAGATTAACGAGATCGGGATCGGAAAGAATACTTTAAAGACAGGAACACCAGGCAAATAATAACTTAACAGCCAGAGCAAACTCGCCGTACTAGCTAGGAAAGCGGTTTCTACCAAAACAATCGGTGGTTTACTAGTCACCACATTATCTACTTTCGATGCCTGCTCTTCGGGTGGAGATTGATGTTTTAATGGGGATGTCAATTGCTTACCTCGATCGTATTAACGATCGGCTAAATGGGGTATGATAGAGATCGGTGCTGTTAGCTTGTCAATTTTAATTGTAAATCGACTCACTGCCGAATCTAAATGTTTAGCATCTCGATTAGTAGAATTGTGTGCGATCGAGTTGTCCAATTTTGAGATATGTCGGAACTCAGCACAAACCCCAATAATTTAGACACGATTGTCAATATCGCTCACAAGATCGTCCTCAATCCACATCAGATTGAAATTCGTCCGGTCCGAGAGGAGGAGATCCATCGTGTTGCTGATATTATCACGCGGAGTTTTCATTTCGATCGCGGCTGGATGGCTTGGTTTACACCGCTGTTTCGATTGGGTATTGCAGAAGACTTACGCAATCGTCTCCGCACGCGTGTACCTAGCTCCAGCTATCATAAGCCCCAACAGCAGGTTTGTTCGATCTCACTTTATATCGATCAAGAACAATCCCATGTTGCTGGTACAGTAGAAGTTGGTGTCAGGACGACTGAACGATATCGTCAAAGTCAGCATCGGTATGTCTATCTTTCCAATCTGGCTGTCAGTCGAGATTTTCGGCGGCGTGGACTAGCCCAAGAACTAATTAGAAGCTGCGAACAACAAACGATAGACTGGGGTTATACAGAACTCCATCTTCATGTTATGGGTGATAATGAGCGTGGACGTAATCTATACCAAAAATTAGGCTATGAAACAGTTTCGAGCGAATTTGTCTGGTCGATTATTCCTTGGTATCGTCCAGAAAGATTATTTTTACGGAAACAACTTTAATTAATTGACAATTGATAATTAATATATTTAGATAGTTTCAAGACTTTAATAACTGCAACTTTTATGCTAAATTCCGTAATAATTGCGAGGGGAATAATGATGAATTCGATAAAATGTGCTCTAGGTAACAGAAACTATTGAATTTTACCTGTTAAACGCAGCGCAGACTTCTGATTTAATTCAGTTCGGTACAAAAGTTGATAAATATTAATCAAGTAATCTTAAATTAATCGTAAATTTAAGTAACATATTATTAACCCGCAAAACTTTAGTGGAGATTTTATAGATGTTGAATATTCAAGCAGCTCGGAAATTATTACCCATCCTCGCTCTAGCTAGCTGCTGTGTCGCAGTTGTTCCCGCCATCGTTAGAGCAGACAGTTTACCTGGATTTACGCTATTTAGTGCGATCGAGCCAGCGAATCAACTCACTTATCGTTTAGACTCTGGAAATAGAAGTACGACAGATCGATATCGACTCAAAATTCCTGGATCTAAAATCAATCGGCTTGGTGCGGCTCAAATCCAAATCAACTATCCTGACTATTTCAAAGGGAAGTTTGATGACAAAGCGATAGAAGTATTGGTTGATGAAAAGTTAGTCCCGATTCAATCAGTCAAGTGGAATAAAGAAAATCAAACTATCCAAATTGATTTCGCTCAACAGTTGAAAACCAAAGGCGAAATCGAAGTTGTTCTTAATAATGTCCGCAATCCTGATAGCAGTGGGATGTACTATTTTAGCTGTCAAGTAAAAAGTAGTGCTGAATTTCCATTAGCTCGATACATCGGTACCTGGATTCTCAGTATTGATTAATTAATACGATCGATCGCTCTGAGAAACTAGGTAGGGGCAATTCATCAATTGCCCCTACCTAGTTTCCTAGAGCCTAAAATCTAAGCTGGCTTTGCCATGACAATCCGATGAATATCTGCTTCTTGTTGTTGGAAGAATAACCAAGAGACAGGAAAAAATGTCATGTAGCGATTATAAATTTCCAAACCAACTAACTCTAATGCTCGCTCTTTATTTGCCACCAATCTATCGTACCAAGCCCTTAAAGTTGGTCGATAATTGTGGATTGAATCGTGGGTAATCTTAAAACCCACTCGCTCGGCTGCTTCAATATGGTTAGAGTGCATCGTTAGCAAAGAACCTGGGAAAAAGATTTGCAACGTCACCATCGAAGTTGGATATGGTTCGCGGATGAGTGAAAAGAATTGATGCACAGCAAGTCCACCTGGAACGAGGGCATCATAAATCTTTTGATATAGTTGCTCTATTTCTTTTGGTCGGACATGTTCGATCGATCCAATTGATAATATTCGATCGTATGGCGCACTGTCAAAATCTTCAGTGATAAAATCAGTCAGGGAAACATTTAAGCCTAATTCTTGAGTAGCGTAGGTGAGTTGCTCTTTCGATAAAGTGAATCCACTTAATTTCCCCCGATGTCCGCGATCTTGTAAGAATTTTAGCATCGCACCCCAGCCACAGCCCAAATCTAAGATCTTTTCATCTCCTGTCAAATTCAAGAGCGAAAGCAGATATTCAGCCTTGTGTGTTTGCGCTGCTTCTATAGTTTCGGTATCATTCTCAAACTCAGCACAGGTATAGAATCGATATTTAGTATCGAGAAATAAAGCGTAGAAGTCATTGGAGACATCATAATGAGCTTCAATTCCTTCGGCATGTTCATGACCGAGCATAGCATCCAAATAGGCGATGCGGACTGATTGCGGTGGATACGATCGAGCCAACCATTCCAGCACCGGAGATTTTGGCTCAGTCCAAAAGTGCCAATTTTCCGCAGCATCTAAAGGTTGAGCTGTATGGATTCTATCATTAGCGATCGCATACAACAAACCACGTTCGACGATATCTGAGACGAATAGTGATGATTTCATGCTTGTTTTCCTTCCTCCGAGAGGTGACGGTTAGCAGATAGGAGATGGGAGGCTCTAGTCTGTATCCAGCATAACGCTTTATTCCAAATTCATCGATCGTCCTCAAGACATTATGAAATCGTTATTTTCAGTCAAAAATAATCTCAACAGAAAAGAAAATAGTTGACGAATGAGGGATCTGAGGCTAGAGGTGGGAATGATAGGCATAGCGGATGATTACTTATCCAAAGTTAAATCGATCGATAAGAACACACAAAATTTAACACCCCGCAGTACCATCTAATTTTTTTAAGCACATTTGAGAAGAGTCTATGACAAGTCAATCCTTGTATAAATCAGTAAAATATGATGAATCCGCCTCAGACATGGATCTGAATGGCATAGACACGGATGAAGATAATTTGCGAACATCTTTACCCGAATTGTTTGAGGAGGATCTCGATAGTACTGCGGTTCCGGCTTCCAAAAATCTTTACTATAGTAAGGATTTGGTGCGCTTATATCTCCAAGAAATTGGTAAAGTGCGCTTATTAATGCGGGATGAAGAAGTCACCGAAGCGAAATTTGTGCAGCGTTATGTCCAGGTTTTAGAATTGCGCGCTCAAGCCGCAGAAGCAGTCAGGATTGGCAAGAGTAAGGATCTGACAATTTTACATTATGTTGAATCGATGGAGATTCACGATCGATTGACGGCACAATTAGGGCATCGTCCATCCCTCGAACGTTGGGCAAGTATGGTGGGAATTACCTTAGCCGAACTCAAGCCTAGATTGACTGCTGGAAAGCAAAGATGGGCGGAACTAGCCGAAGTAACCGCCGCTGAAATTGATGCCATTCAAGCCGCAGGTATCCGCGCTAAGGAGCATATGATTGAGGCGAATCTCCGGCTGGTTGTCTCTGTTGCGAAAAAATACCAAAATCGTGGTTTAGAACTCTTGGATTTGATTCAAGAGGGTACGATGGGTTTGGAGCGAGCGGTGGATAAATTCGATCCTACCAAGGGTTATCGATTTAGTACTTACGCTTACTGGTGGATTCGCCAAGGGATTACCCGCGCGATTGCGACTCAAAGTAGGAATATTCGCCTCCCCGTCCATATTACCGAAAAGTTGAACAAGATTAAAAAAGTTCAACGCGATCTCAGTTTAACAACTGGGAGATCTCCCAGATTGGAGGAAGTCGCCAAAGCGATGGATATGACGTTGGTACAATTGCAAGAAGTGCTAATGCGCGTCCCTCGATCGGTATCATTAGATGTCAAGGTGGGCAAAGATCGAGATACAGAATTGGGCGATATGCTCGAAGCTGATAATGTCACCCCAGAGCAAATGATGATGCGGGAATCGCTCCAAGGTGAACTCGTGCAACTATTGGCTGATTTGACCGATCGAGAGCGGGAAGTTATCTGTCTCCGATTTGGCTTAGGATACAATCAGGCTCACTCTCTGGCTGATATCGGACGATTATTAGATTTATCCCGCGAGCGCGTGCGTCAAATCGAATCCAAAGCTCTCCAAAAACTCCGCCAACCCAAACGCCGTAACCGCGTGCGGGATTATTTGGAATCGATGAATTAGGAATTAGCTGGTTAACGACAGAATGAGAATTTCAGGCGTTTCATTTTTAAAAACCAGTGTTCTCACATCTTGCACTAATCAGCACCTCTACACAATGAACCTGCCGCAGGGCGGATTCGTTGTCACCATATGAAAATCGCCGAAATCCCTAAAAGCCACGGTAGGGGCAATTCATGCAGCGGCGGTTTTATATCTCCTGTCGAAGAGGCTCCGCCAACGGAGGTTTCCCCCGAATAAAAAAACCGACAAGACATTACCCCTACCGTAAGTTCTAGAATAAACCACCTTGAATCTATCTGCTGGACGTTGCCGACTTACAGCTACATCATTATCAATTTAATTCTTGCATTAGCTTGCTAAATGCCCGTGAGTAAGATTTTGCTTCTACTTTAGAGGTGCCAATTTGGACATCAAAATTTTCAACATTAATGCCATTGCAGATCTCATTAAAAATGTTATTGATAAAAGTAACTTCTGTTGAATCGACAATGCCATTGTTACTCAACGATGAGATTATCTGCTCTGCTTCCACATAGTAAAAGCCTACTCTAGCGTGAAATTCTGGTTCGTGATCTAGATCGTTTTTTACTGCACTAAAAATGTTCTTAATTATATTGATTTCTAAATCAGTTAGTTCCAGATTCAGGGTGAACGCACTTAAATTTTACATTATTAAAAATACTTGCGAATCAGCCATAGATTTAAATTTTTGAATCTACACAGCTCTTGCCGACAGGTAGCTTGAGTCAATTAATTGTGTTAAATTGATTTAGAGTTTATAT
>JANYDE010000168.1 GCA_025359915.1 Chamaesiphon sp. 336R_metabinner_41 | reverse complement strand
CCCAGTTTTGTCAACAAACAATACCACTTCTAGGACGTGTCATCAATTATGGCTTGCCCCTCAACTATTCGTATCGCTCACCTTAAGCACCAATTTACGCCATCGTAGCACTAGGTATTTATACACGTTGAAAGGGCTGGCAGTGCCCACCCTACGATATCGAAACCACAAATTATCAATTATCAATTACCTATGGTGATTCAAACCAACTATTGCGCCAAGCGGCTTCGGCTTCGGCAATTTTTAGTTCTTGTTGTTTTTGAAGATATTCACGCTTCAACATTTTTACTTTGCTAGTTAATTGACTAATATTTTTTCGTAAGCTTAATACAGTTACATTAGAAAATTCAATTTCAGCTAATCGGAGATAGAGGCTGTGGATTTGGATGATTTCTGGTAGATCGTCGCCTTGGATTAAATTTTCCAGTTTAGCATCCAGCTCATCTTCATCTTCATCGTCAAGATCATCTTCTTCACGACTGTCAATATTTTGCCCGATTAATACACTTAACAAATTAGGTACATTAGCAGTATTTCCGCCTTGTCGATCTGCATCAGGATTTGCCTCTAATATTGGCTTGGGAATATTCGGTGGCATAATTTGAGCCTGTTGCAAAAGTAGATTTACTTTATAAGAAATCTCTTTCAAGCTATGAGTTAATTCGCCCTCTAAATTCTGTTGCCAAGTTGATAGCGATGAGGGAGTAGCAAACCAATCAATCGGCATTGCTGGCATTGCGGTTAATTCACCTGTCGGTTCATCATCATCGTCATCATCATTACTAGGTTTGCCTGATTGTTCGATATGAACTGCCAAATTTGCAATTGCATTAATAATTACTCGTTGCAATGTTTTGAGTAATTGCGCTCGACGATCGTAATTTATTTTCAAGAAAGCTTCAGGATAAAAATTCGTACATAAATGATAACAACCCTGAATTGACTGTTGCTTGAGCGTTGGGGCAAAACAGCCAAAGTAGCTGCGGTAAGCAGCAGTTAGTTCTCTACCTAGTTCGCTACTATTTGTTCTCAGTTGGTGCAAATCTTGTTCGACTTGTTCGATTGGTTTTGCCATTTGTGAAGGTGTGGGGGAGTTGGGGCGTTGGTAGGTGGGGCGTTGGAGTGATAATCCTATTCTAAAATGGGGCGCATGTCTGTCAAATCGATCGCGTTAATTTACCTTCATTTTTGGAATAAATGCTCTAGAATAAAGAGACTAATTCGATCAATAAATTAAAGATCGCGGAAAATTAAAATATTTCTAGATCCTGTTCCTGTCTCCCCGTTCGGTCGGTTCTGTCATCATAACTTTTCTTTAAACATGTCTGTCATTACAGTAGATTCCACGACTCCAAGCACGATTAGACCACTACTAGGCATGAGTTTAGCAGAATTGACCACCTGGGTACAGGCGCAGGGACAGCCAGCCTACAGGGGCAAACAATTATATCAGTGGATTTATCAGCAGGCTGCTAGATCTCTGGATGACATTGATGTATTTTCCAAGCAGTGGCGAGAGCAAGTTAAGGATACACCAATTGGTCGATCGATTGTTCATCATCGATCGGTCTCTGGGGATGGTACAGTTAAGTATCTACTCAAGCTCAAAGATGGTCAAATCATTGAAGCTGTGGGGATTCCTAGTGCGAAGCGATTGACTGTTTGCGTGTCTTCCCAGGTTGGTTGTGCGATGGCTTGTACTTTTTGTGCGACTGGGAAGGGCGGCTTTATGCGTCATCTTCAACCCCATGAAATTATCGATCAAGTACTGACTGTACAAGCAGACTTTCAAGAGCGTGTCAGTAATGTGGTATTCATGGGCATGGGTGAACCATTGGCTAATTTAGACAATGTGGTGAAAGCTGTTCAATGTATGAATAAGGACATCGGGATTTCCCAAAGATCGATTGTCGTTTCGACTGTCGGAATTCCTGGTAAAATTCACGAACTCGCCCAACACGAACTGCAAGTCACTCTCGCTGTCAGTCTCCACGCACCCAACCAAAGAATCCGCGCCGAATTAGTTCCCACAGCGGAAAACTACGAAATCGATGATCTCCTCGATGAATGTCGGGATTATGTGCAAATTACGGGTAGACGTTTGAGTGTGGAATATGTCCTCCTCGCTGGAGTGAATGACAACCGCGCACATGCATCGGAGTTAGCCAGCAAACTACGGGGCTTCCAAAGTCATGTTAATCTAATTCCGTACAATCCGATCGAGGATGCCGATTACGACAGGCCAACACCCAGAGATGTTCAAGATTTTGTTGATGTACTAGAACAAAAACACATCGCTGTCAGTGTGCGCTATTCCAAAGGTTTGGGTGCAAGTGCAGCTTGTGGACAATTACGCGCCAATCAACGAGTGTAAGCATCGTAGATTTTTACCCCTAACCCCCTTATAAAGCGGATGCGCTTACTGTTCGGGTTCCTATCGCACCAAGCAGGGGGCTTTTCGGCTCCCGCCCCTTTCCAAGGGGAGGGCTGGGGTGGGGTAAAATCTACGCATACCTCTCAAACCCAACCATCAACTAACCAAGCTTCTGTCTGGACGTAAATTGCTCGCCCCGCGCAGATAAGGGTGATAAACTTTAGTATCCACAGGTAAATTGGCGTGAATTAGAAACCGAATACAACGCTGTAGGCTGCCTTCAACATGCATTTGCTGTACATCCATCAACGCCACATCTTGCCATTGGGGGCAAACGGTGCGAGCGACTTTAGCTGGAAATACAGCGTCTAAATCCTTAGTCGCTGTAAAAATGACACTAACAATGTCATTGGGATCGAGGCGATTACGATATTCTAACTCTTGTAGCAGTTCAGTGACAGCAATGGCGATCGCTTCCTCTGTATTTTCACTCGCTGTAGTTGCCCCTCGAATTGCCTTTACGCGCCACTCCACGCCGTCACCCTCCGCAAAATTTAAAACATCGATCAGGCACTAGGGACGATATAACCATAATGGTTGTCCGCTAGTACTTAATTCAAATTGTACCCAATCTGCCGCCGATACTACTGTAGTGATGCCAGAAATTTGACTTTGTAACAATCTTGTCACAAAAGGCTTGCGTTCTTCAATCGTGTGAAGTTTGGCTTTGGCTGGATCCAATCCAGCTAATTCCGCCAGCCACAGTCTAGCATCTTCCTCAGATCCGAGTCGATCGACCACTCCAAATTCTACCGCTTGTTCGCCTGTAAAAATCCGTCCATCGGCAAAGGTTTTCACCGTAGCGGGATCGAGATGACGAGATTCTGCCACAGTATTGACAAATTGCTCGTAAGTATTATCGATCAGACTTTGGAGAATTTGTTCCTCCGGTGCCGTTAACTCTCGATCGAATGCCAAAATATCTTTATATGGCCCAGATTTAATTACTTGAAATGATACCCCAACTCGATCGAGTAATTTCTCCAAATTATTCCCACGTAGGATCACCCCAATACTACCTGTGAGGGTTCCAGGATTTGCCATAATGTACGGCGCACCCATCCCGATATATACGCCCCCTGAAGCCGAAATATTCCCATAACTAGCCACAATTTTGACCTTCGGTTGCAGCCGTTGCAATGCCCGATAAATCTCATAAGAATCGCCGACAGTACCACCAGGGCTATCGATTCGCAGCAGTAGAGCTGGATATTTGCGTTCTTCGACTAGCTCCAGAGCCTTCAATACTGATTTTCGCGTACTACTACCGATCGCACCAGCGATTTCAATTCGCGCAATTTGTTTGGTAGCGTTTTTCTTAAATGGCCAAATCATAGATGAGGGGGGAGGGGGGGAGGGAGGAGGGAGGATTGTCGGGAGAGGAGAGTGTGGGAAAATAGGCTGTTTGCATTTTAACTCCCCCCTCCCCCCTCTTACCTAGCAGAGTTCGTAAAGAAAATATACAATCTGTCTAAGAGCCTTAGGCGCAGAGCATTACTTACGACTTACGACTTACGACTTATTCTCATGCCGTCAAAACAGTCTTCATTATCATTTAGCTTAACACCGATTTTATTGGTCGCGCCTTTTTTCCTGTGGGGGACGGCGATGGTAGCGATGAAAGGAGTGATGCCCCATACCACGCCTTTGTTTATGGCGGGAATACGACTGATTCCTGCGGGGATTTTGGTTCTAATCGTCGCCGCAATTGCCAAACGTCCCCAACCGCAAAGCTGGCAGGCTTGGGCTTGGATTGGACTATTTGCACTGATTGACGGAACATTATTTCAAGGATTTTTGGCGGCAGGTTTAGTCCGCACGACGGCGGGCTTGGGTTCGGTGATGATTGACTCGCAACCTTTGGCTGTGGCGGTGTTGTCGGCTTGGTTGTTTAAAGAACAAATTGGCGCGATTGGCATTTGCGGGCTAGTATTGGGCGTACTCGGTATTAGTTGTATCGGTTTACCAGTCGAATGGTTGAGTCAAGTTGTGACTAGTCCCTTAACGAGCCAATTCGATCTAGCGGGATTATCAGATCGTGGTGAATGGTTAATGCTGCTAGCTGCCCTCTCAATGGCTGTAGGAACGATCTTAATTCCATTTGTGACTAAGTACGTCGATCCGGTGATTGCGACGGGTTGGCACATGATTATCGGCGGGATGCCATTGGCGATTGGTTCATTCTATCTGGAGTCAAATCAGTGGATGGCAATTACTGGATCTGACTGGCTATCGATCGCTTACTCCACTATATTCGGCAGTGCGATCGCTTATGGGCTATTTTTTTACTTTGCGGCGCAGGGAAATCTCACAAGTCTCAGCTCGTTAACTTTTTTGACTCCAGTATTCGCGCTGTTATTTGGCAGTTTATTTTTAGGTGAAACGCTCGATCTATTACAATGGTGCGGGGTTTCGCTAACGTTGGTTAGTATTTTGTTAATCAACCAACGCGATTACATCTGGAGTCAATTAACTGGTGTTCCATCTATCTCAGATCCAGAAAAAGCTAAATTGCTGTGAATCTCTCCTTTATCTACCATTACTGCTAGAAACCCAACAATCGATCCAAACTTGTGGCTGTTGAAAATGGATATTATGGCTGCAATCTGATACGATCTTGATCGTAGTCATCGGACATTTTCGAGCGATATCTCGATCGATCTTCACAAATTTACGATCGAGTGCCCCGACAATTAGTGATATCGACTTAGTGTGAACTTTCAATCGATCGCCTAAATAGGGCTGCATTCCTAAGCCTGCATATTCCAAAGATTTAATCAAATTATCTGGCTGATTAGTCTCAATCCGGCGTTGAATCAGCTCGTTAAAATCTGGATGAAGATCGATCCCGATAAATATCGGCTGTCGATACCAATTTCTCATAAAATCAGCAAAGTTAGCTGTTTCTAATCGATCGATAACTTGCCAATCCTGAATAATGCGAGTTTGCCTGTCGATCTCAGTAGCCAATCCTGCTGATGTCGATTCTAACATCACTTTGTCGAACCTGTCAGGAAATTCCAAAGATAGATATAAAGCCAATCTACCACCAAAAGAATAACCTGAGATCGAACACCGATCTATCTTCAGATTATCTAATAGTTGAATAATCCCAATCGCCGTATTAATAAAACTATACCCGATATCGCCACCAACTACCTCAGTTTTACCATGTCCAGGTAGATCGATCGCGATACAATAATATCGCGATCGTAATGACTCAATTATCTCTGTATAATCCACACAACTACCCATCCAGCCATGTAACAGCAGCAAGGGTGGTAAGGTGGGATTTCCGGTGAGCGTAAAGTGCCATTGATACATAAGCTAGTATTAGGACTCTCGCGTCTCCGAGAGAGATTCGCCAACGGATTCAGATTCAGATCCAGATCCAGATCCGATATCAAGTTTGCGAACGAGAGCATTAAGAGTGGAGTTAGTTCCCATTACCGAACGAGAGTTGCTATTTGCAGAACTAATGCCGCCTACAATTTGAATTTTGGCAATCAGATCGCGAGTATTCACATCCTTGCCGGAATAGAGATCGATCGTGTTTGTACTTTCTAGTGCAAAGCTATAATTCTTTAAACTGCCGATACTAATTGAGTCTTTAAACAGGTCAAAATCAGTAATTGTGGCGTAATCATTATTGCCATTGCCGACATAATAAGCTCCATTCTTATCACCAAGGATAAACTTATCTCGTCCACCGCCACCTGTGAGTGTATCGATTTCACCCACGCCTTTTGCGGTGGCATCTGTACCAGTAATTCGATCGTTCTTACTACCACCACGAATAGTATCGTTACCGCCACCGCCAGTTAATTTACTATTCTTGTTTCCACCAACGATCTTGTCATTATTTTTGCCACCAATGAAATCCACAAAATTGACAATTTCATATTTTAATTCGAGAGTAGTATTCGGAATAGTCACGTTGAGTGAATTGTTAGCTAGATTGACATCCAAGCTAGCTGTATTATTACTGCTACTAGTATCTAGCGTATTTATCTTGTTAATCGCGCCGATAATCTTGGAACTATAACCAATTTTGTCGGTGCCAAAAGTACCTTTATTGCTTGTCACTGTCGCGGCAATAAAGTAACCATATTTAGATTTAGCTTGATTCCATGCAGCCGAAATTGCTACAGCATTACCGAGATTACTATAATCAATAGTAGTACCTTCTAAGATGTCATTACCTTTTGAACCGATAATGACATCACCGAATAATATAGAATTATCACTATCGTTCCCTGCTAACCGATCTTTGCCACTATTACCACCATAGATATTAGTAAAATTTTTAATAGTTAAGGTTTTAGTAATCCCAGTAAATTTATCAAAATACGTCAGTCGATTTGCAGATAGGTCTATATCTATCGTTGTGCTATCGGGAACAGCAACAAACTCAAGACTATTTTTCGGTCGATCTAGACTAGCAATAATTGTTTCAATATTTGAGATCTCATCAATATCGGTACCATTAGTAGTATCCTTTAAGATCTTAATATCATTAGTGGAATTTAATTTAAAAGTGATAGTACCATTTAAACCACTATAATCAATTACATCATTTCCAGCCCCACCATCTATGCTATCAGGTGCCAAGCTACCAATAATTCTATCGTTCCCACCTAGCCCTTTAATTATGTCGTCAGCGGCTGTACCTGTTAGAGTATCTGCGCTTTCTGTGCCTGTGATATTTGCCATATTATTAATATTCGCTCATGAAGTGATTAAGGGGAGTATCAATCTATATCGATCTTTCAATCGATCCACATATTTATTTAGTTGTAGATCGATCGAGGGGTGCTATTGATAGCTTCTTACTATTCTCAGAGTAGTAACTCGATCTGAGAGCCTAATATTCCCGTTCAGATTCAGATCCCGAAAAAATGTTAATTTTGGAGATAATAGAATCAAGATTTGAATTAGAACCAGCGATCGATCGAGAATTAGCATTGTTAGAACTAATCCCACCTGATATTTGAATTTTAGCAATCAGATCGCGAGTATTTGCATCTTTACCAGAATAGAGATTGAGCGTATTTGTACCCTCAGTGGCAAAGCTGTAATTCTTCAAGCTACCAATATTAATCGAGTCCTGAAAGAGATTAAAATCGGTAATTAGGGCATAATCATTATTGCCCTTACCGACATAGTACGCGCCATTTTTGTCACCAAGGACAAATTTGTCTCGTCCGCCACCACCAGTAAGCGTATCGACTTCACCAACGCCTCTGGCGGTGCTATCGGTACCTGTGATTCGATCGTTCTTATTCCCACCAGTAATGGTATCGTTACCACCACCGCCAGTTAATTTACTATTTTTATTCCCACCGACGATCGAGTCGTTATTCTTAGTACCGATAACATTCACAAAATTGACTACTTCAAGTTGTGAACCACTACCAGCAGGGAATTTTGCCGTTAGAGAATTATTAGCTAGATTTATATCTACACTAGCTACTAGATCGGTACTGACATCGATCGTGTTGTCCTTGTCGATCGTACCGATAATCTTTTGGAAACCACTAACGATATCTGTCCCAAAACCACCTTTATCGATTTTTATTTCAGTTTTAAATGAAGGAGAATATTTAGAAGGAAGAACACTTGTGATGGTCGAAAGTTTCACTCCACGACCGAGGGTGCTATAGTCAACGATGTTTGTACCTGCACCACCATCAAGAGTATCGTTACCTTTAGAACCGATAATCAGATCGTCACGAATCCCTGGACCTCGCAAGCCGTCAATATTTTTGATGATGTTGTTTTGATCGTTCCCGACGATTCGACTACTACCAGATTGAATACTGACGTTATCAAAATTCTGGAACTTAATAATTCGAGCGTTATTGGAACTATCGTAAGCGGTGAGTTGATTCTTCGATAGATCTATGTCCGTGCGGTTAGTTGTATTCGCAACAGTTGGAAACTGATAGATAGTATTCGATTGAGTGGGATCGCCAACAATTCTCTCAATGCTGGTGAGCCTGCTGTCAATTAAGGCTCCTGGGTATGGCATCGCGCGTGGATTCGTTTGGTTAGTAACGAGATCGCCATCGGTTGATAAATAAATAGGTCCCAATGATTTTAAACTATCTGGTGTTGTCGGACCACTCAATGTTGTCCCCGTAAAGTCGAGCGTATCATAGCCTGCACCGCCATCGATGGTATCATTACCCGTACTACCAATGATTCGATCGTTGCCGCCTAATCCGATGACTTTATCGTTACCACCTTGAAGTGTGTTGAACTCTATATTTTCAGTCCGTAGAACATCCGCGCCTTCTGTACCTGTGGGATTGACGATCCTTTCAATGCCAATCAGTTTATCGATCCCGCCATCACTTTTCGTAACAATCTGACTACCATCAGCCGCGTTAGTAACGGTGATACCGATGCTACCATAGTCAACTGTATCGAATCCATCACCACCATCAATGGTATCGCTACCAGTGCTACCGATAATTCGATCGAACAGATCCAATGCTAAAATTGTATCGTTCCCCGCTGTACCTGTGATTAAGTCTGGCCCTGGTGTTCCTGTGATATTTGCCATATTAAACTACTAGATTTGATAAACAATATAGTAGTTACCCAATTACTTTTTTGTGCGATTCAGGCAAGATCTTGTTCATTGACGATTTGACCCTGCCTATAAATAGTCGATGTGTCTGAAAGATTAGGATGTCATTAATGACGTTTTTAGCAAGATTTATAACACTCTTACTTAGAACTATCACATAATTCGGATAATTTCCAAGCGAAAATTAACAATTTAAACAGTTTCGGCGATCGAGTCGGATCCTGATAGGATAATAATCTGGGAGAAGATGCTGTCAGTTCCCGCCGTAGATGCCTTGGCTAGTGATGAAACACCCGCCGTCGCACTTACCGCAGATGCTTTCCGTAGCGCAGATCCACCGTCTGCGAGTTGAATTTTGGCAATCAGATCGCGATTATTGATATCCTTGCCAGAGAAGAGATCGATCGTGTTTGTTCCTTCAAGTGCAAAGCTATAATTCTTGAACTTACCGATATCGATCGAGTCCTGAAAGAGATTAAAATCGGTAATTAGGGCATAATCATTACTACCATTACCGACATAATATGCCCCATTTTTATCGCCGAGGATAAACTTATCCCGACCGCCGCCACCCGTGAGGGTATCGACTTCTCCCACGCCTCTGGCGGTGCTGTCGGTACCTGTGATTTGATCGTTTTTATTCCCGCCAGTAATGGTATCGCTACCACCACCGCCAGTTAATTTACTATTTTTATTCGCACCGACGATTGTATCGTTATTCTTAGAACCAACTGCATTCACAAAATTAATCAGTTCAATTTTTTGAGGAGATGGCAATCCGGCTGTGCCTAAATTGTTAGGCGGAATATTTACTGTGAGGGAGTTGTTGGCTAGATTGAGATCTATATTGGCTATATTATTAGCTGCACTAGCGTCGAATGTATTTGTTTTGTGAGCCGGGGCAATAATTTTTTGGAAAGACCCAATGCTATCGGTACCGAAACCACCTTTATTACTTTTGAGATCGGAGACGAGAAACGAAAAACCACCTCGTGGGACATTTACCAAATACCAGCTAGCTGAAATATTTACTGTTCGATCGATGTTGCTATAGTCAAGCGTGTTATTACCGTCGCCACCACCAAGCGAGTCATTCCCTTTCGTACCGATAATGATATCATCACCACCGCCACCATCGATATAGTTGTCACCATCATTACCTTTTAAGCGATCATTTCCACTACCAGCATCGATCCGATTAAAGTTTTTAACGGTGAGAGTTTTAGAGTTCGTAGCATTGAAATATGTGACCCGATTTTTAGATAAATCTATATCCTCGTTGGTACCCGGAGGTAACTCAAAGCCCTGAATGATGTTACTATCGAGTGGATCGAGACTAGCAATATTTTTACCAATAATTGTTTCAATATTCTTGACTTTATCTTCACCACTACTACCTATTTTACGAATGGTAGATTCAGTTAAACCTAATCCTAAACCGAGTTGAAAGTTTAAACCACTATAGTCAAGCAGATCATTTCCAGATCCACCATCGATCGAATCATTACCAGTACTAGCAATAATTAGATCGTTCCCGCCTAGCCCTAGAATTGTATCATCACCCGTTGTACCTGTAAGGGTATCCTTGCCATTTGTCCCTGTGATATTTGCCATTTGACCTAGTATCCTTTGCTATTTAATCAATAATATAGATACCCAATTAGATTTTTGATGCTGTCGAAAAATCAGGAATCGTGCTCAGATTCAGCTCCCGATGAAATATCTAGCTTGGCGACAATCGCATTAAGGCTCGCATCAGCTCCCATTATCGATTTAGATTTGCTGCTGACAGAACTAATACCGCCAGATATTTGAATTTTGGCAATTAGATCTCGATGATTTAGATCCTTACCAGAGAAGAGATCGATCGTGTTTGTCCCTTCAAGTGCAAAGCTATAATTCTTGAACTTACCGACATCGATCGAGTCCTGAAAGAGATTAAAATCGGTAATTAGAGCATAATCATTACTACCATTACCGACATAATATGCCCCATTTTTATCGCCGAGGATAAACTTATCTCGCCCACCGCCACCAGTGAGCCAATAAACTTCACTTTTAGTCTAAATATAATACAGTACTTTGTCAATTAGCAAATATGCTGAATTAGAGATCCGCTAGCGTTGAAAAGAGCCTGTCATCAGAGGGTGCTTGACAATCAAAGAACAATCGCGGCTATGAGCCGATTTACAAAATGCAACATCTAAATTCATCTTTGGCAAAGTTCTCCCAAAAAGACGATCCCGACCATGATTGCTACAATGGGTGGTGTTGAACTCAACCCTGGAGTCAGCAGCAGAAAGATGTCGCAAAGACGATTAAAATTACCCCTACAGAATGTAAATATGGATATCAAAGCGATCGCTACATCTCGTCTAGACTGGACTGGAGATCTATTGGCGATTGGGTTTTATGAGGATGCTGTCGAACTCACTGGCGATCTTGCCGAACTCAATACTAAGCTGGCAGGCGTGATCGATGCATTAATTGCGGAAACTGAGTTCAAAGGTGCTAAATTTAGCAGTGCAGTAACTCGCGTCGGTGTAAATACGCCAATTAAGAAGATAGTCTTAGTTGGATTGGGTAAGGCTGAGGGGCTGAAACTAGATACCCTCCGCAGAGCTGGTGCGACAATTGCGCGCATCGCTAAACGGGAGAAAGCTACTACATTGGGCATTAGTCTTCCTGTTTGGAATGGGGATAGTGCGACAAGTGCGCAGGTAATTAGTGAAGGTTTACTGCTCGCCTTGCATCAAGACAATCGCTTCAAGTCGGAAGTCGAGCCAAAAAATCAGCTTAAGTTGACGGAAGTTCATCTATTAAACTCCGCTGGAAATGATGCGGCGATTATTAAGGCGCAGGCGATTGCAGAGGGGACGATTTTAGCGCGGGAACTAGTTGCTGCACCTGCAAATTTTGTCACTCCGATGAGTCTAGCGGCAACTGCGGAAGAGATGGCGAAGAATTATGGGTTTGCGCTGAAAATTCTCGAACAGGCTGAATGCGAAGCTTTGGGTATGGGCGCGTTTCTGGGTGTGGCACAAGCTTCGGAAATGCCCCCGAAATTTATCCATATGACTTATACCCCCGCAGGTACACCGCGTCGTAAAATTGCAATTATCGGCAAGGGTTTAACCTTTGATTCGGGTGGCTTGAATATTAAAGGTGCTGGGATCGAAAGCATGAAGATGGATATGGGAGGTGCGGCAGCGATGTTTGGCGCGGCCAAAGCAATCGGACAAATCAAGCCCGATGTCGAAGTTCACTTCATTAGTGCGGTCACTGAAAACATGATCAGCGGTCGCGCGATGCACCCTGGGGATATCCTCACAGCTTCCAATGGCAAAACGATCGAAATCAATAATACTGACGCAGAGGGGCGATTAACTCTGGCTGATGCGTTGGTGTATACCGATAAATTGGGATTGGATGCGATCGTCGATCTCGCAACGCTGACAGGTGCCTGTATTATTGCCTTGGGCGATGATATTTCCGGCTTGTGGAGTCCAGACCAATCTTTAGCTGATGGCATTCTCGCTGCGGCGGAGCTAGCGGGTGAAAATTTCTGGCAAATGCCTTTAGCCGACAAGTATTTTGACGGAATTAAGTCACCCATCGCCGATCTCAAAAATACTGGCCCGCGTGGGGGTGGTTCGATTACCGCTGCTCTATTTCTCAAACAGTTTGTCAAAGATACTCCCTGGGCACATTTGGACGTGGCTGGACCAGTTTGGATCGACAAGGAGCATGGCGTGAATAATGCTGGTGCGACGGGACATCCAGTGCGGACTTTGGTGAATTGGGTGTTGAGTTAGAACCCACCCCGCCCTACGGGCACCCCTATCTTGCCAGTTTTTTTATATCTCCTGTCGGAGAGGCTATTGCGCAGGCAAACGCGCCGCTACCGCTAACGGGGGGAACCCTAGACATAAAACCGCCGCTCCCAGAAGGGGATTTTCCGACTCCCTCCCCTTTATAAGGGGAGGGCTGGGGTGGGGTAGAGATCTCCGCATCATCTCCAACAGACTTGAAGAGAGATTGTTCTGGCTCCCTCCCCTTCATAAGGGGAGGGCTGGGGTGGGGTAAAAATCTCCGCACTCCTTCAAATCGAACCCGTACTAGCCACCACGGAATATAACTGTCATCCTATAGATAGGGGAATAAAAGTGCCACCTATCTATAAGTACCTAATTATTGAAAATGACTACAGCAGGAAATACAACCACAATCGCACTTCTAATCATCACCATCGGTATTCTGGGTTGGGGTTATTATCGCAATCGAGACTTGGGTAAATTCGGGATTCTATCCTGGTTGCAATCATCAGTGCTGATGGTTCCGTGGTTGTTATCTTTTGGGTCATTATCAGTGGGATTGTATATAAATCTCGCAGGGATTCTACTGTTATTAGTAATTTCTAGCGGTCTATATATATGGCTGGGAAGTCTGGTTAGACTAGCTGCACAAGATCCAGGAACAGCCGTGAAAATTGCCGAACGACAGGCAAAAATCCAAAGTAAAAAGCCGATTGGATCGATTCTCCAGAGTAGAGGCTCCGCCAACGAGACTGGCGGACAAACGATGTCCGATCTAGAGGGGCTGAACATGCCAGATGCAGATTTAAGTAGTGTTAAAAGCATTTTTGGGATCGATACTTTTTATGCCACAGAGACTGTAGCCTATCAACAGGGAGCAATTTTCAAAGGTAATTTACGTGGTCAAGCTGCTGCTGTCCATCAGCGATTAACTGATAAACTATATAATAAGATTGGCGACAAGTATCGGCTATTTCTCGTTCCCGATCCAGAAAATCGTCCTGTTGTAGTTGTTTTACCAAGTACCAACGATCCGCAGCCTGCGACAGTCGGACAACAGATTCTCGGAGTCGTGATGTTTATCGCGACAATTGCAACTAGTTTGGAATCAATGGGGGTATTTTTAGGTTTTGACTTTTATGAACATACCGATCGCCTTAAAGAAGTTTTACCGTTAGCATTAGGGATCTGGACGATTCTAATTGCCCATGAAATGGGACACCAAATTCTCGCCAACATGCGAAAAGTTAAAATTAGTTTACCGTTCTTTTTACCTACCGGACAAATTGGGGCATTTGGCGCAATTACTAGATTTGAATCCCTTGTACCCAATCGCAGTGTCCTATTTGATGTCGCTTTCGCTGGCCCAATTGCTGGTGGTTTAGTATCACTATTAATGTTGCTTGTTGGTCTATTCTTATCACATCCTGGCAGTGGATTGGAGATTCCTTCCCAATTTTTTCAAGGTTCGATTCTAGTTGGGAGTATTGCTAAAGTTGTCTTGGGTACAGGCATCACTCAAACTACTGTCTCAATTAATCCCTTGGTAGTTATCGGTTGGTTGGGATTGGTAATTAATGCGCTCAATCTGATGCCCGCCGGACAATTAGATGGTGGTAGAATCGTTCAAGCGATCTATGGACGTAAAACAGCTCAACGCAGCACTTTAGTTACTTTAGTTATTTTAGGATTTGTGGCATTTTTCAATCCAGCTAATTTAGTTATTCTCTATTGGTTAATTTTAGTCGGTTTCTTGCAAAGATCGTTAGAACGTCCGAGCTTAGACGAAATTACAGAACCAGACGATACTCGCGCTATCTTAGGTTTAGTTGCCCTATTTGTTATGGCGGCAATTGTTATTCCTTTTAGTCCCGAATTAGCCGCAAGAATGGGAATTGGGGTTTAGTGGTTCAGTGGTTAGTGCAAGTTAGTTGGGTGGGTGGGCAATGTCCATCTATTGGCGAAACATACCAAAAGATAATAAATATTTGCATCTAGCTACTTAGAGGATGTTTGGAAATACGGACAAGATAGATCGGTTTATACCAACATTGGTGATAATCCCCCCAACCCCCTTTTTAAGGGGGATTCTCTAGGGTCTAAGTAGCAAGCTATACTTTCCAAACATCCTCTTAGAAGCAACAGAAATAATATTAATTTTGTCTGTTCTTTTGTGTAAAACTGTTCAGATCGAGCAGATAATTTGGTAATCCATTATAATTTAGGATTATGGAAGGATTTGTCTTAATGGTGGTGGCAGGGATTGCGGCTACAATCTTTAAATCGGGAGTTAGAGTCGATCGAGAGTACGAACGTGGCGTAATGTTTCGATTGGGACGGTTCCAGAAAATTCAAGGTCCAGGCTTATATTTTACAATACCTGTCATCGATCAAAAAGTACAGGTTGATATTCGTACCAAAACTGTCGATATCGCCCCCCAAGAAGCTGTCACCGCCGATAGTGTGACGATCAAAATTAATGCGGTACTTTATTATCGGATTATCGATCCGATGAAAGCAATCAGTAGGGTGGAAAACTACCAGATGGCTGTATATCAAGCTTCAATGACAACATTGCGAAATATTGTCGGACAGCACAATCTCGATGATATGCTCCAGAGTCGCGATAAAATCAATGCGAAAGTCCAAGAAATCGTCGATGAAATTACCGAGCCTTGGGGAGTAGCCATCGAACGTGTCGAACTCAAGGATGTCGAAATTCCGATCTCGATGCAACGAGCGATGGCTAAAGAAGCCGAAGCCGCACGAGAAAAACGCGCCCGACTGATCAAAGCCGAAGCCGAGCAAGAAGCCTCCAAGCTCCTCTCCGAAGCCGCTCAACAGATGATGCAAAATCCCGCAGCTTTGGAATTGCGACGGTTGCAAATGTTGACTGAAATTGGTGCGGAAAACAACACCACTACCCTAGTGATGATTCCATCCGATATCATCAGCCTTGCCAAAGAATGGTCTACGGCTGCCCACAATAATAATATCGCCGTGGCGACTGCCAATATAGCAACTCCCACCACAAATATGCTCAATTCTAGTTCAGCTCCTCAGCTCAACTTATCCAATCCAGTCAATACACCCCAGCAATTAACCAGTGCTGATGAATCAACCGACTAGTAATGGGCGGCGTAAATCCTAGTACTATTTTGGGAAGAGATGGGAGCGAAAAGAGCAGTCTTGGGGTTTCCGGCGAGGTGCGTTCCCCAAGACCACACTCACCCCAAGTAGAGCAACTTTTCAAGAGAGAATAGTTACAGGTCAATTGAAAAACTGTCACGATCGATCTGATCAAGTAACCTCCGATTGGGTAGATTGATAGATAGCCGCGATACATCCTCCAACCGCTATGACTCACTCTACTACAGCACCGAATAATTCTCTGGTTAGATTCGATCGACAGATGCCCGCAGGATTCTCAACTTGGCTGGCTAAAATTATCTATCCATTGGGTAATTATCTCGTGCTCCCTGGCTTTTTTGGCGAGATCGAAATCATTGGCAAGGAATATATCCCCCAAACAGGTGCCGTAATTCTAGCACCCACACATCGATCGAGATGGGATCCGTTGCTGATTCCCTATGTATTTGGCCCCTACGTTACGGGGAGAAGTTCACGGTTCATGGTGAGTGCGGACGAAGTGACAGGGGTTCAAGGCTGGTTTATTAGGCGATTAGGCGGTTTTGCGATCGATACGAATAAGCCGAGCATTGCCAGTATCCGCCATAGTGTCGAATTGCTCCACACTGGCGAGATGTTGACTATTTTTCCTGAAGGTAATATTTTTCGCGATGGCAATTTAGCTCCTTTGAAAAAGGGTTTGTCTCGCATCGCGATGCAAGCGGAAGCGATGAAACCAGGCTTGAATCTGAAGATTATCCCCGTGCGGTTTAATTACGAGCAGCCTATTCCTAAGTTTCGCGGTCGAGTTTCGATCGAAATCTGCGCACCATTAGAATTGCAAGCTTATCAACAGTTTGCTACGAAAACAGGCGCCGAAAAACTCCATCAAGATCTTACTCGATCGCTTGAAGGTTAAATCATCTAGAGTAATAATGGTTCTCGATCTATCTGAGAGTACAATTGCTTGCACAGGCAAATTTCAGTACCTTGACGATTCCAGACCACTCGATCGAATATTTGGTGTAATAAAAACATTCCTCGTCCCGACTCTGACTCAACCGGAGGTAAATGTGTCGAACATTCCTGATAATTTCCATCCGGTGGATGAAAGCCACCGCCTTCATCTGAGATAATCCACCAGTAGGCACCCTCTTCAAAGCAAAAACGCACAATAACCTGTTTCCGAGGATCGAGGTTATTTCCGTGTTTGGCTGCGTTGACTAACGCTTCTTGGAGTCCTAACCTAATTTCTGCATACCAAGTACTTGGAACTTTTGACAGGATATTGTCAAGGATCGGACATAAAAACAGTGTCGAGGCAAAACTAACTTTATCCCACTCAGACTTCACTGGGCTTAATACCATAGCAATCTATTAATCCTCGTAAGGCACGTTTGGCGTGTGACCGGACCCTTATTGTTTTGGAGTACGTCGAAGGTAAACGTAGCTCTGATGAGCGGCTTTGTTATATTCGTCCTTCGGATCTTAAATTTTGATTAATAATTAGTTGGAATGTCTACACTTACCATTTTAATCAAAAAAAATTCATTAGTCTAGGTCGTAGCTGGTAGCATTTAGATAGACAGTGCAAAATAACTAGTACTGAGCAGCATAAGTTTAGCTACTATTCAGATCCTCCCGTCTCCCGTCTCCTATCTCCCATCTCTTCTCGAAATAGTACTAAGATTTACGCCGCCCAGTAATAGGACTTACCTTCATTTGAATCGATCGGATCCTCCCAATGCATGAGCGAAGCAATTAGTCAATCTAAAAACATTGAATTTTTATTAACTCGATCGGTGGTGGTTCTCAGATAAGTGGTTTAAATTAGACTCAGAATCTGTTTCTAAAAACGGACTTGGATCGATTTTTATATTTAATTTTTTATGACTACGGGCGATTTAACTAGTCCAGATATGCAGCGAGACTATAGCAACATTAGATCTATCCCCAAGGTGACACTACCGACGATGATCCGGCTAGGATTATTTCAGATGGGTTTGGGGATGATGTCGGTGATGGTATTTGGAGTACTAAATCGAGTTTTGATCAGAGAATTAGCGGTACCAAGTACGATCGCTACGGTAATTTTAGCACTGACTCTGTTTGTAGCTCCAGCGCGAATTATCTTTGGACAATTATCTGACACAAAGCCACTGTTTGGTTATTATCGCACGGGCTATGTCTGGATCGGAGCAGCGGGGTTGGTGACGAATGCGATTATTGCCGTGCAGGTTATGTGGCAACTTGGCGCGAGTCTGAAGCTGGAAGGTTGGACATTGACAACCTATGGCTGGGCGGGATTACTCGGATTTATCTTTGCTTTGTATGGGCTATCCGTGAGTATGTGTTCGACTCCTTTTGCTACTCTGTTAGTAGATATTACGGATGAGGACGATCGATCGCGGTTAGTCGCTGTCGATTGGTCGATGCTAATTGGCGGTACAATTGTCGGAGCGATCACGATCGGCGTGTTGCTCAAATCTTTGACAATTGATGCGACAATCATTGAAGTTCAAGCCCAAATTAATCGCCTATTTTTAATTATTCCAGGGATTGTTTGTGTTTTTACGGTTGTGGCAACTTGGGGCGTTGAAAAGAAATATTCGCGGTTTGCGCATCGAGTAGCCCAGCCACCAGCAGGATCTCATTTATCTATCGCGCGAGCGGTGGGGATTTTGACAGCTAGTCGTCAAACTCAGATATTTTTTACCTTTCTCGTCGTGATGACGCTGGGATTATTTATCCAAGATCCAATTCTGGAAACTTATGGTGGTGACGTATTTAAACTCACTGTAGGTGAAACGGCTCAGTTGAATGCTTTTTGGGGAACGGGGACGTTAATTGGTTTGAGTCTGGCGGGATTTTGGTTTATTCCCAAGTTGGGTAAGCAGAAGACGGCGCGATTGGGTTGTATGCTGGTAGCGGCATCGATGCTGTGGGTGATTGTTGCTGGGTTTAATCACAATCCAGTTTTTCTCAAGCTGGCTCTATTATTATTTGGGGTTTGTTCGGGATTGGTAACGACTGGCGCGATTACCATGATGTTGGATCTGACTGTACCCGAAACTGCGGGGACATTTATCGGCGCATGGGGTTTGTCGCAAGCCCTGGCGAAGGGATTGGCGACGGTGTTTGGCGGTGCGGCGTTGGAGTTGGGGAAGTTGATTTCGCCGAATCTTGTACTGGCTTATGGGTTCGTGTTTAGTCTTCAGGCGTTAGCGATGATGATCGCAGTGAAGTTGCTCGACAGGGTTAATGTCAGGGAGTTTCAGACGACGGCAAAGGATGCTGTTAAAGCGGTGATTTTGGCTGATGCGGATTAGATTGCGCAATAGAAACCCGACTTTTCCAAAAAGCGGCTTCTCCTGTCGGAGCGGCTCCGCCAACGCGCACGCCTTTGTTCCCCGACGGTTTAGCGGCGTTTTTATATCTCCGAAGGGAGATATAAAAAAACGACAAGACAGCGAGACAAGACAGTCGGGTTTCTGGCGTGTATAGCTAAATTGTCTCGGCTGTTTGCTCTTGAATAACAGCACTCCAATTATCTTCGGTGACTGCGGCGACAAAATTTTCGCGTTTTTGTTCATTGCTAATGGCGAGGGCATCTAATTCGCGACTCAATGCACCGTCAGCCATTGCACGACGCAGCTTAAGCTTTTTCTCTTCGTATGCTGCTTGCTCCTGCTCGGACATTGCGGCTTTGGCAATTTCCCCGACGGTAGTCGCCCAGACTCCACCCATACCAGTATTTCCAGGTGGAACCACGGCTAACGCGCCAATCCAGATATCTCGTAAACTTTCCATTTCTTCCCGCTTGGGAAATTTAAAGGCTTGTACTCGCACGTAAGTACAAATCTCACCGCCATGTTCGGCGAGATGCCCCTTGAGGGATGTCAAAACATTGCGAGAGTACCCAACGTATTGAGTCCGGTTTTCGCTGTCGAGGACGGCATATACCCCTGCGACACGCGCATTTTCGGCGAGTGCTTGCCAGTCGGCTAGAGATAAGATGGTTTCACTATCCAAATTTAGCTGTGCTTGAATAGTTGCAACACCATGTTCGTCCGCCGCACTGTACAAGAAGTCGTGCAAACCCTGATGATTGGTTGGTACATTTTGATGTTCAATCGCTAAATCTGGCGTATTTTCCACAATCATCAATTCCACGTGCGTAAGGAGCTGGTACCATTGTAGATCGTCGATCGATGTAGCGTCGCGGATAAACCAGAATCGTCACGATCTGACATTTCAATAGGGGAAGGGGGAGAGTAATAGGTAATTGATAAAATAGAAATCGCTTAAACCCTAGATGGTGAGAAGTGCTTATTACTTAATCAAGTACTCGATCGAATTCCACGTATTTCCATCTGTTCCATAAAAAATTCTTCGAGGGAGGCGTGTCCTTGTTTGAGGGATAATAATTCTGCACCCATCAGATTGAGCGTACCTATAAATTCTTGCGGTTCGCCATTGATTTGTCCAGACCAAATGTCGTCGTGATAATCGATATTACCAATCCACCGACTGAGGATTTCTCGATTGCCGCCACGCCCAACAGCATAGTAATATTTATCGTTATTTGTGAGTAATTCGGATAAGGTACCGCAGCAAATTAGTTCGCCCCGCGCCAAGATGCCCACGCGATTGCAAATCTGTTCGACTTCACTGAGCACATGACTATTAAAGAAGACAGTTTTCCCAGCATCACCTAGTGAAATAATAATCTCGCGCATTTGTTTTCTGCCCAGCGGATCGAGTCCAGACATCGGTTCGTCGAGAAATACGAGTTCGGGGTCGTTAATTAATGCTTGTGCCATACCTACCCGTTGTACCATGCCTTTAGAGTACTGACGGAGTTGTTTTTTCTTGGCGGCTGAGTGAGTTAAACCAACTAATTCTAGTAATTCTGGAATCCGCTGTTTTTGGATCGATCGAGGAATTTCAAATAATCCAGCGGTATACTCTAATAGTTCCCAACCAGTGAGAAAATCATAAAAGTAGGGATTTTCGGGTAAGTAACCAATCTTTTGTTTGACAGAGCGATCTCCTAGCGGTTTACCAAGTAATAATCCCTTGCCGGAAGTCGGCTTGACGATGCCTAGTAATGTCTTGAGTAGAGTGGTTTTACCCGCACCATTTAAACCCAATAAGCCAAATGTTTCACCTTGGAATACTTCTAGGGTGCATTCTTTCAAGGATTCGACTTTACGATCTAGCCAAAACCCAGTACGATATACCTTGCCGAGCTGATAAGTCTCGATTGCGGTGTTGATCGTGTAAACTGGGGTCGAGCGATCTACTATTGCGGTAGTGCCATTCATAATTCAACCATTAGCTGCAGGGGTTCGATCGTCATATTAGCCTTTTTTTTGTGTCTGTCAAGTTTTGACACAGAAAAATGCGGGATGGCTTTTCACCCCGTTTTGAAAACGGGGTGAAAAGCCGACACGAGCGGCTGTCGAAGGTCGGAAAAGATGATCTTGGGCTTCAAGCAATTTGAACTTTTTCCCAGATTATTATCAAAGGGAACGTCAAAGTTGTACATAAACCCCAGTACTGATGCCTGTTGGTTTTGCAAGTTGACTTTCCATTGGCAATCAATATTTAAATCGATTCCGAGCATTTGGAAAAGCTTGCTTATATTGGGCAGAAAACTCGTCGCGACACAAGTATTTTACGATCTCAAGCGATCGATCAGCAATACCAGCAACTTCAAAAAACTCAACACCATAACCAGCCTCTAATCCCACAATATCATGCCTAGCAACTACAGACATCTCCCGCAGATAGGCTGTATTGAGGGATATCGCGTAATAAAATCACATCTCAATAGAGGGGCAAAGTTTTCATCGTTACTCGATCGAAAGAATTGTAAATTAGCTCTCGATCTGCTCTGTAGGCATGTAGTTAGATTTATATACTCACATCTTGCACCAATACATAAAGACTAGTATCAATCGTGACCAAAGTGTGAGAAAAAGGGCACAGAACAATATTAACGAGAACAGTGAACACCATTCTCCCGTGTGCCCAAGCTCTACTCTACACATTGATGGG
>JANYDE010000144.1 GCA_025359915.1 Chamaesiphon sp. 336R_metabinner_41 | reverse complement strand
ATAAATTCGCTCCAGTAGCTTAAAAGAGAGTGGGTTAATTTCCCGAAGAAAAAGCATTTGTATTATTTGGGAATATCTGATTTAAAAAATTGATTCATATTTTATCACTTATTTGTGTAATTATTTTCGTCTAGGTACTTAATAGACTCACATCTTGCACCAGTTGATGAATTCAGATAATCCCACCAAACAAATTTCCTTTAATCTAATCGCCATCTGTGTATTTGCGATGACGATTTCTAGTTTAGTCACACCATTACTGAATATTTCTCCAACAGTACCAATTTTAACGATCTTTGCGATCGTTGTGGGTACTACCATCGATGGCTTCTTTCTCCAAAGTACAGCAGCCACGCTAATTTTAGCTGCGATTGCCGGGACGAATCCAGCCTATCGCCAACGGATTGTCGAGCATGAAGCCGGACACTTTTTAGTCGCTCATTTACTAGAGATTCCGATTACTGGATATACACTCAGTGCGTGGGAATCCTTCCGGCAAGGGCAATCCGCGCAAGGAGGAGTGCTATTTGCACCGCCACCGTCAGATATTTCGAGCCAACTATTACATAAATATTGTACTGTTTGGATGGCAGGGATTGCCGCAGAGAAATCGATCTACGATCGATCTGAAGGCGGTAGCGAAGATCGCCAAAAATTGCGAGGCGTATTATTCCGTGTCGGTAAACAACAACAGGAAATAGTTCAGCAGGAAAATTTAGCCGCACTCCATGCGAGAACCATCATTCAAACCCATCAAGCAGCTTATCAAGCATTAGTTATTGCCATGAATAACCGAACAGCAGTAGCTGATTGTTGTGACGAAATCGATCGACTTAAGATAAGCTGATATCAATTATCAATTAATTTAGATAGTTCCTTGAATTACTCTCTCGCCTGTCGGTTGAAGCGGATCGTTAGATTTATCAATCGTAATAAATACCCCCTTTGCTTTGACACCTGCGGGTGGTTTTTGAGTAGCATTTAACTTAATAAAGATGCTATTGTGATCGTCAGTTTTGAATTCACCACAGGGAATAACTTGACCATTAGCTAATTCTAACCACATCCGGTACACTCGATCGACAGGTAAGGGCGGTAAATTTTTGGCAGATACAATGATCTGTTTCCAGTTTCCAGGTGTGAATAAAATATTCCCAACTATTCGATCTTCCTTGGTACTCAAAGTAAGTAACCGACTTTTAGGTTGATTTAAAACACTCGCTACAGCCTGTGGATTAATCTGTTGGGCAACTTGCAACTCTTGGCGCAGATTAAAATTGTCAAATGCTAATAAACCACCGACTAATAGTCCAATTCCGGCTAATATTCTACCCCAATCAAATACTTGATTAGACGTGGGAGCGATCTCTGATTGAGTTGATTTTGATGAATCGATTATCGAATTAACTATCGGATTTGCGATTGATTCAGCAGCGAAAGATTCAATTATTTTAGCTTTTAATCCAGGCGGCGGAGTAACTGGGGGCAATCCTTGTGGCAATTTATCGTAAGCAGACTGAAGAGTATCAACTTCTGCCTGAAGTTCGGGATTATTAGCTAGAGCAGCTCCAAATTGATTAATTTCTGATGCACTTAGATGACCCAGCACATAGCCAGCGGCTAACATTTGTTCTTCTTCTGAGATCGACTTAGGCATAGATTTCTCCGTTAACCAATCTGCGATTGCAACAGTTGACGTAATTTAATTAATCCCTGACGCATATGAGTTTTGACAGTCCCCAATGGCAAATTAAGTTGCGTAGCGATGGCTGATTGACTGAGATTTCGATAATAACTTAGTTCGAGTACATCTCTTTGGTGTTCGCTCAATGTCGATAAAGACTGACGCACGATGCTTTGTTCTTCAGCTTGAGTTGCTGAGTCTAGTAGTGTCGGTAAATCGGTTTCAGGAACAACGATCTGTTGCAATCGTTCGATCGATTTTTGTTCGCTCTGCCGACTTCTCAACCTATCGATCGCTCTCGATCGAGTAATTAAACACAGATAGCTACTTAATTTAGCACGAGTTGGGTCAAATTTTTCCTGTTTCCAAAAGCTTAAAAATACATCTTGGGTTAAATCCTCCGCTTCATCTCGACGATCGAGCAACTTCAAAGCTAAAGTGTATACTAAGCCACCATAGCGATCGTAAAGGATACTTAAAGCATGTTGATTGCCTTGACGCAAACTAGAGATTAAGTCTACATCAGTAGCATCAGAACGAATTTGTCTCATTTGACCAGTCCTTGCTCAAGAATAGGCTAGCCAGATTATATACTTTCGACAATCACTAATTATGCAGCATCATATGTTTCTTTACGATCTTCAGCTCACCCAGAAGCAGATCGGCATCAACTGCTCCGATCTGCTTCTGGGTAAATCATACTGATCCTCTCAGTATTTCTACTGATCTCGGTGACAATCTTCGCGCCATCTTAGTGTTTAGCGTAATATTTACCCTCGTAGTAATAGTTACCGCTGTTGTAATCATAACTGCTGCTGTAATATCCACGATAGTCAGAGTGTTCACTAGCCTCGTGATAACCACCTTTATGATCGAAGTAGTCACCATTACTACCGATATAAATATATGAGCCACCCAGTTTGTAATAGTGGTATTTGCCGTGATAATTGTGATGACTATTATGGCGGTCATCCCGATGATCGTGACGATCGTTTCGACGATTATTATGATCATCTCGATCTCCCGCTACAGCGGGAAGAGACAATCCGATTGTTGCTAATGTTAAGGCAAGTGCGAATAAAGATTTGAATTTCATCTTGGATTTTCCTTTGAAGTTATTGATGTGGATTAGATGCAAGCAAATAGTCATGAAAGCCAACTAATGTTTGAGCTATTGCTATTTTCTTGCTTGTCTATAGTACGGAGGTCAACTGTAAATGGATTTACTTGAAATAGCTAATGATTTAATATCTCAGATGCCGCATGATCTGGGCTTGCTGATGTCTAAGTTACCGCTATTTAGTTGCTTATCTATAGTACGGAAGCCAATTGCCAATGGATTTAATTTCTAAAAATTTGGCTCTGGATCATTGTCAAAATAGCTAATTGATGAGAGTGTAGCCGTTTTCGACATGCTCAATCAGCACCTAATTTCGATCTCTGAATCCTCGCCAATCTCGCTTTTGAGAAATAATAAGCTTCTTCCCGAAAGTAGAGGATATTTGGATATTATCGATCGCGTCAGCACTGAAACGGATCGTATTTTTACCTTTGCCAGAAGTATAACAACAACCGATTTACTCAGATCTGGCTTGACCTAAATCTTTGTATACTAGTGTTAAGATGTCATCCTGATTAGGTGGCAGTTTCTTACAATACAGGTAGCCAACAAGGATATTAGACTCCACTTTATCAGCTAGCATCTCAGCAATGGAAATCGATTCACACATTTTAGATGACTTGAATTTTATTCGTCATTCGTATAATAAAAGTTGTGACTTTTGCTCAGAGCTGGTGCGATTAGAAAGCAACCTATGCTCACCCAGACTCACGATTTTTAGTTAGAGCTGACGCTACTAAAAAACAAACCCCGATCTAAAGACATCAAGTAATAACTTTGGAGAAATCTTTGGATATGAAATTAAAATCTTTGCTTGCACTTGCGTTAATATTGACTACAGTTGGATTGTCTCTACCTGCTGCTGCTGACGATCGAGATGGTAGCAATCGGGATCGAAGCGATCGAGTCAGTCAAAACAAGAAACGGCACCAATATCAAGGAAAATATCATTATTACAAACTAAGCGATAGTTCCTATATTTACGTTGGCGAACGTGGTGACTATTGGGATGACAAACGAAATTATCATTCAGAGCGGGAGCACCCTGAGTACAAACAGTACTATCAAGGAGACTACGACTGGAGCAAGGGCAACTACTACGATGGTGAAAAATACTATCCTAATAAGCAGTCTCGAAATAACGACCAAAAATACTATGGGAAATACCACTATCACAAACTGAGCGATAGTTCCTATATTTACATTGGCGAACATGGTGACTACTGGGATGACAAGCGCAGCTATCATTCAGAGAAGGAGCATCCTGAGTACAAACAATACTATCAAGGAGACTACGACTGGAGTAAGGGCAACTACTACGAGTCTGGCAGATATTACGGAGCCAAAGAAGTTAAATAATCGCTAAATAATAGAATACACATCCCCGACTTCTTGGAGAAGTCGGGGATGTAGCGTAGATGTTTACCCCACCCAACCTCCCCGAGGATGCGGGGAGGAGCCAATTTGAGATTACTTCGCCAAGATCTGAAATTGTTGAGCTGGTGACTCAGACAGAACTGAGCCATCACTTTTGAGAGCTTGGATCCGCCAAGTCAGAGATTTTTGGGTTTTGTCCTTCAGCCAGGGTGGGGCGGTGTAATTAGTTCGATCGGCAGACAATAAAGCTGATAAGATCACTCGATCCTGATCCTTGATTTCTAGTCTGTAGCCCCCCGCATCCTTCATTCCTTGCCAAGCAAATTGAATCGGCTTGAGCTGTGAGAGTTGACTATTGGGTTGAGGTTCGAGCAGGGCTAACTTGCCTTCACTAGCACCGATAAAGTAGCGTAAAACAGGCATCGGAAAACCAGCTACGCCGCCACTACTGACAATACCTGTAGTGAGAGTGGAATCTGCTTCTCGATCGTCCGTTGCCTCAATCCGTAGTAAGATGAGATGTAAGCCAGTAGCCCCTTTGGGAATGCGATCGGGATTTGGTCCTGGTAAGAATATTTGCCCAGTCGGTGGCAAAAACAGATCGAATCGTTCTAGTTGGGTATAGCGTTGTTGAAGACCCCGTTCTTCTAGTGGTAAGCTAGCTTCAGGTAATAAATCTCGTTGGCTCGGTCGTGGATCGCCTGGTGAAACTAATTCCCATCTGCCTTTTAATCTTCCCGTCCCATTGTAAGCGATCTGAGCACCAAAACTAGGTAGAGTAGTGCCTGTGGCGATCGCTGGCACAGATCGATTTTTGGTAAGTTCGAGTTTTACGCTACTCAGACTCAATGGTACCCGTGCGCCCCCAGCAGCTAGCCGACAGGTAACTGCGACAAACTCATCTGCGCCACCTGTAGTGCTCACCAAGCGACGAACATAGAAGAAATCACCTTGATTACCTTGCACCGCATCTTGATAGGCTCTACGGGTAATTGAGGCGGGGATAGTCATGATGTCAGTATAGTTATTGCCACCACTCAATCGGCTCAAATTGTATCGTTGGGGCAATCGCCCGAAAATAGTACCTGGAATGCATGATTGATTCGCAGCAATCGCGCCGCACCACAATCCTTCAGCGGGTACTTGATTATTTAAACCCAAAAAGGTGAGAAATACTGTCGTCGTACTAAAAGCTTTGACATTCACACCCTCAGGACTAACGCTAGCTGCATTTACAGATAGTGGTAAGAACGTGAAGAGTGCGGCTAAACTAGCGAGGTTAATTAAACTAGTACGGTGCAGTAATACTAGTTTAATTTTAATCAACGACAAATTAGCTCCTCCCCTTTCCAAGGGGAGGTTAGGTTGGGTAAACATCTGTCGTGTTAATACTTTAAATTGGTATAACTTCGTAATTAAATTCATATACTTTTTCCAAACTGTATTCATTTGGTACAATGGGATATTAATTAATAATTATCAATTATCAATTATCAATTAATTCAAAAGCTCCAACTTATGCCAGTGTTAATAACATCGATAGTTTTGTCAGTATTAATAATCCCACTGCGATTTTGAGCGGATTGACGACCATAGCGGAGGAAGACACTGCCAGGATTTTCTCGATTCTCATCCTGAGAGGCTCCGCCAACGAGAAAATTAGATCGAAAATTCCAGGTTAATAGCAACTCTAAACCATTCTCATCGGTTGAAGACTGCCCGCGCGAGTCAGTATCATTGCTGCGATTATAATTAAATGCTAAGGTCGTATCTGGCTTGAAGTCCCAGCTTGCACCGATAGTCGGACTATTGGTAAATCGGGTCAAATTTTGCTCAACATTAAGCGAATTGGTGAAATTGTAGCCCAAATTAAATCGCAATTGGGGACTAGGTTTGAGATCGACAGATACCTGATGATTGATCCTACGAAAATCAGCATTTTCTCGACCCAATTGGCGATTATCATCTACGGCACTACTAAATTTATAATTAAAGATAATCTCTGGAGTATCCCAGCTCAATCCTAATTTATGAATGGCACTAGATAAGTCGGGAATTTGGGAAGTAAGGTTGAAACCACCATTCTGAGCTGCCGCGATCGAACCAAGTTGGGAAGTTTGTTGGTAGTTGTAAGAAACAGTTGGCAGGAACGGACTTTTGATCTCTAAAAATGATTGCAGCGGGAAAGTCAGTCCGACAATTGTACTCCGATTTTTAGTCTTTAATAGATTGGGAACATTAACAATATTGTCTTCAAAATTAGTTTGTTGCAACTGCACAGTTGCACCAGCAATCGTTGCATTTAGCCCGTATTGAGTTTGCAGTCGATCTGCATTTACAGTTGCCCCAATCGTCCCAAACTGCGGATCTGCTTGCTCCACCCGGAGATTAGCATTAAGTGACAATTTCCGTTTGGCATCTAGTGGCAAATCCTTGAGCAGCTCATAATTAGTTTCTGCATACCAAGCATTTTTCGTCACAGGCTGGAGAGGGGCGATATTCAAGCCTCCAGTTAACTGTGGATCGTTTGCGGTAATATTGGCAAAAGTGCTCCGTGCAAACCCCGCATCCGCCTTCCAGCGTCCAGTATCATTCGTACCTGTGAGTCGCCAGCCGATGCCATTGCTTTCTTCCGCATCTACCACCTCACCCACATCAAAACCAGCCTCTGGCAGCCGAGAACCCCCAAACAAGGTGGTTTCTAGTCTGACACCATCAGCCGCATTATTCATCACCTGGAGTCCAAGTGACGCGCCTGTCAGCGTATTTGCACTCCGCTCCACTCCGAGAATATTCTCAAACCCAACAACTTTTGTAGTACTAATTCGTCCGACACTGATATCGGCAAAATCATTTAGTTGCACCTTTCCCGCTAAACCACGGGTACAGAGATTATTAAATAAAAGCGGGTGATTGCCAACGCAAACATGCCCGATGGAAAATTTGTTGCCAGTATCTGTCAGATCTACGATATATTCACTTAAATCAAATTGGGAGGCTCTTCCTTGCAACTGATTAAAGCGGAGTGCATCTGGCAGAAAGGTACTCCCAATCACATTAAAGTTGCCTTCAATTGTCGTGCTACCGCTCTTGTATTTGCTCGCCAAACCGCCTGTAAACGAGAGATCGAGCGCGCTTGGACGTTGAGAAGCACCCGCATCGGCAGTACGTTTTTCAAAAAGTTGGGACTTGAGATTGGCAGTGAATTTAGGTTTTACCGTGAAAATATTGTCTGATGATTTCGCCGTTTCGGATGGTGATGATGGGGCAGTTGAATCCTTGCCTGGAGCTGTTGAATCTTTATCTGGTAACGTTGGCGACTGAGCTACCGCTGGTTCGACTTTGATCAGGAAAGTAGCAAGGGTTTCCCAGTTATCGGCAGATTTCGTCAGGTAAATAGTCAGTGGTTGTTCGCCAACAGGTAATGGCAATAGATTGGATTGATAAACTAATTCTTGCCCCTCAATCTTGATTTTGGCAGTCACATCTATATCGCCCAAAAATACCGCGATTGGTTGATTCAGATTAAATAAATCAACTTTAACTCGCAATACTTCACCCGTCTTGATCGTGACAATTTTTGCCACCTGTGGACTAGCAATTGGGCTTGGTGTAGATGGTGGAACTTGCGCAAGCACAGGTATTTTAACCAGACACCCCCAGCACCAAAACCCCAAACTTATTAAATAACCCCATCTATACATATAGATCTCCCTCTCATTTTAGATTCAGTCCAACCTCAGCACCTATCGCCATTCACTAAACAACTAAACAACTAAACAACTATTCAACTATTCAACTATTCAACTATTCAATCTAGCTGTCTAATCCGATCCTGAGAAGGCAGTAATTGAAGGCTTTTCCAAACGCATCTTCCCGCAATTATTAAACCGATCGATCCGCAGATTGCCCCTAGAAATGGTGTCAGAGTGGCAACTGGATTAAACAGCGAACTAAACGAGCAAAGTCCAGCAGTAACACCGCTAAAATAAAGCCCGACAGCCAATCCCAATCGATCGGCAGGAAAGAGATTTATTGCTAAGGGAATCGCCCCATTTGTCGTCCAACTAAAACAGCAGACAAATAACACAATTGCCATCACCAGGGTAATTGGCGATGGTAAGAAAACCATCCCTAATAATCCGACAAGAGTAACAGCAGTGCCGATTAACATGATTCGCTGATTGCCATACTTAACCGCAAGTAACCCACCAGGTAATGCAAAAGTAGAAATGGCTAACGAGATGAATACCATTGAAATAACCGGATCGAATTGGGGTAACTGCACCTTAATCATTTTGGGAATAGTTTCAAGCAAACAGCGAGAAATCCAAGCCAAACCAAATCCCATCCCAATTAACAAGCCAGCATTTACAAGAGCTATCGGCTGACGTTTTGTGACGGGTAAATTTTCATTTATCCCTGGATCGAAATAACGCAATAGCCCAGTAGCTGCTAATAAAACGACTGACGCGATCGTAAAAGCGAATGGAGCACCAATCCCAAGAATAAAACTTTCAGATATAGGTCTTAATGCACCAATAAATCCACCAACTACAGTCAAAAAACTCATCGCAATTGGTAATTCACTCGCAAAGGCATACCTACCAATCAATGAAATTGCCGGAGTCCGAAATACTGTCATTGCCATCGCCCAAGCAATTAATACCACTGGTAGAATCCATTTGACCGCGCTAAATACATCTCCAAAGACCACAATTGTCGGAATCAATACTGATATTGCCGAAGTCAAAATTACACCAAAGGAAATAATCCCAAATTTAGTCGCCAACCACCGATAGGCTCGATCGGACAAACTTCCAAACAATGGTTCTAATATTACCGCGATCGCATTTTCTGCAATTAACAATAAAACAGCTAATTTCGGACTGAAGCCATAACTAATTAACAGTTTTGGCAGATAAATATTGTAGATTAACCATGTCAGCGAAATTGCCCCTTGCAACGCAGATAAACCAATAATTTTTGCCCAGCTTGCACTCAACATGATTCATACTTTTGTACTAGAATATCGCCAGTGGCAATCGGGGTTACTTTGCAGCAGCTAGCTGTTATTTATAGTACGGAGGTCAATCTCGATCAGATTTAGCTACCTGGAGATCGATCGATAAAATTGTCAAATTATCTAAACATTGACAGTCAATCTTAGCCAATGTAATCGCAAAATATTAAGATGATGACTAGGGAGAAGATTCCGCTGTCGATACATTTCCACCCATCAATCCAGGAGAAACGCACCGCTGCCATGTCTATCGATTTCGATCCCAAACTAGCCTATCTAAATTACATCAAGCAAAATCAGGTAGAAATTACCCCAGCAGCTTCCTCGCAACTCACCCAAATTCTAGATCGTTGTCAGTGGGAATCACCCCAAACCGCCTTAGAGTGGAATAATTTAGCCGTAACAGCCCTAATCGCCGCTGAGAGCTGTGATAACGCGCTCACGCATGGACTGTATGCCGAAATCGCTTTTGAGGCAGTCAAGACAGGCTCAGAATTGAATCAACATCCATTATGTCTCGCGCATTTAGCCCTAATTAACTGCATGTTGGGCAATTATAGCGATGCTGCGGAGATCGCTTTTAGTGCCTTTATCAATAACCTTCAACCCACTTATACCGAAGCTGAAATCGATCCAGGGATTGTCTATATTCCGCCATTAACGCGCACCCACATTACCAATGGTAGAAGCGAACAACTTGAACGCATCTTAAATACAAATAATGGCTATACCCAAGCCATGTTAATGCTCACCGAGGTACTGTGCCGCACTCAAATTGCCCTGGACAATCAAACTGGACTGAGGTTATTGCATCTGATGAATCAACTGATGCCAGATCTGATTTTCCCGAATATTCGCCTGGGAATTTATAGTATTGGCGATCGAGCATTAGAAGGATTAGTCTATCTACATAGAGCAGGAGAACTAGCCTTAGATCACCCGACGATCTTGCAGTCATTGTACCTCGCCTATCGAGATTTGGAACAGCCAGACTCAGCAAATCATTGGCAACAGATTGGCGTAGATTATGGTAGCCAAAGATTAGCTAAATTGCCGTGGCGATGGACAGACTTGAAAATCGATAGTCCATATACTTGTATCCCTTTTGATACAGATCTTTTATTGACAGTACCTGCAAGTTTACAAAATTCGACCACCAGATGTCTATTAGCTGAAGGGGATTGGTTCGAGCGGGAATTAGAGTTTTGGCGACAGTCGATTCAACCTGGAATGAATGTCATCGATATCGGTGCTAGCTTTGGTGTATATACGTTTAGTGCCGCGCTACGCGTTGGAGATCAGGGAACGGTATATGCGATCGAAGCATTTAGTGAATCAGTCAATTGTCTCGCCGAAACTTGTCGAATTAATCAGCTTAAAAATGTTAAAGTCTTTAACAATGCAATCGGCGATCGAGATTGCACCGCGCGATTAGTCTTGCAAACTAGTAGCGAATTTAATTACCTCGCCGCAGATGAAGAAATAATCGATCCAGACACACCAATCGAACAAGTTAATTGCACTACACTAGATTTATTTGTCCAACAATCTAATATCGAAAGAATAGACGTAATCAAAATCTCAACAGAAGGTAGTGAATTACAAATCTTAATTGGTTGCGAACAAATTCTCACTAAATTTGCACCGACAATCATTTATAATAGTTATACTAGCAAAGGTATCGATCTAGCCGCCGCAGAATATTTGATCGATCGAGGTTACGAATTATTTCGGTATCAACCATATTTACAGCAATTAATCCCCCTTGTTAATGAGGCTGATTTTGCCGAAGTGCTCAAAGCGATCGCCATTCCAACATCAGGGGTTAAGATTTAAATAAATATCAAAACATATCCCCGACTTCTTGAAGAAGTCGGGGATATAGCGCAGTCTTAAAATACCTAACTTAGCGACGGGGAACTAGATTTTCATAATCTAGATTGAGCGCAGAGATCGACTGAGGCGGATTGCCGAGGAAACCAAGACTCTGCACCATATCAACAAACATCGAAGGATCGCCAGCTTTTGGTTTCTGAGCAACGGGCTGAGAACTCCGTGGTGTAACAGACCAAGAAATTTTGGGGAATCCTAACTTACCACGATAGTATTCATCGTAGCGAGGAGACTGGATATTAAATGGTAATGTACTCGCACCAGAAGGTAGTACCCGACGGCGTTGGAATGGAACGATACTATCGCCGAAATTTTCCAAATACTCATTGCTGTTGAGCAGGTCATTAATGAAGCCTGAACGACCTTTAGTAGCCACAACGATCGACCAAGCGATTTTCTCAGCTTCGCTGTACACGTCGCGTCCTAGCAGCTTCTGCACGCAATGTTCGACGAAGCGATAGTTGCTATTGAGATTGTAGAAACTATTGGTGAAAGTATTGGATAAACACAAGCCACGAATAAAATCGCGAACCGTGATTTGTCCGCTCCGCAACTGGGATTCCAAGAATTTTTCCCGATCTGCTGCGAAAGCATGGAAAAATATCTGACGATAAGCAGCTTCAATCAGATCGCCGATTTGATTGGAGGATAGTAAATTGTCTGTAGAAAAGACTCTGGGCTGTTCATCGCTACCGATCTCATAACCGCTAATTCGCGAATTTTGGGAGGATGGGGCGTACTCTAATAAAGGAATAGACATATCTTATAACTGCTCTTTCTTACGAAACTTTACAATTTTTCTCATCATAATCCCCATTTGCGCCCCACCTCTTGCTCTAGCCCGAAAAAATTACATTCCTTAATTTTCGATCTCCCATCTCCCATCTCCCCTGTTAATCCTGTCGATCGATTGGGAACTATAGGTAAAAAGAGATATGCCCTCATCCTATCCCGATTTTACAGATTATCGAGTCCAACGTGAATTGGGCTGCAACCGTGAAGGTGGGCGGATTAGTTATCTAGCACATCGGCTAGACGCGAGCGATGAGCTGGTAGTCATCAAGCAATTTCGCTTTGTCCAAACTGATACTAATTGGCAAGGATTTAAAGCTTACGAGCGAGAGATTCAATTTTTGAAAGAGTTGGATCATCCGCGAATTCCTCGCTACTTAGATTCCTTTGAAACTAACGATGGTTTTTGCATGGTGCAGGAATATAAAGCTGCACCCACTTTAAGCGAACGTCGAACATTTACACCGATCGAGATCAAAAAGATCAGCCTATCCATCCTCGAAATACTGGTAGATCTCCAGCAACGCATCCCGCCGATCTTTCACCGCGATATTAAGCCAGAAAATATCTTAATAGATGAGGACAATCGAGCCTACCTAATCGATTTTGGATTGGCGCGAATCGATCGAGAAGAAGTAGCCGTCAGCAGCATGGTAGCCGGAACGCCGGGATTTATGGCACCAGAAGAATTATTCAATCGTCCCCTGACAAAAGCATCAGACTTATATAGTTTAGGTGCGACGATTATTTGTCTGATTACCAATACTCGATCGACAGATATCAACAATCTCCTAGACGATAATTATCACCTAAAATTCGAGCATTTAGTGACAGGTGTTAATCCCCTATTTACTCGGTGGTTACAACAGACGATCGCACCCAATCCGCGCGACAGATTTCCCGATGCCAAAACAGCCAAACAGCAACTAGAATCGATCGATATTGAAAATACCAATTGTGTCGCGATCGAACTCATCAAACCAATTCAAGCATCAAAACCGTTAATTTCCATCGTCGGAACTATCCTATTATTCTCGATGACAGCATTCTGGATTGGTAATATTTCAAGAAATCAATCTGTCAATACGACTTCCACACCTATTCCCATTGCGACTACCGACACAATCACTGGCAACATCTGGTTCGATCGGATCAAACCCCGCTGTAATGCCGTAGAATCCGTCACAGCCATAAATGCCAATCCGCCCCCCGCCGATTGGCAAGGCATCGGTTACGCAGCCGCCTGTTACGCGCTCGCAGGCAAAATCGATGCAGCCGATCGCGCGATCGCTCAATTGGATCCAACCATGCGCCCTCAAGCCGTAAATATCGTCTTTGAAATCGGACATCCAGTCGCCGATGCCGGAGACGACAAATCTGCTGGGCCAATTATGGAGCTAGTCTTAAAGTATTGGCCGCAAAATTATATGGCAATGTACCATGCGGGCATGTCCGCCTACGCGCTGGGAGATATTCCTTTATCCAAGCAAAGATTGATGGATTTTCTCAACACTTATAAAGCATCCGATGGCTGGACAAATAATGCCCTCACCGTCATGGGTAAGATCGATCAAGGTATCGCCAACGGTAGCTATCCCAAGGATCCTTAAATTTAGCATAAACTTTGACAGCGATCTTTTTGGTAACTCGATTTTTGTTCAAAAAGGCTACGCCAAAGACCCATTAATCGCTATGCTAGAGCAGACAGAGAATAGGAGAACACAAGATGAGCTTTGAGTATCCCGAAAATTTACGTTATACAGACTCACATGAATACGTCGAAGTGACCGCAGGCATCGCCAAAATCGGCGTGAGTGCTTTTGCAGTCGATCAGTTAGGGGATATAGTATTTGTCGAATTACCAGAGGTTGGTGACACAATTACTAAGGGCAGTGCCTTTGGATCGATCGAATCTGTCAAAGCTGTCGAAGATCTCAAAGCACCGATTAGTGGCAAAGTGATCAAACGCAATGATGCGGCGATCGATGCACCAGAAATTATCAGCACAGAACCATACACTGATGGCTGGCTGATCGAAGTTCAAGTGGATGACACCAGTGCACTTGAAGGTACATTTTCGGCGACTGAATATCGTGCCAAAGTTGAAGGAGCTTAAATTAATTAATAATTAATAATTGTTAGGTTGTTTGGGTGAGGCTTTAAACTCCAGACTTTTGGGGATATTGACTAAATAGTCAATCCCTCGTACCCAAATGCACCCAAATCTATTACAGTAAAATCCAATATCTCTCACTACTCCGATTTCTATGACGCAATCTCTACCCCGATTTACTCATCCAGCTAATATCGTGGATACCGCCGCCAATCCTGGGGCAACTGGTGAGTTTATTCAACGGCATATTGGACCACAACCTGCTGATATCGATCGAATGTTGAGGGTATTGGGTGTAGCTAGTTTGGATGAGTTGATCGATAGCACTGTACCAGCGGCTATTCAACTCAAGCAGCCGCTGGCAATTGAAACAGTTCAGAGCGAATATACTGTCTTAAATAAGCTTAAACAAATTGCGTCCCAAAATCAAATTTTCCGCTCTTACATCGGTATGGGCTATGCCAATTGCATTACACCTACAGTTATTCAGAGAAATATCTTAGAAAATCCTGGTTGGTACACCCAATACACACCCTACCAACCCGAAATTTCTCAAGGTAGACTCGAAGCTTTGCTTAATTATCAGACCGTAATTATGGATCTGACTGGGATGGCGATCGCCAATGCCTCTCTCCTCGATGAAGGCACAGCAGCAGCGGAAGCGATGTCCATGAGTTATGGAATTGGGAAGACTAAGTTTAATGTTTTTTGGATCTCGGAAGCTTGTCATCCGCAAACTATTGACGTAATTAAAACCCGTGCTATTCCATTAGGCATTGAAGTAATTATTGGCGATCATCGATCGATCGATTTCAGTCAAGAAATCTTCGGGATGTTATTACAATATCCTGCCACCGATGGAGCTGTTTATGATTATCAAGAAGTAGTAGAACAAGCGCACAAAGCCGGAACGATCGTCACCGTCGCCGCCGATTTACTCAGTCTCACTCTATTAAAGCCACCTGGAGAATTCGGCGCAGATATCGTCGTCGGAAATACCCAACGTTTCGGGGTACCATTAGGTTATGGTGGGCCACATGCTGCCTATTTTGCGACCAAAGATGCCTACAAACGTCAAATCCCAGGTCGATTAGTAGGAGTATCCAAAGATAAACGCGGTAAAACTGCCCTCCGATTAGCACTCCAAACTCGCGAACAACATATCCGCCGCGATAAAGCGACTAGTAATATTTGTACCGCCCAAGTCCTGCTGGCAATTATGGCAGGTATGTATGCGGTTTATCATGGCCCAGAGGGTTTGAGATCGATCGCAAATCGCATTCATAATCTAACTACTACCCTCGCCACTGGATTAATTAAGCTAGGTTACTCGATCGGCGATGCACCCTATTTCGATACACTCCAGGTAAAAATACCTGGAAATGCTACCGCCATTTTAGAGCGAGCAAAATCCCAGAAGATTAACTTGAGATCGATCGATCTGAATAACGTCGGTATCTCCCTTGATGAAACCACCACCCCTGCCGATGTGATGGACTTGTGGCGGATTTTTGCTGGTGATAAAGCACCCGATTTCACCTGCTCCGAAATCGAAACTAGTAGCTCCACATCCAGCATCCAAGCTTCAACATTAGCCCGAACCTCCGAGTACCTGACTCACCCCGTTTTCAATATCTACCACTCCGAAACCGAATTGCTCCGGTATATCACCCGCCTGCAATCCAAGGATTTATCCCTCGCTCAAGCGATGATTCCCCTTGGTTCCTGCACGATGAAACTCAACGCCACCTCCGAGATGGTACCCGTAACTTGGGCAGAATTCGGTCAAATTCACCCCTTCGCACCCGTCGAACAAGCGCAAGGGTATCAAGTATTATTTGACGACCTCGAACGCTGGTTAGCCGAAATTACGGGCTTTGACGCGATCTCCCTTCAACCGAACGCTGGCTCCCAAGGCGAATACGCCGGACTCTTAGTCATTCGCGAATATCACCACCAACGCGGCGATATCGATCGCAATGTCTGCTTGATTCCTCAATCTGCCCACGGCACCAACCCCGCTAGCGCAGTGATGGCAGGAATGCAAGTAGTACCGATCGCTTGTGATCATGATGGCAACATCGATGTCGCCGATCTCCGCGCCAAAGCCACCAAACATGCCGACAAATTAGCCGCATTAATGGTGACATATCCCTCCACCCACGGCGTATTTGAAGAAGCAATTGTCGAGATTTGCTCGATCGTTCACGAACACGGCGGACAAGTCTACATGGATGGAGCCAACCTCAACGCCCAAGTCGGTTTATGTCGTCCCGGCGACTTCGGCGCAGATGTCTGTCACCTCAACCTCCACAAAACCTTCTGCATCCCCCACGGTGGCGGCGGCCCTGGCATGGGACCGATCGGCGTAATGGCACATCTCGCCCCCTATCTCCCCACCCACAAAGTCATCCCTATGGGCGGCAAACAAGGCATCGGCGCAGTCTCCGCCGCCCCTTGGAGTAGCGCGAGCATTTTACCGATTTCCTGGGTCTACATCGCCCTGATGGGTGGAGCAGGTCTGAAATTAGCAACCGAAGTAGCCATCCTCAATGCCAACTACATCGCCAAGCGGTTAGAAAATCACTACGCCGTTCTCTACAAAGGTACCAACGGCTTCGTCGCCCACGAGTGCATCCTCGACCTGCGGGAATTCAAAAAGACCGCCGAAATCGAAGTCGATGACATCGCCAAACGTCTGATCGACTATGGTTTCCATCCGCCTACCGTATCTTGGCCAGTCGCCGGAACGGTGATGGTGGAGCCTACCGAAAGCGAATCATTAGCGGAACTCGATCGGTTCTGTGATGCGATGATCGCCATCCGCGAAGAAATCCGCGAAATCGAAATCGGTAATGTGGATAAACAAAACAACGCCCTGAAAAATGCGCCACACACGATCGTCGATCTAGTCGATGCTAATTGGGATCGTCCTTATAGTCGGGAGCAAGCGGTGTTTCCTGTGGCTGGGTTACAGGATTATAAGTTCTGGCCAGCGGTAGGTCGGATCGACCAAGCTTATGGCGACAGGAATTTGGTCTGTTCTTGTCTGCCGATGGATGCCTATATTCAGGAATAGTTTAGAGTTAGAGTAGGGGTAATTCATCAATTACCCCTACAAGTAATTCATTACGAGCCAAGTAAAATGGACATGCAGCAAACTATTAGTGATGCGCTGGTTGAGACGCTTCGCGATCGATCGATCGATCATGCATACCGATCCAGATATTATGTCAGGTGTACCAGTATTTATCGGTACTCGTGTGCCACTCCAAACTCTATTTGACTACCTAGAAGATGAAGATGGTTTAAGTGAATTTTCAGAGGATTTCCCCCACCTAAAAATTCCTGCAATCCAAGTATTAGAATCGATCGCTCGTGTCATGCTCTATCGAGGTGAAGTGCTGAATGCTCGTTTTGCTGGATGAAAATCTCTTGAGTCGAAAACTAAAACAGCCCATTACCGATGCTGGTTATAGTGTATTCAATGTTGATAATATGGGATGGCGTGGGACAAAAGATAGAGATTTATTAGTTCTGGCTGATGGTTTTCAAATTCATTCTATCTAACATACCAACCTCAGCTATCTTGATAGATAACATTCTTTATAATCAGCAATCGTTTCCGGCTTGAGTTTATCATTTTCAATACAAAAATGACCATCACGATTACCTCCGGTAGGCTACGCCAACGATCGAGAGGTTTATGATGCTCTCTATCGGGTTGTCGGCAAAGGAAATATTAGTAAATTCCTCGAAAACTTGGCACGTCCCCACGTCATGAAAGAAGATCTGGCTTCTGCCTACCAAGCAATGGCAGCCGATATCGATCGAGAGCGCGAAGCATTGGAATGGAGCAATGGACTAATTGGGAGCGGTCATGATGCTCAGGGGTGAGGTCTGGTTGATAGATTTTGACCCCTCTGTTAGTGGCGAAATTCGGAAAATTCGACCTGCTATTATTATTAGCAATGATGCTGCTAATGCCTCATTAAATCGCGTTCAAGTGGTGCCACTAACGACCAATACTGGTCGATTGTATCCTAGTGAAGCGATCGTTATTGTCGATGGCAAAGAAAGCAAGGCAATGGCTGACCAAGTGACTACGGCATCGAAGGAACGACTGGTAAATAAACTTGGTACTATCTCAGCAGGCGACATGAAATCGATCGAACGGATAGTTAAAATTCAACTTGGTATGCAACTCTAACTAATCTAAATTTGCTAAAAAATTTTCTGCGGCTAAAATGTGCTGCTGTTGTTTTTCTAGTGACATTTTATCGAACGTTCCCACTAACATTCCCAATCGGGGATTACTCAAAAAGAAATCACGATGAACGTACATAAATCGCCAGAATAATCCATCCCAAATTGGCTGCCAATCACCCTTTTTGTAGTCGCTCATCTTCATCAAATAATTACTACCGCTAATGTAGGGTTTGGTACACATGCCTCCACCATCGGCAAACTGACTCATGGCGTATACATTCGGCACCATTACCCAATCATAGGCATCAACAAACATCTCCATAAACCAGCGATACACCTCATCGGGGTCAAATTCACACAGCACCATGAAATTTCCGATCACCATCAGCCGTTCGATGTGGTGACAGTAACCACTTTTGAGCGTCTTTTTAATTGTGGCATCCAGCGGTAAAATCCCTGTAGTTCCGCTCCAGAAACTCTCAGGAATCTGTCGCGTGAAGCCCCAATAGTTGCGAGTCCGCTGGCTGCGCCCGCGCCGCTCGTAAGTAATGCGGATAAACTCTCGCCAACCCATAATCTGCCGGACAAAGCCTTCTAGGCTGTTTAAAGGCACTCGATCGATCAGTTCTAAGGCTCGATCGATTATCTGTTGCGGAGATAGTAAGCCGATATTTAGCAGCGGTGACAATACGGAATGATGTAGGATTGTCTCCTCTAGCACTAGTGCGTCTTCATAAGCACCGAAATCAGCAAATCGCACCGTCAAAAAGTCTGTCAACCAAGCATCTGCTTCGGCATAAGTCGTTGGATAGTAGCCCGCTGTAAAAGGTTGCTCGATCGATCCGTAGTTATCCGCAAAATTTTGGCTGACATACACTTGAGCTGCTTTGACATATTCATTCAGTCCAGGTAACTGGATGGCTGGAGCTGATCGATCTTTCGGAAACTTTTGCCGATTATCCACATCATACGTCCACTGTCCACCCAGAGCTTTGCCAGATTCATCTAATAAGATTTTGCGATGTTTCCGCCTGTCGATATAAAAATCAGTCTGCTTATAACTCTTCCGCCGATCGAAAAATTCTGATATTTCAGCCGGATCTTCCAAAAAATTAGGCGAGCGGTATTCCTGCAAATGTATCCTCTGCTGCCGTGCTCCCTCGGTTAGCCGTTGACGGAGCCAATCATCTACCACATCCACATAGTGGAGTGCGCGGATACCCGCATGAGCGATTGTGGGTAAAAGTTTCCGCAGATCGCATTCGGCACTCGTCGCCGGAATATAATGTAGCTCGTAGCCTTGCTGAGTTAGATAATCTGCATACATCTGCATCGTGGCGCGATGTAATAGTAACTTCTGTTGGTGAAAGCGATATTGATGAAAAAACAGCCACTCTTCTACTAAATAAACTATCTGTCCCTGAATCAATGCAGGATGCTGGGGAAAAAGCTGATGTGGAAAAATGATGGTAGCTGTGCTAGACATGTTTATGGCAGTTTATCGCAGTGTAACAACTCAGTCTGGATGATGCTGTTTTTGCTAGCCAATAACCCGAAACCGATCGATAATTTTTAGCCATCCACAATCGATCGAGTGTTAATTAATATTATCTAAATCGAATTGTGGTTTAAAGATTAAAAAACATGAACAAACCGTTTGTCAGTGCCCAATCTCGGATATAGATAGTAAGCTGCAATGATGCGGCAACCGCTTTACTAACTTACTCGGACATGACTCCTCCTAAACGAATCGGTATTCTCACCAGCGGCGGTGATTGTGCTGGACTGAATGCCGCAATTCGAGCCGTCGTTCATCGGGCGATCGATACTTATAATTGGGAAGTAATCGGAATTTTCCGTGCGACTCAAGGTTTGATGGAACGTCCCATCGGTGCGGTAAAATTGACCATACCCTTGGTCGATCGATTACTGGTGATGGGTGGTACTTATTTGGGGACGACAAATAAGGGCAATCCCTTCGCCTTCCCGATGGAAAATGGCGAACTGCTCGATCGATCTCCAGAGATTATCGCAGGTTATCATCAGTTGGGGCTAGATGCCCTCGTAGGCATTGGTGGCGATGGCAGCCTTGCTATTCTGCGAAAAATCTGTCAACAGGGCGGCATGAACTTTGTAGCCATCCCTAAGACGATCGATAATGATGTCGGAGTCACGGAACACTCGATCGGCTTTGATACTGCTGTAAATATTGCCACCGAAGCTCTGGACAGGCTTCATTTTACCGCAGCCAGTCACTCACGCGCGATGATCCTGGAAGTAATGGGGCGCGATGCTGGACATATTGCCATTAGTGCGGGCATTGCTGGGGGTGCGGATGTAATCCTGATTCCCGAAATTCCCTATACGATCGACAATTTATGTGAACGGATTCGGCTGCGGCAACTAGAAGGCAAGAATTATTCGCTGATTATCGTCTCCGAAGCGGTGAAAACTGAATGCGGCGAAATCATCCAAGTAGATACCAATCGCTACGGCGGCATCGGGCACTATTTAGCCACCAAGATTGCCGCTGCAAGCGGGGCAGAAACGCGGGTAACTACCCTGGGACATACCCAACGAGGGGGGATGCCGTCACCACTCGATCGATTGATCGCATCCGCTTTTGGAGTCGCTGCGGTCGATCTGGTTGCCGAGGAGAAGTTCGATCGCATGGTAGCATGGCAACGCCGCGAAGTAATTAGCGTCCCGATCGAGGAAGCAATTTCGCTCTACTGTGCGGTAAATCCTCAAAGTACCCTCGTCAAAACTGCGCGGGGTTTGGGCATCTATTTAGGCGATTAAAACCTCCGCTCAACACGTTCACCATGACAAATCCCCTCCGTTGGCGGTAGCGGAGCGTTTGCCAGAGTAATAGCCTCTCCCTAGGAGAGGAGGGGATTTTCCAGCCGGAGATGATTGAGGATGAGCGGTATTTGAAGGAGTTGGCGCGGAAATTGCAGCAGAATATGACTGTTCTAAGCTTACTCGCGATTTTCTTTCGGAGCGGCTTCACCAGAGATCGAACTGGAACCTGTTAACATATTTTCTAGTTCCATCCGCTGTTCCATTTGGCGCAGAAAGTAACCAGTCATCATCGCCGAGCCGAGGAGATTAGCTAGATTATCACGATCGGTTGTCACCTGCACGCTAAAGCCATCACTTGGCAACATGCCTAATAGACCCTGAATATTGTGGGTGATAATATCTTTGACTTGGGGAGTTGTCGCCTTAGCAATTTGGGCTAAGACTTCTGGGGATTGGTGTTGGAGATACTTGAGTAATTGGTTTACCTGCGCATCTTCAGATTTGTGTGCCAGAAAATCAGGATTAAATGCCATTATTACTTTATTTTTAGATGGAGCGAGGTTGTGGTTAATTTATTCTAAACGATTGAAGCGATATGACTATGATACAATGTTATTCACGCAGATCATCGTGAATACATTGCTGTTATTACTATGCCCACAGAACGGTTATCCGCATTCACCCGATCGAGATTAAGTTAATAGGTGCAATCGATCGACTGTCTGACATATCTTTAAAGTGAGGGCATCAGTGTCGCGACAGCGAGAATCTCCTCAGCCACAATTCGCTGGCGACTAGCCCTAGAATCATATTGGCGATCAAATTGTGCCATCTTATAATCAGTATGGGGAGATTAATGGAGCAACATTTAAAGATCCAGATGGATACTGTGTTGTTTTCCAAAATACTGAGTGGAAAACATGAAAATTCTGTTGATAGAAGATGATGATGCCTTAATCGCCATATTAACTCGGAGTCTGAGTTCTCAACACCATATTGTTGATGCAGTCAAAGATGGAGAAATGGGGTGGACTTATGCATCTACATTTGATTATGATGCGATCGTCTTGGATATTATGTTGCCCAAATTGGATGGGATTAGTCTCTGCCAAAAGTTGCGGGGGGCAGGTTATACGACACCAATTTTGCTGTTGACTGCTCAAGACAATACCACGGCAAAAGTCCAGGGATTGGATGCGGGCGCGGATGATTACGTAGTCAAACCTTTCGATATTGCCGAATTGACGGCGAGAGTACGTGCGCTGCTGCGAAGGGGTAGTACAAATCCTTTGCCGCTTTTGAGTTGGGGCGATCTGATGCTCAATCCGAGTAGTTGTGAAGTCACATACAATGGGCAGTCATTGACTCTAACCACTAAAGAATACGATCTACTAGAACTATTTTTGAGAGATAGTTATCGTGTTTTTAGTAATGATGAAATAATCGACAGGTTGTGGTCGTCTGATGATTTCCCCGCAGAGGCGACTGTTCGATCTCATTTACGCAGACTCCGCCACAAACTTCAAGCAGCAGGCGCACCTCAGGATTTTATCGGGACTATTCACGGTCGAGGTTATTATCTCACATCGGCACAGAATTCCCTTGATTCTACTCCTCGCCATCTGGTAGGGACAATTCATGAATTGCCCCTACCAGATGATTGTAATAATGATAATTCTCAACCAATCCATTCGCATCGACAACAATCAGACTATTTAGCATTTCTTCAGGAAACATGGGTCACAACAAAACCCCAATGTCTGGAAAATTTAGCCGAAATTGTGACGATAGTAGATCGCTTATTATTAGGTCATTGCACTTATTCACTCCAACAACAAGCACACCAAAAAGCGCACAAGTTAGTAGGCACATTGGGCGTATTTTCCCTGACTTCAGCGATGGAAATTACCCGTCAGATCGAAAGATTGCTAAATCGATCGATCCTATTATCCCCTACGGAAGCGTTACCGCTCCAAACTTATGCGATCGAATTGGAGCGAGAACTAGCAACAACATTCCCCAGTCAAAAAACAGACATCCCCAATCCCGATCTACCCTTATTATTACTCATCGATCTCGATCCGAGCCTAAATCGATCCTTGACAGAGATCGCTGAAAATCGTGGCTATCACCCGATCTCATTATCTAGCATCGAGGCTGCCGATCGATATCTTTTCAGCGGCTCCGATCCTAATCCCCCAGCCTTAATACTAGTCAATTTCCGAGGATCTAGCTCGACACTAGGCTTTATCCACAATGTTCATTTACGGTTGCCCGATCGAGCTATATTAGTGTTGAGCGATCGCGATGAATTGATCGATCGATTAGCCGTAGTCAGACATGGTGGGAAATTTGTCTGCACCACGAACCTGACAACCTCACAAATATTCACCGCTGCCACCTCTCTATTGCCGAATACCACCACCCCAAAAGTAATGGTAGTCGATGACGATCTTGATTGGCTCCGCACTGTGCCCAAATTATTACAACCCTGGGGGCTAAAAATAACTACCCTCGCGGATCCGCAACAGTTTTGGAATGTGTTGCAATCTGTCCAACCTGACGCGCTAGTCTTGGATGTACAAATGCCCGAAATCAATGGATTAGAACTCTGTCAAGTCCTGCGTAGCGACCCTCAATGGCAGCGGTTGCCGATTTTGTTTCTGAGTGCCAGCAAAGACTCGATCTCCCAGCAAGAAGCATTTAAGGTTGGTGCTGATGACTATCTGTGCAAGCCGATGATGGGCGGAGAAATCGCCCAGCGCATCCGCCATCGGTTGGCGCGACTTCAATGTCAATAGTCAGATGTTGGAGTTTACTGCAATTTACGTAGTCGGAGTTCTTGCTCGGCGACTTGTTTTCTAAGCAATTCGAGTTGAGTTTGGGTAGATTGTTTTTGAGATTCGAGGAGTTGAGTTTCCGATCTCAATTTTGCCATTCGTGCATTGTGATCGTCGGTTCGTCCTGGTTGATAAGTAATCCCGATATATAACGTCATATTCCGTCCATCGATCGTATTCAGTGCGCCACCTAAATTCAATCCAAAATCATTCTCAGTATTAATTGGATTTTGAATTACTGGACTCAACGGCATATTCGGATAATTAATTTGTTGGTTATTGCTATTTTGAGGACTAGTTTGGACGGTAAGGTTCCCAGTAGAATTACTACCGACAGTAGAATTTGGATTGGCGGTTTGTGTCGTCTGTGCCTGACTGACATTAGCTCCCACCGCTAACGAGGAGACAATTAAGGTGGCTCTATATAGATATTTTAACATGACAATTTATTCTACCAAGATATCTAAATGATACAACGCTTCTTCCTATTGTTAGATACTTTTTACGCCTTTTTACTTATTCTTTTATCCCTTTTACTACTAAGTACGTATCCAAAATAGTGAGATGCAGATCCTCACAAAACAGTGCCTAGTTTGGGGTAAACTAGGCACTGTTTTGTGTTAAAAAATTTATGAATGTCAATTCCGGCTTATCTTTTAGGCAAAAAGTTTGGATCCAAAGCGGGGTTGTAAATCGTAGTAGCTGTACCTGCTTTAATATTGACATTACCTGCATTGATAACATTAGTAGGAATTGGACTATTATTTCCAGATCCAGCACTAAATTGATTGCTGTTGCGTTTTTGGTCTGCACCATCAGTACCTACATAAGTTTGAGTAGTGCTATGCACATTTGCATTGCCAACACAGGAATTAGGATCGATTGCTTGATTGACTGTATTTTGTTGTGTGCCAGGAGCATCTTTCGATCCGGTGAGTTTGACTTGGTTGCTGACATCGACATTTACACAACCAAGTGCATGAGCAGGGGGAGTAAGTTTTGTGAGTAACGCGATCGAGAAAAGAATACTAGTCAGTAAGATTTTTGAGTTCATGATACGATCCTAATCGTGTGAGGTAAATCAAAGCAGCGTGTAAATAATTAGCCAGTAGCTTAAATTGATGCGATGGGGCTAGTTCTTGAAAGATCAGTCTTTAAATTTAAGTTCGAGATTATCTGTAAGAGAACAAATAATCTCCGCGAAAATCTAGTCGTCGTAATTTCCGCCCATTGTGTCTCGCATTATTGTTTTTATTTGAACACCTCCATTGCCAACGGTAGTAGTTCGGACGTTGACTCCATCGCCAGTGGTAGTAGTTCGGATATTGACACCATCACCAGAGGTGCTAGTGTGGACATTGACACTATCACCAGAGGTACTAGTGTGTACGTTGACTCCGTTGCCAGAGGTACTAGTGTGGACATTGACTCCATCGTCAACAGTAGTAGTTCGGACATTGGCTCCACCGTTGCCAACCGTACTAGTTTTCATGTTGATGCTTTGGAAATGACCATTGCTCTTGTTGCTATAACGACCATTTTTCCGCGAGCTAAGAATACGTTGGCGGGTACTGGACTTGACCATCCGTCCATTGTGATAAACAGAAGATTCTTGATGAGTTTCTTGACTGTTATCACTGACACGATCTGCAAAACTAGCAGATGGCAATAATACGATCGAACCAATAAGTAGAGCTAGGATTTTGATAGACTTCATGATGGGGTTCTCCATAATTAGAGTGGAAAAAGGAGTATTTTTGAATTAGTTCATATCTACCTCCAATTAACTCTACGATTGACTTCGTAGTTTTATGCACTGTAGCTACTATTTAGCTTTTTGCTCGTTGATGGCTTGTTGTAACGCGCTTTTGACATCGACGTTACCAGAGCCAACAGTAGTCGTGTCAGCGTTAATTTTTTGACTGGTACCAGCAACGTTGGTACCGTGCTTTTTCGATTTCTGGAGATTGAGGATTTGTTGGTTGGTTTCGGTGACGCTGACGTTGCCGTGACCGATGGTGGTAGTGTTGAGATTTGCTTCTTGAGAGTTGCCCGTAACGTTTTCCCCAGCGAAACTAGCTGTTGGGAATAATGCGATTGCGCCGATGATTAGTGCGAGTACTTTGCTGGATTTCATGATTGCTGGCTCC
>JANYDE010000139.1 GCA_025359915.1 Chamaesiphon sp. 336R_metabinner_41 | reverse complement strand
AACCCCTGAATGATTGTTCCCAAACTCATCCGCCCCTGCGCTTTTGAGAGCTACGCTTGTCAATTTACTTGGGGCGGAATCGTTCGGTAACTCGCTATCCATCCCCACCCCGCTTCGCTGAGGGTGGGGACTTCCGCTGATAATCTACTAAATTGATGAGTCAGCAGCGATTCGATCTCCTCCGTCAGGAATAACTCTTCGTACTTACAGAATTCACCAACTTTACCACCAAATAACTTATTAATCGAGATCGATACCGATTCTAAATAGGCTGGATTCCCACCTAAATAATCAATGGCATCGTCCCACCGATCCTCATCACTCAAGCCCTTCGCTCTAAATATTTCCCTACCACCTTCACCCAATCCGCCCAGTGGTAAAGAATGAATCAAGCTATTATTACCAAGCGTTACAGCAAGTTCGCTCGGCTCTTCCCGACTCAACAGTACTACACAGCTTTGATGATTTGTCTCCCAAATCCTTCTAAATAACTCCCGATACTCTCGATATTCATCAGTATAATTAGCAGCTAATTCACCACTACTAAATAGTCGATCGACATCATCTAAAATTATCAAACAACGATGCTCTCGGAAATGTTCGAGTAGCAGGGATAATCTCGCTTCTAAATCTAATGGTGGTTCTGGTAAAGCATTAATATTAAGTGATGCGATTAGGTTTCGATCGATAAATTCAACCACAGAACGCTGACAGCCTAAACTCTGCCAAACTATCTCTTCAAACTCATCTTTAATATCTTCTAATAACTGTCTGGCTAGAGCAGTTTTACCAATCCCAGCAGTACCATAAATGATGATCGATCTACATTTATCAGTGAGTATCCATTGCTTGAGTGAATCTAGTTCTTGGTTTCGCCTATAAAAAGGTACGAGATCTGGAATGGTTTTTAAATACTGTGGGGTATTGGTTCTAGCTGCTTGTTGATGGCTATTATATGAGTGATTATTTAATGTGATATCAGAACACACATTAACAGATGAGACAAAGAATGATGAACTATTTGTTGATTGATACCGTTCGATAGTAGAGCGAAAATTTGTCTTCTTTACTTGTTCGCCTACAGCATCAGAAACAGACTTCCATAAACTGGCGGCAACATCATTAACGTGAGATTGCTCACAGTAATTGTCCTGAGCGATTTGTGAATATTTTTTGCCCTGACATACACCTTCAATAATCGATCGTTCCAAGTCGTTGAGGTGTTTATTTCGCGATGCAAAGACCAAGTTGTCAGCTATTTTCAGGGCTTCGGCAATATCCATACAGGGGCAGTAGATTACATTGTTCCTATTTTATCCTACTTTTTTGTAATTAACCCCACTATTTTCTGTCCCGATTCAGCCACATTGCTGATGTTGTCACCTGAAATAATTAGTTTGTAACTACCTACTTTTTCCTATCGACGATCGACTTTTGGCTGAATATGCTTGTAGTCAGGAAGCGATTCAAGTAATCAATTCCACAATACACCCCGATTTGTAGAATTGCTTGACCATGAAAATGAAACAGTTTCGATCGATTCTAGCTGTAGCTACAGTTGCTACATCAATTACCGCAAGCTCTTTACCCTCGCAGGCATTTACTTGGGATGACCTCTGGCAATCTGTTAAGCGAGGCTATGAGAATGCCCCATCATCAAATTCATCTCAGCCGCAGTCTAATAGTAATAGTGAAACACAACAAACTGGTGGCTTCAATAATGATACACCTCAACCAGAAACAGCTCCTCAGCAAAATAGTTACTCCGCGCCGTCTTCCCCAACCCCACCACTCAGAAGAGTTATCTTCCGTCGTTTGCAAGTGAGCTGCGTCAAAGCTAGTGGTTATGATCCCAGCGGAATCGGTCGAGATAATGCAGAGTCAATAGTATCTGTCGGACAACATCGATCAGCAATGCTGAAGAGTTTAAGCCAAAACAACTAATCGCTCAGTCATGCCGAAATATTAATATTCGGACTAACGGAAGTAGTAGAACTTTCCGCAAAGGTGCCCGTGGATCAACCTGTGGCTACAGATTTAATTTTCAACGAGATGGTAATTTAGTTTTCAGTAATAGTTCTGGTCAAGTCCTGTGGGCAACCGGAACAGAAGGACGCGGTGAAATATTAAGACTGCAACCAGATGGAAACCTTGTGATCTATGGTGGAGGTAAAGCACTCTGGGCAACCAATACAGATGGTAATCCTGGAGCCTTTCTTGCCATTCAATCAGATGGAAATTTAGTCGTCTACAGAAATGATGGACAACAAGCACTGTGGGCAAGCAATACAGATGGTGGGCAATTCCGCACCCGTAATGCAGCAGGAGAATGGGGCGGTGGTAGTCAAACTCAAGTACAAGTTTCTCAACCTAGCCAAAATAATAGCCAGCCAGTCGCTCCTCTTACATCCAGCAATTCCAAATTCAAAAAGCTAGGAGGAGTTGGCTGCCAGACTAGAGATTGAGCCATAAAGCATGAAATCAATCAAGGATGACCAACTGTCAAAAAGAAAATATTTAGTAAGACTGAGGAGATCCTGAAAAAAGC
>JANYDE010000128.1 GCA_025359915.1 Chamaesiphon sp. 336R_metabinner_41 | reverse complement strand
ATCAGCGGAAGTCCCCACCCTCAGCGAAGCGGGGTGGGGATGGATAGCGAGTTACCGAACGATTCCGCCCCAAGTAAATTGACAAGCGTAGCTCTCAAAAGCGCAGGGGCGGATGAGTTTGGGAACAATCATTCAGGGGTTTCTTGATTTTTTATATATTGCCTGAGTACTTCAATTGGTGCGCCGCCGCTTGATGCCACGTAGTAAGACCCAGACCAGAACACATTCTTCCAGTAAAACTGCTTCAAATGCTCTGCGAATTCTTTTCTCATCGTCCTGCTAGTACAAGCTTTCAACGAGCCAGCAACCGCCGCAATTGATTGTTTGGGATGAAAATCTACCAAGAGATGAACGTGGTCGCTTTCACCATCAAATTCTAGCAGCTCACAGTCCATTGTCTTACAAACCTGCTCAAACATCTGGCGCATCCGCGTCATCATTTCTGCTGTAATTGCTTTACGTCGATATCGGGTCACAAATACAAAGTGCAATTTCACACTAAAAACCGAATGCGAACCTTTCCTGATATGTGTTGACACTGACCCCACCTGTAGAATATAATTCTCTCATGTTAACACGACGCGCCACATTCCGACTCTACCCCTCTACCAATCAGGCAAAGCAATTGCATGATTGGAGACGGATGCACCAGGCACTTTATAACGCTGCTCTTTACAATCGCAAAACCCAGTACCAAAAGTTTGGGCACTCTGTTGATTATTTTGAGCAGCAAAATTGTCTGCCTGCGTTCAAAGAGGTCTGGACGGAGTACAAAGCGTTGGGTTCTCAAGCATTGCAAGCCACTCTCAAGCGAGTAGATTTAGCATTCTTGCGCTTCTTTGGTGGGCTTGGCGGCTATCCCAAATTCAAATCAGCACGACATTATAGAGGATGGACTTATCCTGGTGTTGCTGGTTGGAAAGTCGAAGGGGCTGGCGGTAATGGACACCTAACTATCTCAAAGTTAGGTCGAATTCAAATGCGCGGACAGGCGCGGACGTGGGGCACTCCTACCACTTGTACCGTGTTCTTAGAGCATGGTAATTGGTATGCCTCAATTACTGTTCTTTGCACACCAATTAGGCTGACTAACATTGGTTCTGTCGGTATCGATTTGGGCTGCAAAGAGGCGATAACTCTGTCAACAGGGGAGCAATTCCCTAAGCCTGAATTCTTGAAAGAGAGTCAGAAAAAAGTCAAATTATCCTCCAAAAAACTCCGTAGAAAAAGGTCGCCTGCTTGGTGCGCTTCCATGGTCGGGAAACCCGCGCCGAGCAGCGCATCCGCAAATTGGAAAAAGAAAATCAAAGCATCAAGACGGTGGAAAAAACATCGTCAGGTAGTATCTAAATTACAACGCAAGGTAGCAAGGCAACGAGAGGATTGGCAGCACAAAGTAACCAGCAATATAGTTAGCGGTAACAGCCTAATTGCAGGGGAACAATTAAGTGTCAAAAACATGACTCGCAAGGCGAAGAAAGGTAGTAAACGCAAAGCTCAAAAAGCTGGGCTAAACCGTTCGATGCTGGAAGTTGGATTTAGTACGATTAGCAAAATGTTTGCCTATAAATCAGCAGAGGCTGGTGGATTCTATTTGGAGTCGCCAACACGCCAGTTGAAGCCGTCTCAACGCTGTGCTAAATGTTGGGAGCTGACACCGAAAACACTTGCAGATCGAGTCCACATTTGCCAACATTGCGGTCATCGAGAAGATCGCGATGTCAATGCCGCTCAAGTCAATTTGATTTGGGCTAGGGGGCAGGAACTGTCCTCTCCAGGCGCAGAGTCGCCAAGCTCTACTTCGCGCAGAAGCATGAAGCAACTTGGGGCGTTGAAGCGTCAGAAACTACAGGCTAACAGCGAAGCGGAAACTACCCGCTCAGCTTGCGGCGGATAGTAGTTCATTATCTTATATATTATGACAGATGGATCAGATCGAGATCTTTTTCATGCTCGATTTGCTGTGAGAACAAGCCTAAAGCGATCGAGCCTAACCCCTCACCCCTGACCCTGATACAATAGGGTAGTTGTATTCAAGTGACGGACTCGTGATCGAACGCTATACTCTGCCTGAAATGGGCGAAATTTGGACGGATGCTTATAAATTTCAAACTTGGCTGCAAGTGGAAATTGCTGTCTGTGAAGCCCAAGCTGAATTAGGACATATTCCCCAGGAAGCCGTTGATGAGATTAAGGCTAAGGCTAAATTTGATGTCGATCGCATTTTAGAAATTGAAGCCGAAGTCCGTCACGATGTGATCGCCTTTCTCACAAATGTTAATGAATATGTGGGTGCAGCGGGACGTTATATCCATCTGGGGATGACTAGCTCGGATGTGTTAGATACGGCTCTAGCTCTACAAATGGTAGCGAGTACCGATGTGTTGCTCGCTCGGTTGGAAGATACGATTCAAGCGATTCGCTATCAAGCGCAAAAGCACCGCAATACCGTAATGATTGGACGTTCCCACGGGATTCACGCCGAGCCGATTACCTTTGGCTTTAAATTAGCGGGTTGGCTAGCTGAAATGTTGCGGAATCGCGATCGATTGGTACGAGTTCGTCAGACAATTGCAGTAGGTAAGATTTCGGGTGCTGTCGGTACTTATGCAAATATCGAACCACGCGCCGAAGCCATTGCTTGTCAGAAGCTCGGATTAACTCCAGACACAGCTTCTACCCAAGTAATCTCGCGCGATATTCATGCCGAATTCGCCCAAGTCTTAGCCCTAATTGGCGCGAGTATGGAGCGTTTCGCCGTCGAAATCCGCAACCTTCAAAAAACGGATGTCTTAGAAGTGGAAGAATACTTCTCCAAAGGACAAAAAGGCTCCTCCGCCATGCCCCACAAGCGCAACCCCATCCGTTCTGAACGCCTCACCGGAATGGCGCGAATCTTGCGGGGGAACGCGATTGCCGCCCTGGAGAACGTCGCCCTCTGGCACGAACGAGACATTTCGCATAGCTCCGTCGAACGAGTCTGTATGCCCGATTCTTGCATCATCACTCACTTCATGTTGGTCGAAACCACCAACCTAATCAAGAATTTGCTGATCTACCCCGAAAACATGGCGCGGAATCTCAACTGCTATGGTGGCGTGGTATTTAGCCAAGGTGTATTACTAGCATTGGTGGGTAAAGGACTCGATCGAGAAACAGCATACTCGATCGTTCAATCCAACGCAATGGCAGTCTGGAATGTCCCAGGTGGAGATTTCCACAAATTGACCGCCAGTGACCCCCGCGTGACCGAGCACCTCACCCCCGCTGAGGTCGAGCACTGTTTCGATCCGACGCAGCATCTCAAGCATCTAGACGAGATTTATCAGCGTCTGAGTATCTAGATCCAAATACGTGCAGACAATCGAGGGGAAATTCTCTCCTCGATTTTGAGGTTTAATATTGTTGTTCTCGGATTACACTCTTAGAATAGGGATTATATCGACCGACAGTATTGAGTGAAGGTGGGGTTCTAATTCCGGCTAAAAGATCGATTAAATCTGCCACCATTAGACTAGAAACTGTCGCAGCCATATAAGAAATCGAACCAGTAGCAATTCCATTACCCCCATCAGCGGCGGTTAATCTACTAATAAATTGGAGCTGCTGTTGTCGATGTTCCAAATATCGCTGCTGATGAACTGCTTCAGTCAAAAGTGGCCCCACCACACCGTGATGGATACCCAGTCCCCCAAAGGTACAAACTACGTTATTTTTAATGCAATATTCGAGGATATAAATCTGAATTGCGACGGGAGGAGTGTCTGCACAACCAACAATAACATGTGGTCGGAGATCGCCGACTAATAATCGATCGAGATCCGCACTACTGCTAACTCGTTCGCAGATCGGATGTACTTGCGCGTCTGGATTTCGGGCGAGAATATATGCTTTGATTGCCTCAACTTTTGGTTTGCCGATATCGTCATTTTCAAAACAAAATTGACGGTTTAAATTGCCTTTTTCGACTAAATCATCGTCAATTAAAATAAACTTTTGAATTCCGGCACTGACAAGGTGTTGAATTACAGTATTTCCTGTACCGCCGCAGCCAACTAGACAAACTATTCCTGCTAATAATCGCCGCTGGGCAGTATTTGGATCGTCTACAAAGTCAGCAAAGAATTCTACTTGTTTTTCCCAAGCTGTCCCGACAAATTCATTTTTGTAAACGGGGCGAATCAGATCTTCTCGATCAAGATGACCGATCAATTCCACTACTTCTAGTTCGGGCAGATAGTCTACTAGTTCCTCAAATCTAATTCCTACAACCATTTGCTCGATCGCTTTGATGCCAGGAGCTGCCAGATTATTGATCGAAAAAACTCTCGTCCCGAAGAAGATAGCTTCTGTTTCTGTAAACCTAACTGTCCAACTTTTTTTGATGATTACACCATTTTTATATCGTTCTAAAAACTCAGATGGAAAAGTTAACTTCAAAAAGTTTAGACTATTTTCTGTTGCTTGCATATTTTTCAAGAATACAATACTACTCCCTTCCTAGTAAATAATTAGATGTCTAGGGTAGAGGGTTGTTTAGTTGTTTAGTGGTTTCGCGAACAGTGCGCCGCAAGTGGAGCATATTTTCAAGAAAGTGGATAGCGGAATAGACAATCGTGATTGCCTATTTGTTGAGTGGGAAGGGCGCAATTATCAAGATTTAAAAAATAGTTAAACCCCCTTCCATTCAATCTTATGGCAGGGGGTTTAACTTAGAAGGTTTCAGTAGATGGGCAACTAAGACTAGTCAGCAGTGTAGCAACTTCCGCCACCACTGCCACTGCCGCCATTACCGCCACCGCCGTAGCCGCCGCCGTGACCACCATAGCCGCCACCACCGTGACTACCGCCGCCACCGTGACCATCGCCGCCACCGTGACCGCCATAGCCGCCGCCACCACCGTGACTATCGCCGCCACCGTGACCACCGCCACCGTAACCGCCACCGTAACCGCCACCGCCGTGACTGCCGCCGCCATTACCACAGTAACCTTTGCCAGTACCACCAAAAATCTGGCTGCTGTCAGTTGCTTCGAGTTCAGTTAAAAAGCTTTCGGAATCTACGAGCAAGTCGTTACCAGCAAGATTTAAGTTGGAGATTTCAATCATAGCCATGTTGGATTTATTCCTGTATTACAAAATTGAGTTTGCTAACAGATAGGGATATATGTGATCCCTATCACAACCTATCATGATCGATCGAGACTCGATCGACAACCCTTTTGATTCGATCGAAAAGACATAACAGTATGCCTAAAATCTATTTTTTTTAGTCAGAAGTTGTCTTAGGATACAGATAATAATATGGATTGACTAGTATTATTCCAACTTTTTGCTCTTACCAATGTATTTTTATGCTACCAAAGAGACTTAATTATATTAGTTTTGTCCAAACAAAACATAGCTGTTAGGCTTGAGGAGATTTTTGGCGGGAGGGGAATCTGGTTCAATCCAGTCAATTCCAGCGGCGATTAATTTCTGGCGAACGATGCTAAGTTTATCTGGTGTTGAGGTTTTGTCTTGCTTGATGGCTGCTAATAAGCCTGTGGCGATAAGTTCGCACTGCTGCATCCCAACGTTGCTGGAGATCGTCGGTACCTCGACTAGTCCCAGTCCTGGAGCTAGCTGTTGACTAAAGAGGGGAATATCGGCAGCAAATTCAGTTTGGTGCGATCGATAAATATTGGCGAGGAATGGCTGTATGGTAGGATAATCGGGTCGATCGATCGAGAGTGTGCCACAATCATAACGATGGAAAAAAGCCCGATTGTGGAGAATCGCAAACTGAAAGGGAATGTCTAATTTATTCAATTCGGGAATTAGTCCTCGATCGATCGCTAGGGCAGCATCTGGCGTAAAATTAAAGTAGATTTGGACTATTTCTCCGCAATTTGGCGTACCAGCATTTCCGACTGTGATGTAAGTATCTTGTCCGACGAGATTGTGTGGCAGATAAATTGGCACAACCGCACCGATCTCGACACATCTGAAGTTTTTGGGTAAGTGTTGGCGGGGATCTATATGTAGATGCAAACTATCTTTGACGACGATTAATTCATCGTTTTCGGTTTCAGCGATTACCTGCCAATCTCGATCGATATAGCCATGACCATTATTACTTTGTTCTAGCTGTTGGCAAAAATCAATATCGATGCCATTGATAATATTATTTTTGATTTGAGCTGGCTGTGTTGCGGCGATGGCTAGTTTGGAGAGACTGATTAAGCTATGACTGACATAAATATCATAGAGATAGTTTTGGATTTGAATTGTCAAATATTTTGTCTGTAGTTGCGGAGTTATTTGCTGGAGGTTAGCAATTGTATCTGGTGCTAATTCTGGTGCTGGATAGTCTGGATGGCGAACGGTGAAATTTCGATCCGCAGTCAGATCGGCGATGCTGACGATCTCAATTTTCTCAGCTATTTCTAATAAAGTTTGGTGAAGGTTTAACATATATTTTCGTTGATAACATATTGCGAATACTAGACGGCACAAATCAAGCAACCATTGCTTATGTTCTATATCTTTTTTCCCATCTCTTATCGAAATAGCACGAGGATTTACGCCGCTCAGTACTAGTTATAATTTTCACTAATCGGGTTATTTTTGCTAGCACAGCTACTATTGAGATAGATAATTGAGTGGCTCAATTCTCAATGTTCAGCATTATTGCGGATGCGAGTAGTCGCGACGACTATTTTGATTTAACTAAATAAACTAAATAAACTATTTTTCGCACACATGAATATTTACGATCCTTAATCCGAAAATTAAGAAATGGTAAAATGAGGGCGATATATCCTTAGTATCACATATAATTTCATAAACGTAAGAGCTTGAAAAAGTATCATGATTCAACCTAATCAATTTACTCAAGAGCAATTATTAGGTCAATATTTAACTAAATTCCAACGTCAATTACTGGAAAAGCACCTCAAAAGTGAGGTTGTACCAGAATATCGACAGCGAATTGAAATTATGATCTTGGCAGATGAAGGCAAGACCCAGACTCAGATTTGTCGAGAATTAAGCTGTTCGCCACTGACTGCCAGACACTGGATCTTCATGGCAAAATCCGGTCAAGCTCACAACTGGCAATCCCAACCAATCGGTCGTCCCAAAGTTGTGACGGCGGACTATCTAGATCGACTCAAGCAATTGATGAGTGCGAGTCCCAGGGACTTGGGTTATCCCTTTTCCCGCTGGACGGGGCAATGGTTGAGCAAACACTTATCTCAAGAATTTAAGATTGAGGTGACTGCCCGACATATCAATCGGCTGATTGGCGAAATTGAAATCGAAGTCAAATCGGTCGGGGATGGCAGTCAGCAGCAGGCAAATAGATCTCAATTAATTATTGCCGATTTGTACGAGAATCGTCGATCGACAGATTCGCCGTAGGTGTTTTAGGCATCTAGAGTGGTTTAGTGGTTTAGTGAATAGTGAACGCCAGCGTCATTTTTCTTTTACTCACCCCGTCCCCCCGTCCCCCCGTCCCCCCGTCCCCCTTCTCATGGTTCAAAACTCCGCACTTAACTCTGTTTCGGGAGATCGCTTAATTGAAGTTCTGGGGGCAGAAATCGCAGCCGAAGATCTGCCGAAAATCCAGGCGCAGACTCAAGTGCTCACCATCACACCTGGGATGAGCTTTTGGCAATCTAGTCAGAGTCAGCCAGGGATTTATATTATTTTAGCGGGTAAAGTGCGGTTATTCGATCGCCAGGACAAACGAGTCGCCACCCTGACTCTCGGCAAGAGTTTTGGTGCGAGTACCCTATTTCCAGATGCCGATTTCAATCAATATACGGCGAAAGCTGCCTTAGTTGTCGGCGGTACCGAGATCTTAGTCTGCTTTATTCCCAGAGATTGTCTTCAGTCTTGGTGGGGCAAATATCCGTCAATTCAAAGCCATCTCAGTCAACGCGCCCAATATCTCGATGCGATTCTACGGGGCGAACTCGAACCCTCCGCGCTCCAAACACCACAACGCGGATTCAACATCCAACAGCCATTAGTAGATCGTCAAATTCGCCCTCTAGCAGCAGTCACACCGCTGCAAGCAGCAGCTCCAGCGGCAGCTCAACCTAAAAAAGCCGGAGCAGCGGGAGAACAATTTAAAGCGGCTTATTTCCCTACCCCCAGTCAAAAAATGGGGCACTGGTGGAAAAAAGTTACCCATAGCTACCCCTTTTTCGCTCAACATAGTGCCTCCGACTGTAGTGCAGCTTGCTTGGTGATGGTGGGGCAGTATTGGGGCAAAGACTTCAATATTAACCGTCTGCGGGAACTGGCTTACGTCAGTCGGGATGGGGCATCCCTGAAGGGGTTGGCAAATGCTGCCGAAAATTTGGGCTTTAATTGTCGTCCAGTCAAAGCGAGTCTCGATCGACTTGCTAACCAAAAATTACCTATCATTGCTCACTGGGATGGCAACCATTATATCGTGGTGTTTGAGATTACCCCGCAATTTGTGACTGTCTGCGACCCAGCAGTGGGACAGCGAAAATTGACTCATGCCGAATTTGTCACGGGATGGACGGGCTATTGTCTATTAGTCGAACCCACTCTTGCCCTAAAAAAAGCGGCAGGGAAGGATACAAATTTTTGGCAGCTATTTCAGCTCATTACGCCGCATAAGGTGGTGGTTGCCGAGGTTTTCATGGCCTCGATCGTTTTACAGATTTTCGGGCTGATTTCGCCGATTTTCACCCAACTGATTTTGGATCGAGCCGTCGTCCACAAATCCGCCGATAGCCTAGCGGCTTTTGGGATGGGATTGTTGATCTTTGGCGGGTTTCAGATTGCGATGGCGGGATTGCGTCAGTACTTGATGGCACAGACAGCTAACCGGATTGATGCCGCGTTGGTCATCGGCTTTATTCGGCACACTTTTAGTTTGCCGCTGAGTTATTTTGATTCTCGGCATGTGGGCGATATTATCTCGCGGATTCAGGAAAATCATAAGATCCAAAGTTTCATCACCGGAGAATCTTTGGGTGTGATCATGGATATGCTGTCGGTGTTTGTCTACGCGACAATCATGTTTGTGTATAGTTGGAAATTAGCACTAGTAACGCTAGCTGCTGTCCCCCCATTTCTGATTCTCACCTTTGCTTCGACACCATTTTTAAAGAAGATGTCCCGACAGATTTTCAATGCCTCAAATGCCGAAAACAACTATTTGATTGAAGCTCTCAATGGCGTTCGGACTGTCAAATCGATGTCTGTCGAAAAAGCCGTCCGCTGGAATTGGGAAGAAAAACTCAACAAGGAAATTAAGCAGATTTATTCCGGTCAAATTATGGATGTTAAAATCCAGATGATCAGTGCGGCAATTCATACCATCAGTAGTACTGCATTGATTTGGGTGGGAGCCTCACTCGTGATTTCCGGTGAGTTTACAATCGGGCAATTATTTGCGTTTAATATGCTCTCGGCAAATGTGATTAGACCTTTTCAACGATTGGCAGAACTCTGGAATAGATTACAAGAAGTTGGCATTGCGATCGAACGACTGTGTGATGTGATCGAAGCCAAGCCAGAAGAAGATCTTGAAGACACTCGTCAAGATCTTCGCAAATTACAGGGCTATGTCAAATTTGAAAATGTCACCTTCCGTTATAACAAAGATGCCGAGACTAATGTCCTAGAAAACATCAATTTTGAGATTAAACCAGGGCAAACGATCGCCTTAGTGGGACGCAGTGGATCGGGTAAAACCACCCTCTCTAAACTGATTTTAGGTCTATATCCGGTGACGAGTGGTGTGGTCTCGATCGATGGCAAAAATTTGAACTCGATTTCACTGCATTCTTTGCGATCTCAAGTAGGCATCGTCGATCAGGATACCTTCTTATTTAGCGGTACAGTCAAAGAAAATATTGCCCTAGCAAAACCAGGCGCGAAAGAAGCCGAAATTCACCGAGCGGCAGAATTAGCTGGAGCTGATGAATTCATCCAGAAAATGCCGATGAAATACAGTACAGAAATTGGTGAAAGTGGTAGCATGTTGTCAGGTGGACAACGCCAGCGGCTAGCGATTGCCAGAGCCTTATTAAACAATCCTCGATTATTGATATTCGATGAAGCAACCAGTAGTTTAGACACAGAATCAGAACGGATCATTCAAACTAATTTAGAAAAAATTCGTCGCAATCGCAGCACAATTATTATCGCCCATCGCCTATCTACAGTCCAAAATGCCGACCTAATTTTGGTGCTAGATAAAGGAATCCTCATTGAAAGCGGCAATCATCACCAACTCATGGCAAAACGCGGACAATACTATCATTTGACTCAACAGCAAATGGTCACTATTCAAGAATAATCTCCAATCTTTCATCTAGCTTAAACAAGTGTTCCGAGAAAACACCATCCCCCCTATTACCTATTACCTATTACCTATTACCTATTACCTATTACCTATTACCTATTACCTATTACCTATTACTTAATCTCCTCCCTCCCCCTCCCCCCCTATGGTAGTCAGCCGTCACTCAGAATCAATTATCAAAATATTGCTAGTAGATGATAGCCGCGCGATTGCCGAAAAACTCAGATCGGTACTCGAACCATCCAAAGATATTCAGGTAGTTGGTACCGCCAGAGATGGCTATAGTGCGATTTCCATTCTGGAAGGCTTTGCCAACGAACAGCTCAATTCTTTGCAGCCAGATATTATCTTGCTCGATCTCGATATGCCTGGATTGGATGGGATCCAAACTGCTAAAATCATCGAGAAAAATTATCCACATATCAAAGTCATTATTCTCAGTAGTTATGATGATTCTAAGGATCTCAAGAGCCTTCAATGTTCGTGCATCAAAGCATATATTGTCAAAGATAGCATCGATCTAAAAATAGCTGACCAGATCCGATCTGTTTATAATAAAAACGATCGCGATAATGTCCTAGAATTTAATCGCCCATCAGAATTGAGCAATCTTAGCTATCGTTCGGTTACGAATCTCAACACTAATTTTGCCACTCAATTTACATCAATTGCTCATACCACAATGAGTAGATTAAATGATTGGTCGAATTCTGCCAAAGAATTAATTGATACGATGCCACTCCCTTGGACGAGGGGAGTATTATATTCTCTTGTTGCATTCCTAACTATTACAATTCCCTGGGCATGTTTGTACAAGATGGATGAAATTGGGATCGCCAGAGGAAGATTAGAACTCAAAGGAAATACCATCAAGCGAGAATCAGATCTAGAAGGCAGTGTTGCAGCGATCAAAGTCTATGTTAAAAAGGGCGATATTGTCAAAAATGGACAGACAATCATGGAGCTTGATTCCAAAACTGTCCGCGAACAAATCTATCAAAATCAACTCAAACTGGATGGCGAACAACAACGATTAAATCAATTAATATTGATGAAAAATCAAATGGGATTGGGGACAAGTGCTCAACAACAGCAAAATCAAGCCCAATTACTAGAAAAACAATCTCAAATCGCCCAAGCAGCACAGAGTATATCTACCCTAGAATCTAACGCCCAAAATCAAATCGGTGAAAAATTAGCCCAGTTACATCAAGCCGAACAAACCTTTGCCGATCGACAGTCGAGTTATAATCTTCAGAAAGCTGAAAAACTCACTCAGGTACGCCAAGCACAACAGGGAGTTGTGGATGCTCAAACCAACTATCTATTAGCCCAGAATCGACTGACAGATGCTCAAAACGAAGTAAATCGCTATAATAAACTCTATCAAACAGGAGCAATCGCTGAAGTAAAATCCAAAGAAATCGCTAATTTAGCCCAAGAAAAAAATCAACTTTTCACTCAAACTCTCGCCAGCCTCCAACAGTCAAAATTGCGGCTCAAAGAACAACAAGAAAACTATCAAAAACTAATCCAACAAGCTCGATCTGATATCGCCCAAGCGGGACTGAGACTCAAAGAGCAACAGCAAAATTATCAAGGGACAATCGCTCGAACCCAATCCGAAATCGCGCAGGCAAAACTCAGATTGACAGAGCAGCAGCGCGGTTCTAATAGTTTGACCAAAGGTGGGAATATTGCCGTTCTCAGAACAGAGCAACAGCTCAAAGAAATTGAAAGTCAAATTCTCACCTTAAAATCTGAAATCGAACGCGATCGAGCACAGAACAGCTTTCTCACTAGACAACTAGAAAAATATATCATTAAAGCTAATACCGACGGCGTAATTTTTGAACTGCCGATCGAGCGAGAAGGAGCTGTGGTACAGCCCAAACAACTAATTGCGGAAATCGCCCCAACTGTCAATGGACTGGTGTTTAAAGGCGAAGTAGCAGCCAATCAGAGCGAATCATTGCGATCTTTGCCAAACGACAGATTGGCTCCAAACAACATTCAAAAAGATGTTAAACTTAAATTCGATGAGTTTCCCTTTGAAAGTTACGATATCGTCAAAGGAAAACTCACATGGATATCCCCAAATTCTAAACTCACCACCATCGCCCCAGGGATGACAGCGGCTAGCTATGATATCGAGGTGCAATTGGGTCAATCTTGCATTAAACATGAGGGCAATTGTATCCCCTTCAGAGCAGGGCAACCAGCTACTGCGGAAATTGTGATTCGCAATCGGAGAATTATCGATTTTATCCTCGATCCATTCAAAAAAATAGGTCAGAAATAGTAAGTAATTATCAACTGTAGCTGTGGCAACCACGAATAATCCTCAAATTAGCGATCGAGACTTAATTTATGAAGCCAAAATCGCTGGCAAAATTCCCGAACTAGCCCAGGGAATTCTCCGTCGTAAAATTATTGCCGATCGAGTCAAAACAGCTAAGATTGAGTTAACAGCAGCGCAATTGCAACAAGCAGCTAACAAGTTTCGGCTTGTCAATCGCTTGGAGAGTGCTGAAGCCACCAACAAATGGTTGCAAGATCGATCGCTTTCCGTGGATGATTTTGAATATATGGTGACGCAAGATTTGCTATCAAATCAACTCGCCGAACACTTATTTGGCGATCTAATCGAGCAATTTTTTCACCAAAATATCCTAGATTATAGTGCCGCGATTCTCTATGAAGTAATTCTGGAAGATCGCGATTTGGCAATGGAAATCTTTTATTCAATCCAAGAAGGCGATCTCAGTTTTGCAGATGTCGCCCATCAATATATTCCAGTTCCCGAAATCCGCAGACAGGGTGGTTATCTTGGCAAAGTCGGACGCAAACAACTTCGCCCCGAAATTTCTGCAGCCGTATTTGCCTCGAATCCGCCCCAATTACTCACTCCTATTGTCACTGCTGTTGGCGTTCATCTCATCCAAGTCGAAGAAATCATCGAACCTAAATTAGACGAGCAGCTCCATCAGCAAATCTTAATGGAAATGTTCGATCGATGGTTAACTGAAACCATTGCCACGATTCCCCCCGTATCGATCGATCTCTAGTACTAGTACTGGGCGGCGTAAATAAAGCTAGTATTTTAGATGGGAGATGGGAGATGGGAGATGGGAGATGGGAGATGGGAGATGGGATGGATCTGAATGGTGGCTAAACTTATGCCGCCTAGTACTAGTACTATAAACCTACTATTGTGAGGGGACGGGGGGAAAGAAATGATCGGGTTATTTACGCCACCCAATCCTAATTTGACATCGCCGAATTCTTAGCTCCAACACCAAGATAGATCTCGCGAATATCATGGGGTAAATTAGCTTCCAATTGTTGATAGCTTTCGGATAGATAATTTTGAATAGTATGAGCTGGGATTTTTTGACCTTCTCCTTGAAGATAAGCCGAAATCCGTTGCTCGTTCCACTTGAAATTTTGAGTCATGATTGCGATTAACCGTGACAGTGGCGGTAGCAAATCGAGTCCGCGTTCGAGATAGCACCATAATGGTGGTGGCGCGGCAGCTAGCGAATAACGGATCTGCTCAGGTGGCGGAATGTCGATGTTTCTATCTTCGACATAGCCTTTGCGCTGGAGAATAGTAGTACCAGTAATATCTACCAGCCAATTTTGCCAATTAGTCGCATCTGGATCTGCGGCTAATTTTACTTGTTGAAGTTCTTTGAAAATCTGTCGCCAAGCGATCGCAAATAGATAATCAGCCTGAACCTGAGACTTGACAGCATGTTGTACGACGCTATAGACAATCTCACTATAACGACAAAATAATGCTGCGAAAAATTTGCCTTGTTCGGGATGTAATTGATGCTGATAGATCAACTCTCGATCGCTATAATTAGCTAACGATTGTAAAATCTCGTGATGGGATTCGGGGAAAGTCGGGATTGACAACATCTGTAAATTAGTTGACAGTTGAGAGTTGACAGTTGATAGTTTAGCACCCGATCTGAAAACTATTTGCTTCTTAACGACAAAATAATGTCTTTGAGTTTCACTTTATAGCAATCTGATTGGAGTTCCTGGCTGCATAAGTTAACTTGTCGGGGCACCGCCCTCTAGGATACCGAGCTGCTCATTTAGGATCGCTATAGTTGCAAACTGCACGATATATTTAGCTTACAAACTATTTTAAATTTATTTATATGCAATCTAGTACTTCGCCCCAACGGATGCGTAACTTTACGATCGTGATCATCGCTATCGCTTTAGTCCTCGCCCTCGTCCTAGGGATTCGCGCTCAAAACTTTACTGATAGCTTAGAAACCCAAGCAACTCAAGCCACCCCGATCGATCTCGCCCTCAGCAATGGTAAACCAACACTGATGGAATTTTATGCCAATTGGTGTACTAGTTGTCAGGCAATGGCACCAGATTTAGCCGCCGTAAAGTCCACATTTAGCGATCGAGTCAACTTCTCGATGCTCAATGTAGACAATACAAAATGGCTCCCAGAGGTCACAAAGTACCGCGTTGATGGGATTCCTCATTTTGTCTTTTTTGACAGCACAGGTAATGTTCTCGCCCAAGCGATCGGCGAACAGCCGCAGCAGGTTCTAGAATCGAAACTAGCCGCTCTCATCGCCGGAACCACTCTCTCTGACACCGCTGCCACAGGCGAAGTCTCTAAATTCACACCGAAGGTAGTTCCTCAGAACGACGATCCTCGCGCTCATGGGGCTTGATTTTGGATTTAAAATTCGGGCATATATACTAGATTTCGTTTTAGGTTGATTTACCCCCAACCCCCTTAGAAAGGCAGGGCTGATCTATTAGACCTCCTGCGAAAGTAAAAATAGAATCTTTTTCAGTACCGTTTTCATCTATAGTTCCCCCTATTCCCTATTCCCTATCCCCTGACTTTCGCAGGAAGTCTATTGAAGAAAGGAAAATAATTTTGTAGGTTGGGTTGAGCCTCGTTGGCGGAGCCTCTCTGCGTTGGCGATAGCCTGCCGTAGGTACAGGCAGACACTTTTGCTGAGGCAAAGGCTTCGCCAACGTGAACGGAACGAGA
>JANYDE010000111.1 GCA_025359915.1 Chamaesiphon sp. 336R_metabinner_41 | reverse complement strand
CTGCAAGATAGCATTGTAACGCTTGCTCTGAGCCAGTTTAAGATCTTGCAGTTTTAGCTATTTTTGGTCAAAAATTCAACGAGAGAATGCGCTTTTGAGGGCTATCTTGCAGGTTTTCGGGCATATCCTGTAGCGACCCCTGAATGACGATCGAGATCGTTATGAAATGGTTGATTCGAGTAAGTTCTCAAACATTCATAGCAACTTGTGCCACACTCACATTCATTGGTAAGTTTATAAGCCCTCTCTAAAACTTCTGAAAATTTTTCTGCTATCCTTTTGCTATAACCTGCGCCACCAGGTACATTGTCATAAATAATAATTTCAGTAGAACGATTATTCAATGGTCTAAATAAACCATCTAGCTCATTCCGTGGAACGTCTATTACTAGAGCAGCAGCAGCGAGTAAGGCATAGGTAAGCGATCGCCAAAAATCCAAACCGCCAATACTTTTATTTTCGTCATTCTCAACAGAAGAAACAGTCGTTCCATCTAATATATTTCTCACCTCTCCAAATAGGTATGGTGGGTTAGTAGTAGGATTAAACTGAATCTTGAGTAAATCACTGCGAAATTCATGCCCTAAGTGGATATATTTCTCATATGGCAGACAATCTTTCCCTGTAATGGGATTATCATGTTTTAGATGTTCTTTTGAGTTCCCAATCGATTTTTTAGATTTACCTTTCTTGGATTGCTCTTCTCTTTGTTTTTTAACCAATTCAGTTAAATCCCGTCCACAATTTTGACAGATTGCAAATCCTTGTTTGTCAAAACCTCTGCCATTACCTAATAATCCTTGGTTGGCGAGAAAGAACGTACCACTTCTGCTGACTGTAAGATCGTAGAAAGAAGCGGGGATATTTTCAATATCTTGACCGCCTTGAGCTAAAAATACCTGAGATGTTGGCTGACGTTGCGGTTTGATGTAAGGGGTAACTTTTGCGGAAGCTGAGAAATCTGTCATAAATGACTTGGGAATTTTATACAGTTTCATCTTTTGATGAGATACTGATGTCGGTTCCCAATTGCAAACTGGGCATTGATTTACCAAATCTTCTTTAGGAGAAGAATGAAAATGATTACATTCTTTGCAAACCCAATAATATTTATTTTCTAGTTCTTTAGGTCGAGTAATACCTACACTTCGATAAACACGATCGTCAACAACTATTTCCTGTCCAGGTGCATATTCACCCAATGCCAAACGTCGATCGCGTTCTAATCGATGTTTCCCTTGAGATGACTTAAATTCGTTACTTTCTCCAGTTAACAAGCGAACAACATCAATGGGGAAACCATAAATAGGTAGAATACTTGCCTGGACTAATTCATCATGCAAGCGGCGTTTAGCAATTTTATCTAGTTCGGCTTCAATTCGATCGCGCCACTTTTCTAGGGATTGACGGTTCCTTCGATCGTTTTCAGCATTGATATCTGCTTTGATTCCTCCTAGAGGTGCAGCTAGATCGTTCCAGTCAGCTAATTGGTCTTTTTGAAATACAACAAGAGCTTGGATAAATCGATTGAGTAATTCAATCTTATTATCAGAGCTTTCTAGTCTGTCAATCCAAGATTGAGCTGTACTTCTAGCTTCGTCTTTATCCAGCCATTCTTGTAATCGCACAATCGTTGCTGTCTGTGGCGGTGTAAAATCTGGATGGGCAGCAGGGTTATTGAAAGGTAACGCTAGAAAATCAGCCATCGTAATCTTTTCTGCACGAACACCTCTACAATCGTACAAAAATGCTGCTAATAATTCTGCCCGAATATGTCGTTCTTGAATTTGACGATTGTCAACATCTAATTTAGGGATTTGGTTGGTGCCAGCAATCAACCGCTCTGGTTGCTCGAAGTAATAGCGATCGTGAGGGCGGCGTTGCCCATACATTAGCGTGATTGCAACTCCATCAGTACGTCTACCCGCACGCCCTGCACGTTGTTGATAGTTACTGACATGAGGGGGGAAATTACGCAGCACAACTGCTTGCAAGTCCCCAATATCTACGCCCATTTCCAAGGTTGTCGAACAACTGAGCATATTAATTTGCCCGCGCCGAAAACGGTTTTCTCGCTTCTCTAATTCGCCTGTACCCAACTGAGCTGTATGTTCTTGCGATCTCAATGGTAAAGGCGATCGATTGAGAATGAGATGCTGTTGATAATGTTCTGCTCTGGTTCTCTCAATTTGTTCTAGAGTATAAGGCTCAAGAGTTCCTTCACATCTAAAAGCTGGACATCCTGTGATATTCAAAGTCGAATTTTTAATATCTGATAAATTTGGGATATGAAATACCTGTTGACAGCTATCGCATTGCTGCCAATCATGTTTGGTTTCAATGATATTTAGGTTATCCCATTTTAGATGATAGCCACTCTTCGCTGGGGTAAGTATGCGATATTCTTTTAACTTATCAAATAGCCAGATAAAATCTTCTCTGGTTGGGAATCGATCGCCAAAGAATTGATGGTAATACCACCCTAGCCTATTTTGTGCTTGACTTACTTCACCATCTTTTTTCCATTTGGGTATAAATGAAGGCGAATCTTCATATCTTTTTCTCTCAGTTTCTCCCTTTTCTAAAAATAGGTAATTCTTGGATTTTCCTTGAGTATCGATCATTTCTGGTCGTGTTCCTTCTACACCGCCAGTTTCAGGAAAATAATTGGACGATCCTTCAACGCTAACGATTCCAGTTCGACGAATAATATCGGTTACAACAGTTATGAAAATACGCGCTTCGGCGGTGGATATACTAAACTTGTTAGATATGGATTCAAATAGGCGATCGTCAGACAAGTCAAGATGGCAAGCTAGTAGGGTATAAGCTTCAAAAGTAGATCGACGATTAAAAGGTAGCGCAAACTCTCGCACTAAGATTTCTTTGGCTCGTTTTTCAGCTTTATCTTCACAGTCTCTTTTGTTATTAAAACTCTGTTCATCTTCTTGCCGATAGCTCTTGTAATTGTCAGCAGAAGTTCGGTCTGGATGAGGAATGGATGTTTCTACAAAAATTAATTTTAACCGCTCGGTTAATTTTTTAACTGTGACAACACCATCATCACCTTTTGCTGCTTGAAATGATTGCCATAGCATTTGGCGATAAACTTTTTCAGTTGAGTTACGTTGATAGTCAGAAGCAAAAAATGCCGCATCTTGACGACCGTCAGAAAAAGTTAATAACTTCCGCTCGGATGCTTCTCCATTTTTGCGTTCGGCTTCTGGTAATAGCTCGAATAAACTATCGATCGCGATTTGCAAAGGTTCGTCAGTATAGGTGACAAAGCGATTAATAGTTTGGGCACGAGTCGGTCTAACACCACAAGCCGCACATTTTGGTAAATAGCATCCATTTGAGTCTTTATCATTTTTATGGCGATGCCAGGCCAAATGAAATTCTCCTTCTACTCGATCTTTTGAGTTGAAGTCTTTTTTCGCAGCTATCCCGATCCAACCATCTCGATCGCTCAAAATCATAGTTTGGGCTGTGGAAGATTTTTCTTCTTCACCTTCGCCGATTTCATCTTCTTCGGTGATGCTATGTAAGTTACCAGAAGTGAGAGTGTAGATATTTTTATTGTCTTTCAATCCTTGATACGATCGCGGTAGAGATTCTAATTTCCCACTATTATTATTAATTTGGGTGAATGAGTATCCTTGTCCGCATTGAGAACAACTACCTAATTCTAAAACAGGTGAACTGCAATCTTCACAATTTTTCTTTTCATTCAAATAAAGACGACCGTATCGACGCGGTTTATCTGCATATTCAGGATCGGTTTCTGCACCACAACACTGAGGATTAACACAAGCATATAGTCCCTCTAGACTGCGAAAGAGAAGATGAATTTTCACAGGTAGAAGTGGTAAATCATCATCACGCTGACGAGCCATCGTCCCTAACTGTAATAAACGAGCTAGGGCTGTTTGAGCTTCCTTGTCATCAACATTACCATCGCTGTCTGTAGGTAAACTTAATCCCCAAAGTTCTGCCGATTTAGTAATTACTCCCCAAGGTTCTGGCTTCCGACTGAGAATATAGATTAATCGATGTACTAGGGGATGTTGTTTTAGTGCAAGCCACAAGAGTTTATGGATATCTCCATTGACTTGATTCTTTGCTGTTTCTAGGTGTTCGGCAGGAATAAAACCTCGGAGTCGTTCTACCCAGACATTAAGCTCGTCGTCAAGACTGGGTAAGTCTAAATTACTAAGGGCAGTTAATATCTTTTGTGCGGTATATTCGGAGGGTAATAAATAAGGTTCGCCCATTCTTTCGAGCGCAGGCTCTCGATCGCCTCGAATTACTCGATCGAATTGTTCGCTAAAAAAATCTTTAGCGAACTTTTTAACTTCATCATCTACCGATTCATCGCCTAAACTTGCACTGGTAGCAATACAGCGCACCTTTCCCTTTTCCTCTATCCCTACGGCAACTTTCAACCGCTCTAGCAGCATAGCGACTTCACTACCTGTCGAACCATTATAGCTATGGGCTTCATCTACAACCAGCATTTTAAAGACGTTCTTAGAAGCCTCAAATACTTTTTTACGCTCCGTCGGGCGAATTAACATATGCTCCAGCATGGAGTAGTTAGTCACCAAGATATGGGGTGGCTCTGCTTGAATTTCGTTTCTAGAGACTGATTGTATTCTTAGAACGTTCTCGATCGCTGCTGCAACTTTTTCATCCCGATTAGTAGGAATGAGATCGCCTTTACTAAATAATTCATCAAGCTCTTTATCTTCATATGCAGATAACTCTTCTGCCAGCATTTCTCTGGCTTTTTTCTCGTCGGTTTCTGTTCTACTGGTATAGAAACCAAAGCGAATTTTACTCTTCTTTTGCTTACAGAGCAATTTTCGCAACCGCTTAACTTGATCGTTGACGAGAGCATTCATCGGGTACAAAATCACCACCCGTACCCCAGGGATAAATAGATTCTCCTCTTCCCGCAGCAAGGTATCGAACATGGGTAAGAGGAAACACTCAGTTTTACCCGAACCCGTACCTGTTGCTACGACGATGTTCGAGCGATCTTGAATTACAGCTTTGACAGCTTTTTCTTGGTGTTCGTATAAAGCTCGATCGCTAGGCGTGAATATATTCTCCATTTCTGGATGAAGTACACCATCAGTAACTAGTTTCGCGACAGTAGTAGTCGATCGATAGGGTTGGGAGCCTTCTAAATAGGGTTCTTGCCAGATATTTCCCTGTTGTTCCAGTAATTTCTTCAAGCCATAACGTAAATGGCGATCGCGCAGAGGATAAGCCGTGAGGAGATAGCGAATCAAATCTTCGCGCGGTTGAGTGACTGCTTTAATTGGATCGAGATATTTACTGGATTTTGGGTTCATCTTCGCAGGCATCCTAATCTTTGAAAAACAGGTTCGATAAGCGATCTAGACATGGCAGGTACAAAGCGAACTCGATATTGCTCGGTTTCCACAGATAACTGCCATAAATACCTCATGTATGCAAGGGGCAGATAAATATCTCCTAAGTCTAGTTTTCCCTCTGAAGTATGCCAAATAACCCTTAGAGGGAAATTTGTTTTCCGATCTTTATCAAACATCGCTAAAACTGCTACATCTCGATCTAATTCATACACTTTATTGCCTTTCCAGTAAAAATAGCGATCGTTCCGATGATATCGATCTTTGGAGAGTTTTAAGATGCTGGGATCGGCTAATGTCGATACTTGGCTGACAATAACAGGTTGCCAGCGATCTTCCTGAAGAGTATTGGGTACTGGCTCATAACCGAACAATTCACCATCAGACGAATCGGGAAAAGTTGTGGGGCATCTCAACACATACTCAGGAGGTTTCTGCGGAGATGGTAGACACTGAATCAAATCTTCAGCAGTCAGCAACCGAATCCCGATTGGATCGAGTTTTGCTTGAATACGATCGAATGTCCTAATTCTTGGATGAATCTTGACTTCATCTCGATTCTGATTCCTGGAGTTTAGACGTTCATGAGCTACTGAAAGATAAGCTCGATCGCCTCGAAATCTTACTCCTGCTACATCTTCCCGCGAGTTTGCCAAGAGAGTAGGTGGAGCGATGCAATAATAATTACCTTTACTTGCTAAGATTTCACCTTGAGCTTCTAACTCTTGTAAAGCTTGACAAATTTCTTCCTGTAAATTCGATAGTTCACGATCGGGTGATACACTTTCTCTCAATAGTTTAATAATCTGTGTTTTATTTAAAGTATTTGGTCTATCCTGTTTTTTTGGATCGCGATGATTACTAAATAAATTTATAATTGAATTTGATAGCATTGCCTATACTCCTATTTTGAATTGGATCTATTCTGGTCTTTAATTCAAATCAACCAAAGTATCTAATTTAATAATTAATCCTTGTTTATTCAACCATTCTGGCAACACATGGTTTTCAGATGCTTTCAGGCTGTCGATCGCACCTTTAACTAGATCGACATCAAAGCAAATATCTAATTTCTCCGCTGCCTTTTGAAAATCTTCTACAGATTCATCACCTAAAATCGTAAAACAGTAATTTTCTAAGTATTCATCATCTAAGGCTGCTTCGGGCAGCTCGTTTCTTGCCCCAATACAATGAAATCCTAGTTTTGCTTCTACTTTCTCTTGAACATTCAGCAGTCGCAGGTAGTAGATACCAGTAGGTAAATTAATATCGACAGAGAGCGTATCTCGTTCATTTGTTGCTAGAGGTAGTGGAAGTTTCTTAGCCTCTCGATTAGGTAAGAGTAAATTCCAGCAAGATAGATCGTATGGACGATCTGGTTTTAATCCAGAAATTGTCAATTCTCCGTCTATCCAGAGCCACTCAAACTTATTAAGGCTTAATTTTGCTTCAATTAAAGATTGTCTATCGTAACCACAGCGTTGATAACTCAAGGAGTAATAATCGGCAGACTTGTCCCAAAATTCTGATAACTCAGATAAGCTAATTTTTAAATTACCCTCTCGATCGGCTTGAGTATAATGACAAATATCTCCATCAGTCCCGTTAGTCATAATCAAACTAACTTGCTCTAAATTCCACAATCCTCGAATTTCCATGATTTGAGCATCGAATTCATGGGAAGATTTATAACTTAACGGTAATTTCTCAACATCTACAATTCGCTCTTTAATATAAATTTGTGGTTTGGGTATTTCAGAGATAACTAAAGTACTATATTTTTCAATCACAGTAAATTTCTGACTCCAGTTTATGTTATCGCTAGAAATACTCATTCGATAGTTACCAGGCTTGTCAATCCATTGTTCGAGAGATTGCTCAAACCATTTTAAACTAGCGGGGAAAGTATAACTGTTAGAACAGAGTTCGCTCTTAGATTCAGCATCTTGAATTTTAATATCAACCTGTAAAGATTGCTGAATAGGTGGTAGACAAAGGATAGGTACTTCTAGATATATCGATTTTCTCCAGTTTGATTTGATTCCGATCAGGCGGGGTGTGTCATTTTCTTGCAATTGCCAGTCAATTGTTCTATCGATAGTTTTATCGTCAGATTGAATCGATATACATCCGCTGGCTCCACCCAATCTCATCTCAATACCTTTCCAACCTTTGAGACTACAGGGGATACAATTATCGATCGATTGAATTCCTTCATCAAATACGATCGTTATTTCTTTCGGAGTAAAACAAATAATCTGTCCTACACCGATAATTATCGGATTATCTAAGTTAAGCGGAAAATATTCTCCTGAAAATGCGTCGAAAATTAAACAGGGCAATTCCTCATCTATCCCTTCACAAAACCATGTATGGATAGAATCACCACGATCGTTTTTTAATAAAACAATGTATTCCTGACTGACTTGATTTATATCGATTGTGAGTTCAGGAATTTCCAAACTCCCTTTCATAGGAATATTCCCTTCCCATCCAGCTTCAGATATCTTGCATTCACTACCTCTGTGATTTTCCCATTCATTATCCCAAAGACTTTGTTCTGGTAAGATCAACTGAATATTTCTAGAATCTTCAATATCTAGATGTAAGCTGAGATCGTTCTCTTTCTCTTTTTTATCAATATTTTGGCAACGGCTATTATTTTCTTTAGGTGTCAGTATTTTAACGATCGCTTCCCAGTCTCGAAGAAAGAATCCCTCATCTAGAGAAAGATTGCCTATAATACTATCTCGTTGTCTTTCATCTTCTAATATTGTAGGTGAAAGTTGATTAGCTTCTAATTTTCTAGCAATTTTTGCTATTCCCTGAATAATTCTACCTGATATTGGTTCTTGATACTTAAATAAATGAGATAAAGTTCCACCTTGAGGATATTTGTGATTGTACAAGTATAAGATTTTCTCTGTCAGATTTTCAACTGAATTTTCTGCTAAATAATCCCATCCATACCGCTCGGCTAATTCTTTCAACAATTGAGCAAATTGGTCTAAATTTTGAGAAGGGATGCAACTTTGAAGCCACAAGGTAGAAACATATTTATAACCATTTGGAGCCTCAACCAAACCGAGTAATTTAATCCCCTTTTTTGCGATCTGCCGTAGAGCAGTATTTACAGTTTGATTTGATGATATTTCCCAGCGATTGCATAATCCTTCCCAAAACAGATCGTCAGAATAGTAATAAGCATATTCAGACACAGCAAAGGTAAAAATCTTAATCCAATCTTGATCTAAACTATTAAAAATTCTAGTTTTTCGTTCTGTGATTCCATCCAATCGTCGTAAGTTCTCACCAACGAGAGCGATTAATTCATCGCTTTGACTACGAGGAATATTCACATGACCGAGAAATTTGTGACCTATGGGCTTATCTCGATCTAACCAAAATGGTAGGATTTGCTCTTGCCATATTTTTTTCGTGTATTGAGGATTCATAAAACCTTGACGGCGATCGACTAATTCATGACTAGAATATAAACTTCGGCAATTTCGATGTTGCCTGGTATTTTCGATCTCTTCCGATTCATCTAGATGAAGATCTAGATCTTTATTCTGATTTCCTAGATCGGGATCTAGGATTGGCTCTGGATTAGATAAGTGTTGTTGAGGCTCTATTTCGATCGAGAGTTGCTCTTGCAGCGCGGATATCTGTTCCTGTAATTCGGTTAGATTGATTTTCTGTGTGACTATTTCGGCTTCTAGATTTTCTCCTCGATTCTGTAACTCAGCAATTTCAGCCGCTATCTTTTCTTTATTAATGCAGTGGTTACTTATCTCTTCCTGGATATTGGCGAGTGTTAACTCAGATCGCTGCGCTAAATCGATCGCGGATTGTCTTTGTGCTTCAATCTGAACTAAGTCAATAGATATCCTGTCTAAATTAGCCTGTCCTTCGCTAACTTCAGTATCTAATTCAAATATAATATTTTGCTTGACGGTAATATTTACCACCAATTCACCAAGTAAGACTTCCCGATCCTGCTTTTCCAACAGTAGGTCTGATATTTCTTGTATTAATGCTTGTTGTTGTTGCCGATCTCGGTCTATATCCTGCAATAGAGATTGTTTCTGCTCCAACGATCCATCCAGATCTACAATCGCGATCGCAACTCGATCGCGCCGCTCCTCCATTTGGAGAATATGGTACTCAATCCCCCTGAGATCGACTTCTCTATTTACTAGTTTAGTTTGTAAACTTTGTGCTTGATTCTGTAAATCGGTAAGTTGAAACCCTAGTTGTTCCTTAGTAACAGAATATTGGCGTATTTTCTCGCGAACGCTCTGGAGTTCTAAATTTGATTGTTTAGCTGAATCGATTGCTGATTGCCTTTGAGTTTGAATCAGAGCTAATTCTGCCTGAGTTGTCTGTAAGTTATTCTGTCGAGCGACAACCTTTGCATCTAATCTAACTAACGAGGACTCTTGTGCCTGCCTTTGCAGCACTAAAGAATTTATTTCTCTTTCTAATCCTGCTTGTTCCTCTCGATATCGATTTACATCTTGTTTCAGTTGAGTGAATGCTGTTTGTAACTCCTGTCCCCCTACGATAATCTTTTGACAGCTACTCTTTCTAATTTGTAATTGCTCTTTGACAAGTTGCTCTTCGCGTTGCAAATCATCTAAGCTCAATCTCGATTTAGCTACCTGACGCTCGATCTCTTCCTGACGCTGACGGGATAGGATCGTTAGACTAGCCGCAACTGCCGGAACTGTTCCTAAACCCGCCCATGCAGACTGTTGTAAATTTCGACTAATCAGAAAAGTCGATCCAAATCCTACCCCACAGGAGACTCCAGCAATTAGAAACCAATTCTTGAACATATGGATAGCCTACTAGGTACTTACCATCCTCAAACTCTTTTATGCAGGCTCTTGGAGAGGGATAAGACTATATACTCAGGGGACATACCTCTGTCAGGATAATAAAGAAAATTTCTATCCCACAACTCAAATTTTCTCCATCTACTACAGTAATTAACTTTTGACGTGGCAAAGTTTCAAAATACATACTTTCTCACTACTGAGTTGGGAATAGAAGTCTAAATTACAATAATCGATCGCGTTCGACTTCATCGAGGAACTTCTCAATCAACACTCGTGCCAGACTACTCATATTAGTATTGAGTTGCTTCGAGACGATCGCAAACCGTTGATGTCGAGACTTAGGTAAATCGACGGTAAATCTCGTCGTTGCCTCCTTCTGATTGCTTTTAAACATCTCAATCACATCAGCCGTCAGACTTGACTCCTCGATCGATTCCAGTGGATCGGTACTGACTTCAGTACTTACTTCTGCTAATTTATCAGTACTGACTTCAGTACTTACTGAACTACTGACAGCATCGGGATCTTTCATAAATTGCTGCATCACATCAGCAGTCAATGATTTTCGCTTGTTGGTCATAATGACTTCAATATAGTTGTAAACAATCTGGAATATTCCTTCTGAGCGTCTTTGGCAGCATCTCCACCGAGATCGAAGACAGTCGCCCCCTGCCCGAAAGCATCAGCAATAATCTGACGTTGATGGATCACCTCGCCCAGAACATTAATATCCGGCACTGCTTTGAGAACAGTAAAAGCTTCCTGTTTCAGTCGAGTTCCTTTTACCGCCCGATTCAAAAAAATCGCCGCTTTTGGCTCTCCTTTGCGAATTGCCCGCGCTTGCTTGATCAACCGCACGGTATCAGAAGCACTAGCGAGATCGACTCCAGTGGGTTGACAGGGAATCAGTACCAAATCACTCCACAACACGATCGCTCTAGTCGCTTCAGCTAAAGTCCCTGGTGCATCAACAATCAACCATTGATGTTCAGTCGCTAGATTCGGCAAACGTTCGAGTAATTCATTTGGATCGGGAATGATTTCCACCGGAATTGGCTGCAATAGATTACTCAACCACAGTGATGAAGTACGTTGTCCGTCACTATCAATTACAAAAACCGAATCAGATTGAGACTGAAGCCAGCGGGCTAAATGAACGGCAGTCGAACTTTTACCGCTCCCTCCTTTTTGATTACACACTCCAATTACAGGCATAACGATCGGATGCAATTAGCACCTAGCAATAGGATTGGACTATTATCTATTTTAGCTTAGTCAGTACTTACTGACCCAAATAAATACTGATATTCACACATTAGTCAGTAATAATATCAGTATTTGCTTACTGATTACTTTAAAATAATCAGTAAGCAAATACTGATATTGCCCAATTTTCATGAGGGGAAAATCTTTTCTCGACATGCTAGTTTTGGTATCAAAAACCGATCGTCACGCTTGTCCGATAGAATAGTAACAATGTTCTATATGACGAACCTTGGAGGCATTTGAAGATTCGGTAGAATTTTGTGACTGGTCATTGGACTCGTTCCGTACCCATGCTCGCAAGAACATCACCAACTATTTTCAAGGGGTGCGTGGCAAGCCTCATCCAGTTTCGAGAATGGCACTGGATCGAAATAGCACTCAAATCATCGGTCTAGCCTTATTTGTCGAGAATAAACACTCTAGGGTAGAACTAGATTTGCTGTTGGTGAAGCCCAATCATCAAAGGACGGGCATCGCCACCGCGATGGTTGCCAGTGCCACAAATAGCTTGTACGCGGAGGGGGTCAGAGATCTACGGTGTGGCTACCATATTTGTAACGAGCGTAGTCGGGCTTGGCAGCACAAGTTTGGATTTGAAGAAATACCGGAATATTTCTACTGTAAATTGAAATCCTCGTGGTACCGACACGAAATCTGGCGGCGGGAGGAATTGGGTCAAATCGAACAGCTTGAGGAATTGGGAACAGAAAAAGACCGATGGGATCGACTAGTCCAGGATCTAGAACCGTTCTAAATCTCCCCAGGTGTTGATGACAATCGGAGCCGCGTAGGATGAACGCTGATTTAAAGTAAGGATTATTTTTCCAGTCGCTCGACAAATACTAGTTTATTTATACTATAATCTGAATAAGTATTTTGGAAAAGTAGATTAGGAGCAACCTTTATGTCCAATCATTCTGGCAGCTATATGTTAAATGAGGTAATTGAAATCCTAGATCGACATCAAGTATTTGCAGGAATAGAAAAGACCACAACTCAGACCTTGATTAAAGAAATTTTGGAGATGGCAACAAACAAGTATGACTGCAACCAAGGGGAGATTTTAGAAGGACACGCCCAGCAATTCAACCTCTGTTATTACTGTCTAGCCGATGATGCCAATTTGGATGATGGACTTTGTGTCACATGTCTAGGGGACTAGGACAGTTCCGATTGAATCAAGCCAATCTTCCTGACCACTCGAAGGAGTAGGATTACAGACCTAGCACTTCCTTCAACTTTGCAACTGCCAGCTTGTGCTTCGGCTTAGGCATTTTCGCCAGATTCTGCAACTTCCACCGTACTGCTGGTAACTCCTCAACCCCCGTTACTCCCAATAGCGTCCAATCCGGCTCAAGTTCCTTCACCGACAGTAGAAATCGCTTCTCATCAATTGATAGTGACAGGCGTAACAAATCGATTAACCGTTCGCGCACTGCGACCAACTCCTCACAGCTAACTGACAATCGACTCATCCCCACAAACTCATTATTAAATCCAGTCTCCAGCGGTAGTCGATTGGGTTGCAATACCTCCGCCATCGGACGATTGTGACTGATTAAATAGACTAAAAAAGCCGTTCTAATCGCTGGAGTCAACCCTTCATTAGCCAACAACATTTGCACGTCAAACAAATCTCTGGGGTGTTGTCTGTCCAGAGCCGCACAAATCTTTCCCCCATATAAATCTGCCAGCGAGAGCGTCTGCACCGACATAAATAGCCCAAACTCTTCTTCCACTTGCGGAGCTAGATCCCGTAATTCGCAGGGAAAGACAGACCCCCGAATGGTTTCATTGGGTTCCACCTTCACCGTTACCAGCCCCGAACGTACCACCAATTTCCGCAACCGCCCATCAGTAGCTAGCAGCGGTTGAATCGTCACCTGGGGCATCGCCCTACTAATATCCTGTGAGATTGTGGTTAAGATATCGCTAATATTCGCCAAAGTACTGTCTCTGTCTTCAATTGGCAAGTAAGTTAAATCGATATCCACCGATAGCCTCGGCAAATCGCGGATGAATAAATTCAGCGCACTACCACCTTTAAGCGCGAACCTACTATCGCGCATCACATAGGGCAGAATCCGCAGTAGTAAATCAACAGTAGCTAAAAACAACGATCGATCCATTAATTCACTCCCAGATTCGCAGGGACAGTAATCTGATATTTGGGGTCTAACCGTCCACCACTGACGATCGATCGATTACCCACACCCAGATCGATCGCGCTCAGATCCAATCGCTCGAACCAAGGATGCTGGTGTTGCTCTGCTAAATACAAAAACAACCGCCGTACCTTAATCGAGTTACAAGCACCGAGTAATGACTGTACCAATCTTGGGCGCAAAGTAACCAAGCCTTCCATCAATAACCAAGCTTCCTCAACTGATTGGGTATGAGGTACTAGATACAACATTTCTAAACTGGCGCGTTCTGGAGTAGAAATGTTGATCGATAAGTCTCCAAACCGCCGCTCGGTTAATCCTAACAGGGGTGCTTGAGCGAATAGATTGGTAGTAAAATACTGGAGTTGCCATACCTGGGCTTGTTGTCTTAACCAATGGGGTAACTTCATTCCCGTCGCGCCAAATAACATCACCGACTGTCGTTCTAAGGGGAGAAAGTGACCGTAACCAGCTAACTCTAGGGCTGTCTTTGCTCCTGGATGGATGGCTAAACCTAATTGTTGTTGTACCGCCCATAGACCGCCACTCCAATCGTAGGTATCGCCGACTTTGACGAATGCACCGCGACCGATCGAGCGGAGCCAATTGCTCTGACAGTAGCCCGCGATCGCGCTAGAAGAAAAGCCTTGGCTGGATAACCAAGCGGCGGTGTAGACTGCACCTGGTTGCCAATTGACGAGGAGATTATTTAGTTTCGTGCTATTTAATATACTCATACTATATAAAATAGCATGAAATCAAATTAACCTGATTTGGGGCTAGATTCAACAACAACTGGCGGACAAATTAATCGAACGCTCTTCCTCGATCGATACCTGTAGCTCCGCTCGCATCAGACCCGATCTAATCGCTTGGTGACAGAGGAGGTTAAGCACACGCTAGAATTTAATTGTCGTGCGCTTAACCTTGTCTTCGAGGTCACGCTATAAAGCGCACAAGCCTATCTCTTTGCTGTCAGTCCAGAGCGTAAAACTTAGATTCGTCGTTCTCATAGTCTCGTCGATCGATCGTCATCTTTAGAAACGTCGATCTCCAGCTACTAATAAGCTTGCCAATTTGATTGAAAATTTGATTGAAATTCGGCGAACATCTCAAAAACCTGGGCATAGGCTAAAACCCAATTCCTGTAATAATCATAGTCTCAAGATGTTCCGCTAAAGAGGATTAGCGGAGCGTTAAATTACTCCCCCCAATTCCAGTAAAATTTTAGATACAAAGCCTCAATAGTGCCCACATTGGATGAACTAAATCCCACTGCTACCACCTCGCTCTCAAACATCGACCAGGGAACACCCTTCACCCTCAATGCCGATGAATTACTGGCGGCGTTTACCAATTTTCTCGCCTTTGATGTCGGCTCTGGCGGAGCTAGTGCCGAAACGATCCGTACTTACTGGTGTGAAGTCCGCTACTATCTGAAATGGTGCGAGACAAATCAGCTTCAACCCCTGACTGTCACCAGAGATCAGATTAAGATCTATCGTCACCATCTCGTTCAAAAAAAGTATAAACCCACCACAATTTCCCTCAAACTAGTTGCCATCAGTCGGATGTACGATGCGGCGATGGAATACAGATTGCTGACGATTAACCCCGTCTGGGGCGTTAAACCGCCCAAACAACGCAGCGATCCTGCCGAACGGATTACTTATTTAACTACCGCAGAAGCACAAGCCTTGCTTCAGGCTCCTTTAGCTAAACCTACATCGCTCAAGACGTTGCGCGACCAACTCCTGCTAGGGATTATGACTTTAGAAGGGGCAAGAACGATGGAAGTGCATCGGGCTGACATCAAGGATATTGTGCGCGGTTCAATGGGTGTGGGGATTACGGTGATTAGCAAACGACAACAGCGGATCGTGCCTTTGACTCCCGACTTGGTGGAGTTATTAGACCGTTATTTACTCGCTAGGAGAAAGGCTGGTTATAGCATTGCTGCGATTACACCCTTATTTATTAACCTCTATTATCGTCCGAAAAATTTAAAGGAATCCGAGCAGGATTATCGCTTGTCGCGGCGAGGGATGAGAAAGATTGTTGATGGTTATCTCAAAGCTCTCAACATCAAACATGGGGAGGGACGGACTTTATCCGCTCACTCACTGCGGCATACTGCGGCTACCCTGGCGATTCAGAGTGGTGCATCGCTGCGGCAGGTGCAGGATTTACTGGGTCATGCCGACCCGCGCACGACGGCGATTTATACTCATGTGGGCGATAGGTGGTTGAATAATCCGGCTTTAAATTTGGGGATTAAGCTCAATCCCGATTAGTTATGGTGATGTACACTTTTTTAGCCTTAACTTGACGAACTCAATCGTTGGTACAATAGAATAGTTGAAACCAAATTACTACATACGTTTGGAGGTTTTTCGATGCAAGCTGTCACGACAGATTCCACAATTAACGGCTTATATATCGGCTACAAAGATATTAATCCGCCCCATCAGTGGTATCCCCTCGCCCTCCTGACATGGGGAAAATCCGAGTACTGCCTCGAAATTACCCAGATCGGATTCAAAATCCTCAATCAATATCCTGGCTACTGGATGGCTTTCCCGCCAGAATGTCGAACTGGTGGTGTATACCGAGGAAAACATCTCCCTGCGACGATAGATAAGCGAATGCCATCGGGAAGAAATGACGAACGTGAAAATTTTGAGTTCTTCAATCTCGAATATCAACAATTAGATGGGATTGCCTTTTTAAGTAAATCTGGAGGACGTAGCGGCATCGATCCTTTCGATATCTACCCACAGATTGCTCCTGATGCTAACGGCATTCACACATTTCATTTCTCACCAGGTATTTTGCCAGAATCGAGTGAATTTGTCCGTCAAATTCCGATTGGTACACAGCTCCAACACCGGATAGAACAGGATGGATCTATTGCCATTCTTAAAGATGAAACTGCGATCGCTTATTGTCACCCCTTCTTCAGTCATCTGAAATTTACCAACATCGATCTCGAAGTAGAACAAAATCTGGACAAGCCCTATTTAGGGATGAGACTATTACTCAAGGCTAAAGTTAGTGGCAAAAATTTATATCATAGCGACGCATTCAAAGTATGGAATTCTCTAGTTTATTCGCAGTAATTATAGTTAGCGAAGCATCAAAACTAGGTGAAGAATTTGTCGATCTAGGAATGCTCGATAAATTCTGGATGTCCACTTCAGAATTAGGATTAGCTGTATTTAAAGCTGATAGCCCAATGGGAACGACTGCCTGGAGTGAGAAAATTGCTTCAGAGCTAGCCAGAGCAATTGGTTTGCCTACAGTCTCCTATGAATTAGGCATTGACTGGCAGGGGAATCGAGGAGTCATCAGCCCCAATTTTCTCAGAGCTGGGGAAATTGAACTAGCTGGAGCCGATTTACTATCCCTCGTCTATGGCAAAGATAATTATTACTACACGCTAGAAAACTCAATTAATGCTCTAGCAGCTAATAACATTAAACTCCCGATTAGTTGGGAAGCTCCACCGCAAATTACCACAGCAGCCGAACTATTTGCTGGGTATTTAATGCTAGACGCTTGGATTTGTAATATCGATCGACACGACTATAATTGGGGCGTGAGAGTCGATCCTACTGGCAGTCTAGAGTTATTACCCAATTTTGATTGTGGTGCTTCCTTGGGCGTACAGATGTCTGGATCTGAAATAGTCAAACTCGGACTGAAGGCGGATCGTTGCTCGTCGATGATGGGAGCTGCCATCTGTCGCCGTACCGAGAGAGCTGCCGAGAATTTTAATTTCCCAGATTTGGCAAGAGAATTACTCGATATCTATCCTACCGCAGCCAGTTATTGGATCGGCAAAATTGAGGTTATTTCTTCAACTATCGTTAGCGATCTATTCGAGCGAATTCCCACTGATTGGATCGATCTTGCTTCAAAAGAATTTGCCATCGATTTGTTAGAATTTAACCGTAAACAATTGACATCGATGATAGTTGACTTCAAACCGAAAGAGTAATTATCGATCTTAACCCTGAAGAATCTCACTAAACTAATAATAGAGAGATTGCCAAAGCTAAAAATTATCTGACATATTGCAAATATAAGATTAGCCAGGTTTATTAACTTCAAAAACTGGGTCTGGTGCAATAACAAACCATTCATGATAGATAATCGCCAGCCAAAATTCTGCTCCAGCAACTTTATCGCACACAGCTAAATAACCAATCCCATCCGCAGCACTATAATAGGTCGTATCCTTCAAAAATATCGTGACTGAATTCCCATCTGCACTCCAAATTGTTCTCAAAATTTCAATATTGGCATAATGTTCGGGATCGATTGGTAGTAAAACTGGGCGATTGTCGATCGTCAAAAATGCTAGATCGTTTTCTTCCTCGGCGGTTCTGAACACCCAATTCCAATCATATGGCCCCTCATGTTTCTCAAGACTGCGATCGAATTTTACCTTGTCAATTTTTTGACGTGTCGCTGCGGATAAATCGGCTAATTTCATCTCAATCTCCTGTTCCGTACTCGGTATTTTAACTAAAAAATCAGTTCTGTCTCTTTGAACTTAAAGCTGATTATCATGAGTCTCCCCCATTATTGCTTGAGGATTTCTTGAATCGGTAAATAACCGCTTAAATCCTTAGCCAAATGTAATGGTGCTGGGTAATTTGTTGCATCAAAATGGTGAGTTAAGCCGTACAATCTTTGACACTGAATAAAGCTAGCCCAATCACTAGCTACATCTTCTTGCTGTAATGTCAAAGTTAGCATAATTCCAGTCGGATTATATCCTTGAGCTGATAGATTAGGTTTCATCGACTTACCAGCCTTGGTCGTCGTCGAGAAAAATTTACTTTTCTGTAAAATTGGATCGGTACGATTACTAGGTTTTTGATTGCTCAGATAATAGTAACCACATTCTGCGTCTTGAGAGGATGAATGAAAGACACCCTTGGTATTTCCTTCTAAATTGCCAGATTCATCGCAAGCTCGATAGATAGGTACTTCTGAGGATTCAGGCGTGAGAATAGCAGCGATGCGAACGTGAGGATACTCGGAGAGGGGGATAAATCGAGTCGGGCAATCATCGGTATGAAAAGCCAGACTATCCTGCCGCCAATGCTGTTTTTGAAGGAATAATAAACCCTTTGTCCGCAAATTCTGGGCATCAAAGCAGTAGATAGTTGCTTCTTTTGTCTCTTCAAATAAGTTATTAAATACCCAGTTTTGCATTTTTGACTTATTTTTGAATTCGATCGGATTGAAAATCTCCTTCCGTGCCATTTTTATCTGAAAATCATAGATATCCATCCATTCAGAACCATAGCCTTTAGCCATGATGCCATCCCGATCGATTCGCACGGCTACAGGGAAAAATTTATTGCCACAAGAAATGGCATACACACCCACACAGGCAACATCAGCGGGAAATTTATCGGCTTTGAACTCAGGGTATATATAGGCTCCAGTCATAACTAATCCCCGCAGGAGACTGTTCTCTACTCTTCGGCTAAACTCGGCTTCTGATGGCTCTGCTTCAGAATGTGACTCGCTTGTCTTGTCTTTTTTCGGTTTCTCAGGCTCAAAGCATTTAGTGGTACAGCCCAACTCAGCTAAAGCTGGGCGAAAACATGGTTTGGGATCTTTTTTAGCATCTTTCCCCCAGAAATCAGCTTTAGGTAATATCTCTAGGAATGCTAGTTTTTTACTTCCTGGTATTGATGTTGAGAGTGCATCTTTAAGTTCTGGAGATTCTTTGAATTCGCGAATCCTATCTTTATAATCGGAGGTCAAGTTTGCTCCTGATAACTCCGTACCTAATTTACCAAGGCCGATCGTCTTAATATTTTTGATGCCATATTTAGCCGCCAACTTCTCAACTAATACCTGAGTTGCTGGAGTTTGCGCCATTAGGACTATCTGAAGATTATCTGGTATATTGAAAGGAATACAATCTAGTTCTATAGTAAGGTCGGATTTGATAAAATCCTTAACTTTTTTATGTTGAGATAATGAACTTTTTAAAGCCTTAGTATTGTCGCACCGTGAATAAGCTTCAACTTCAGAAATATCAGTTCCAAATAATTTTTGAATACGCTCTAAACAAGCTTGGTGAAGACTAGCAATGTCTTTGGGGAATAAACCTCCCCCTGCATGATGAGATTTTGACATCCTAGTATTGTAGACAGCTATCCATTCAAGGTTGTCAATATTATTTCTGTATGGCGATTCGATCAGATCTTGAATTGTAAATTTATCTCGATAATTTAGTTCTGTTATCAGATTACCTAAATTGCCTTTGAAATCTACCCCTCGGCTTTTGTTTACATATCCTATACTTGCTGGTGCAAATCTTTTAGAGCCAGTAGGACTTAAATAAACTGTCACATCAGTAGGCAAGTAACCAAGCTTCCAACTTACCCAACTGCTTACTCCGTACTCACAAATAAGATAAGGAGTACCATCGGGATGATAGTGGAGATTAAACCTTGCATGGTAGGAGTGATAGTGAGTTTCTTTTTGCTTTCCTGCAACGATAAGTTCGGGATTCCAACTAATAACTTCCGATCTACCATCATCTGGGCTAATACTTTCCCTGAAAGCAAATGTTCTTCGATCTATGCTAGAAGCTGGATTGACTAAGGTTAGAGGTGCAGATGCTATGGCACTAGAGAATAAATAGGGAATCAAACGATAGTAGAGTGGCTCGATCCTCCCTCTACCATCTTCAATCTTCCAAACCTGTGCTGGTAAATTGACTTTGTGGAATTGTAAATCCCGACCAGAAATAGCTTGAATTGCTTGAATGTCTATGTCTGTTAAGCATTCTAAGCCTTTAAAAGAAACTTGCGCCCATGTTCGGACGACTCTAGCAATACGATCGAGATCGACAAGATCGCTTTTAGCATAAAACCACTTGTCTCGATCTCTTTTGAAGGCATTAGGAGAAGGAAAAATTAAGTCTTCAATTAATATTTGCAAGTAATGATTGAGGCATTCGATCGGTGGTAAGACTGGCTTCCGCTCTAATTTTATTTCTTGAAGCCTAGTAAATAATTCTTTCCAATGTTGTGGGACTTCTAAAGCATATAACTCAAAAGGAAGTGTAAGCTGAGTGGGAATATTGAGAGCGAATAATTGAATTTGGTTATATGCCATCGATTTTCTCCAATGCACGATAAAAGGGTTCGTAAAGCGATCTGACTAAAGCGATATCTCGTCCGTCAAAGGCGGTTCTAGTCTTGGCAAAATAAGGATGGAGTGCATACTTAAATCCTGTCAGTAATGAATCTTTGACAGTTTCTGGTTTGTGTTCTGCTAGATTCGGTGCCCAAGCTGCATCGATAAACCGAACCAGAGTGGGTTGATTGCCGCGAATGGTACGGGCGATCGCTTGCCAAGTCAGCACCATCTGAGTCCAAATCAGTCCATCGCGGACGTGTTTGGGCAGACTCAGATCTGAATATCGCAAATCCTTCTCTAAACTCCGCAGAAAAATTCGATAGCCATCTACCCGCCACGATTCACATGCTTCAACTAGATTACCCGCACGTTCCTCTAAAATAGCCATTCGCTCTTGTTGTAGGGCGATTTGAAATTTGTAATTGAGATCGTCTGGACTGGGGTGCGGACGAACTAAAAAGTAGGCTCCGCCGAAAGCACTCAATCCCGCATCATTGAGGATGTTTTTGCCTCTCCCAATTGCGGCGATGGGGGCGATTAGGATCGCTCGATTGGTACTGGCAAAATTCTCGACATTACTGCGGGTAATCAGCGAATCATCCAGATCCTCCAGTGGAGAACTACGAGTCAGAGCGGCAATGCGATCGCGCCATTGTCTGCCCGTATCCATCGTCAAAATGGCATCGCGAACGAATTCAACTTGTTCGTAGCTATTGACGTACCAAATCAGTCGTTTTCGCGACTCTGGGAGGGCATCAAAATCGCGTTGCAAAGTATCGGTTTGTTGCAAGAGCGATTTCAAAATCTGTACCAGTGACTCTTCTTTGGAGTCAACCCCAGAAACTCGCACGGGTTTACCATCAGCCCAGTAGCAGGGTGAAAAATGAAAGCTACTCTGGGCGAGTACATCCATCGCGGCTGACTGTTTGGGGCGCAGCAGATAATCTACTGGTAAATCGACATGATAAGTCGGACTAGCCCCAGCCCAACTCGTACCGCTCAATAGCAATGCGTGTGCCCCGCACGTGCCTTCACCTGCAAAGACATGGGAGAAATTTTCGAGCAGCCACCGCCCTTGTCCCAAGATTTGAAAGTACGATAGCGTCAGCAGCTCGTCTCGTCGTTCTAGTTTAAAACCGCATACCAAGCCAGTTGCTAAACCAGGGACTAAGCCATAAAAATCTTGGGGAATCCGATTAGAAAAAGCAATGTCATTAGCTCCGTCGGTTTGTTCGACTACGCCATAGGCACTATTAATTGCTTGTTGGAAAAATGAGACAAACAATACTAATTTCAGAAATAATGCAAACCGCATCACGAATTCACGCCGATCTTTAATCGAGACGATCCACTTACGATTTACTAAATCTTCCTCTAATTTAGCGATCGTCTCTTGCTGTTCTTGATAATTTTCATGGGATAGTCTTAGTGCGTATTCAGCCAACCAAGAGCTTTTCCAATCCCCCAATAGAAACTCGGATAATTCCAGATAAACTGGATTTTTATCGAGAATAAATGTATTAGCATCGGTATCGACTCCTTCAGCTTTGGCTAGATCCAATACAAAGTTTCTAGCCAATGACGAACAGGTGAAAAATCGCTCTGACAGCCATTCACTCTCATTCGGTGAGATTTGGAGTTGAGTGTAGATATTATCGACAAGGGAGTCGGCATTCTGGAGCGCGTGGTTGAATTTCCCAAACATCGCTTGTTGGAGATCGATGCGAGAATTCTGAAACTTTTGCGATCGCGTCCAATTGACCACTCGATCGAGAAATCCACTACTTCCCCGATCGATCAGTTTGATAGTTGGGAAAAATGTCGAATCTAAATTAGCTTGAATCTTATCGCATTCATCGAAAAATACTACCCCGCAAGTTCGATAGATCGACTCATAATAAGTAATCGATTGGGAACTGACATGTTGTGACGGACGGGTAAAAATTGCCGCCGATATCGTCGTTAAAATGACATCCGCATCGGCAAGTTGGTTGGTATCTTGGTGTCTGGGACATTTGCCGATTAACGGACATCCTCTCAATCCACCAAGCTTACCCGTACCCTCTTCTGTCTCATTTTGATACTCTCGGAGATCGAAACAAGGCGGTGAAACTGGTGGCTTGGGCTGAATATAATTACTCAGCGGACAAGCAGTAGATAAATGCGTAAAACCCTCGATATCTCCATCCACACTATGCCAATTCTCCAAATGGGATTGGCGATTGCGTTGCCCCATTGCCACACATACTCGCACACCAACTTGTTTGAGCAAATTTGCCATGCGGATACAGGTGACAACCTCGTTGAAAACGACCCCAATCCGGTGTCCTTTTTGAACGAGAGCGACTGTTAAAACATCAATCAGGGTAGATTTTCCCGCATTGAGCAATCCGACTAAATGTTTGATGCCATCAAACTCGATCTCGGTGACGGGTGCAAAGCCCATCTGTTTCGATCGTTCGATAATAATGTCTTCCAGTCGTCGGACATAATTATATTTACCACTGGTTTTTTCGTCCAATAGTCGAGCGGCAACCTCCATTTCTGCCACTGAAACTTTAATCGGTTGCGGATTTTCCCCATGTAAAGAGATCGTTTTACCTGGATAGATGGGCAGATCGGCGGGAATTCTGACGCTATAAGCAGTTTCTCGATCGGTGAACCGATATTCTTTACCAGGCTCGGCTAGTTTGAACGGACGAGTGCGGTATTTGAGTTTAGTGCTGAGTAAATTTTCAAAACACTCGAACCGATTGCCCCAAATTGCAGGTAGAATCGATTTCCGAGCAAAGTGGTAGGCATCATCGAGATCGTAAGCAGTATATTTAGCTGGAATTTGGCGATAAGTTTTGAGCGATTGCTCGACAATATCCTGGTTAGTTAAATAGTGTAAAAGTTGCCGCAAGTTAAACAGATTGCGCTTGGCTTCACTCGTCTCGATCTGCTTTGCTAGGGCGGGAAAGAGGAAGAAGCGATTGGAAATTAACAGCCATAATGTGGTTGCACTATCGAGTTCGGACTGTAACCCCAATTTTTCGATCGCAAATAAGCCTAGTTCGATATCGAGTAAGGCTTCGATCTGGTCTTTGTTTAAACCATCCGACCTTTGTAATGACTTGGTTGGTTCCGTTCGCCACGCTCTGGTGTCTTTCATTGTGTATTTTCTCCAACGGCGATCCGTTCGCGTTTTGTTTTCGTTGGGGAACCCCCATCGAGTTTCTTCTTAGCTAGATCGCACAAGGCATCGTCAAAGATCGGGCGGACGTGTTGCCACCGCCATTTTGATTTGAGTTCTTTGAGATAGGCGGGACGGTCTTTTTTGCGCTCGACGGGTACGACAATATAGCCGACATCCCAGGCTGGCGCGGCGGGAATTGGTTCGTCTCCCAGCCGTTTGACTAATAAATAGGGATTGGAATAGTCTTTGAGATCGATCGCCCAAACTTCCTTGTCGGGGAAGATGACGCGCAAATCGTAGCTATCACGCTGGGGATACAATTCTACTTCCAATCCTAGCTGTACTAACTTGTCATAGAGCCGAATTTCTGCCCGTCCTGGATAAAACCAAAAGCGTTCTAGCCCGCGTTTTAATTTCAGACAATCGCTAGGTAATTTCATTTTGCGTTTGAGCCGCCGTCCAGACGGACAACGATTGCAATTGGGATTGGCAATTACATCCTCATGTGCGACGGCTGTAAGAGCACGGCAATAGGGACAGGCATAGAAATTATCCTCAAATCGGTAACAACTGGGGGCGGCTTCATAACACTCGTCTAGCAAATCCGCCAATCCCACCCCCAGCCCAAACCATCCTTTGGCATCGACCAATTCTTGGTTGGATAGGACTGGATGCTCGATAATAAAGCGTCGAAATTGGGTGTAAATCGCCGCCCCGCGTTCGTGAGCCTGACAGCGTTGGAGCAAAACTGTGGCAATTTTCGATTGTTCTTGAGATGGTTGGCTGCCGCCAAAGGCTTCGGCTAACTCGATCGCGATTTCGGTCGGTTCTCCAAAAAACAGTAAGGCTTCCTCACCATCTAGTTCGGGGTCGATCTCTAAGCCCCACTCCCCTAAAGGCTGCTCGCACCATTGCCCGTAAAATGCTGGCAGACTCTTGGGCGCGTCTTCCGGCTTGCCCGCCATCATAAAGGCTAAGACGATACTGTCATATCCCAGTTGCAGGTTGCGTGGATATGGATAGAGCCGTCCTTGATGCTGAGAAACTTGAATTAGTCCCGCAGAAATTCGCTCTAGTGTGAGAGTATCTAGTTTAAACACAGTTACTACTCTAAAAATTAGTATTTTTACTATAGTAACTGCGTTAGAGAGAAATAGTCAACCTCATCTAAATTCACAGTGAGTAGATCGGGTGAACTACAACTACCAGATCGATCGCAACTCATTGGCGGCACATTTACCGTTTAGCTTAATACCGTTCTAGTTGATTTGGGTGATGCAGTCGAGATAAGAATTAGCTCTACCTTTCGATCGAATTTCCTTCAAGATGATTTATAAGAGTCTTTATCATTAGAATACAATAGTAAACCAAGCACCAAAAAAGTCATTCAAGCAATTGAAAATTTTATGTTTAGTTCTATTTTTAATAAATCTAAAACTGTTTATGAATGTTTGGATGAAGGAAAATCCTACCATTGTTATGGATTTTATTTTGAACTAGATCGAAAAGTCTTGGAGCAGCCAGTTTTTTGTTTTATTGGCGACCCTGAGAAACTGAAAACCATGTATGATTTTTCCTCTAGAAGTGAAATTAAAATTAATGGTAAAGCGTATCTTTTACCCCTGGGTTTTAAAATCAAAGGGATCTGGAGACAATGGGATCAAGAAGAAATAGCCATCCCAACTGTAATCGGTGGAATAGCCCTTACCGCCGAACCGCTTTGCTTATCTGCGCTAGAATCATTTATGGTCAAAATCGAGCTAGAAACAGAAGTCCAAAACTTACACCATAAACACAGTCAAGCCAAAATCGAACAAATTCAGGCTACTATTCAACATATTGAGTCCCAACTAGAACTATTTGCTACTAACTTAGGAGATTTATTCGAGCGAATTGTTAAAGAACGAAATCTATTGAATAGTATTCAAGATTTTCCGGTAAACAGTCCGATTGAATTAACTCAACGCAACGAAGATCTAAAAATATTATTAGCACAATTTCATCAACTAGATCTGCCTAATTACGGATTGGGACAAGACGAGCGATTAGTTATGCCTAATTATAGATTAGAACGAGATTACTCAAGCCAGATTCAAGTCGCTCCAAAACCAAAATACATCGAGAGGAATAGTCGGTTAAATTTATTGTCGGCTAAATCTAACCAGCCAAGACTCAATCTCGATCTGTGGAAAAAGTCGATTTCAATGGAGATGGTGATGAATTTAACCTATGCGCTCGTTATTTCTGTCACAATTAGTAGCATTATCTCAATCCTACTTGGTTCAAATTAAATCTTTCATCGTTAATTTCATGAATTAATTAATTCATGAAATTAACGATCGGCGACAGTCGCCCATCAAGTAACTGGTAGCAAGCTGCCCTCGACTCTAACCAAATAAATCATCCAACCCATCTACAGCCCCAAACTCCGACTTAGGATGCGCAGGCTTCACCTCAACCTTCTCCTTAACCTGAATATTCTTCACATTCGCTTTAACCTGAGCTAGCAAAACCTCCCCCTCCACCGGAAGATCCACCTCAACCCCCACCACCTGCCTTAAAAAATGCGCCTGTTGAGACAGAGCATGACAACTCTCTAACGTCGAAAACCGCAACACCTTTTCCGACACACCCCGCTCATACCGAGCCAACGGCAACAACGAAATCGTCAAAATCTCCGCCACCCGCCGATTCACCTCCTCCTTATCCAACGTATTCAAATAATCCACCACCTCCGCCAACAGCGTCCCCTCATACGGCTGCAACCGCAAACTTAAATTCTTCCGCCCCCGCTTACTCGCCACCATTATTTCCCCTCCATCGCACCAATCAAATAATCAAACAACCCATAACAATCCACCAACCTAATCGCCATGTTATGGTCGTCCTTATCCTCTAAAATCTTGAACTTCTCCCTGATTAGCTTAATAATTTCTATTCCCCAAAGTAGCTCCGGCATCGGTTTAGCTTCATCCTTCGCCAGATATATACCAGTTCTTTTCCAGGAACTATAATTATTTTCTCTCCTCCCTCCATGAGCAGCATTGAAATAAACTTCTAAATCCGGCTCCAAAAACTCAGCCGCCCCACCACTGATAATTACGACATCTACATCATGTGGAATTGTCTTCCCCAGCCACTTCTCAATCTTCTCCCAATACTCCTTAGTAGCCACAGTTATCGCATCCACAATTAGCTTGCATTCCCGCTCGTTCAACTCAACATCCTTCGCCCTTGCCAAACCCTTAATCGGTGGATACTTAGCCCACTCAGGATAACGATTCTGACCTTGATCTTGGGCGTGAGTAGTATCATACGCACGAGCAATCGTATCCATCACCGCATTCGACAATAACTCCCTGTCTAAAGACTTCCGCTCGCTCACCGCATCCAGAAAATTAGTAAACCCCAACAACGGACTATCACCCGACAACTTACCCCTGTCAAAATACAACGCAGTCACATTCCGATGCCCAAACATCAACACCGCAATCTTCTTCTCATGCAACCAATCAGTCCCATTTTTACGGATATAAGTAGCCGCCACACCACCCCCCTCAGGACGAACCAAAATACTCCCAATCGAGCAGAATAGCGACACTCCTCGGAACTCAAACCCCGCCAAAATCTTCCTCAACCGCTCCTCAAAAATCGAACGGTCATTATACTCATCCCAAGGAATCAGTACCCCCAGATGCAGCTCTAGCTTCTTCTTCCCCAGCTTGAGCTTCAACTTACTCATAATCACTCCAATTGCTGCGGCAACCTTATACAGAGCATTCTCATACTTCTGCTCGCTCGTCCGGTCTTCTGGGTCAAACTCCCGCGCCAAATCCCCCACCACAAATACTCGTTCCTGCCACTTGAGATAAGCCTCACGGTCGGGAGCTGGACTACCCAACGACGATTTGCGATCGAGATAACTAGCTATTTTTTCCGGCTTAATCTCCTCTACCAACGGAGACATCAACAAATACCCAGGACTTTCTTGTCCCGATAATTGATAGACAATTTTAGTTTGAGAGCCGCCACAATCGACACTGAGATACAAGACAGCCATACTTTTCCTTGGGGATTTATCTTAGCGTACCCATAGTACAGAAATCCCTATCATTTACCGAGTAACTTTAGAGCAGATTGTCTGAGCAAACCCCTAAATATTAGTGCTATCTCCAAATATACAGCTCAAACCCAAAAATTGACAGCTACTTCTCATAGCACCTGTAAAACCAAAGTCACTGCTAAATATCGTGCTAAATCAGCCCTCTGGTCAAAATTAATCGCGTAGGTTATGGTTGAGTGAGCCGCCGATATTAAGGATAAGCGAGCAGTTCCCGTAGCCGTCGCTTTCGCTCCTCATGCCCCTGCGGGACATCGGGAAGTGCTCGTCGGGGTGTGCCCCGAACCCCCTTGGAAATAATTGGGGTGATGATTTCAAGTGTTTTTATTAATTTCAACAGATGCGAAACCTCCGCCCAATTAAATTCACTCTTAGATTATCACAAACAGAGAGCGATAAAATCCAGTCTCACGCTACCGAACAAGGGATAGACAAGGCTGATTACATCCGAGATCATCTCTTTGGCAAGGAGAAATCCTCAATCCCTTCGGTAAATTACCGGACATATGAAAGTTTGACCCAACTCAAAACCGAATTATCCCGCTGGGGCAACAACCTCAACCAACTGACTAGGGCGGTCAACGAACAACGCTGCCCTAGAAATATCCTGCCAGAAATTCAACTAATCCGCAGGACGATGACAGCCCAGATGGAAACCATTGCTCGGCTACAACTTGAATGCTTGGGGGAAACAGATGATTGCTAGTATTAGCCAGGGTGGTGGTTTTGGTGGTTTGTTTGGCTATTTACTCGCTCTGGAGAAATCCGCCAAAATCATTGGCGGGAATGTTGCTTGTCGGTCTGTGAAGGGATTGACACGGGAATTTAAGGCGATCTCCGATCTCAACCCCCAAGTCTCAGTCGTAGCAAAACATATCGCCCTGGCTTTCGCGCCTGAAGATGGAGAAATAGCTAACTCCCTGAAACTAGAAATCGCGATGAGGTTATTAGATGAATTGGGTTATAAAAATAATCAGTTCCTGATTGTTGAACATCCCCGTAGTGACCACGACCACAACCACGACCATCTGCATATTGCGGTAAATATCGTTGGTTTGGATGGGGAACGGGTCAAAAATGGGTTCGAGTGGCGTAGAACTGAAAAAATCCTCAGAGCACTGGAAACAGAACACGATTTGACTCCAGTGGCTTGTAGCTGGGAGGCTGCCAGATCGCTGCCAACTAAAGGACAGTCCGAACGCTATCGACGGGAAGTAGTAGCGGCTGAAGCAGATCCAACCTTACCTACACCTGAATTACCAGTTAGTACGAAGCTTCAAAATACGATCGATGAGGTCATCCCCTATTCTCCAACGATGACCGATTATGTGGCGCGATTGCAATCCAAAGGTGTTGAAGTCAGACCGAAGATTACACGAACTGGACTAGTCCAGGGTTTGAGCTATTCGTATTATGGGGTGGCGTTTCAAGGTGCCCACTTGCAGGGTTGCAGTTTTCCCAAGCTTCAAGCTAGGGGAGTCAGCTACGAGCGCGAACGCGATTTACCAGCTTTGACCGCAGTTGCTAGGGGGGAGAAACTAACAGTGAAGATTGAGGCAGAGATTGCTCCACTTCTGGAACTAGATGATTTAGAGTCCGAGATTATTCGTGTCTTCGTCAGAAAAGATCCAGTTAAGAGTGAAAGTGAGAGTAGCTCCTATGGGATGTCGATGTGAGTCAGAAAGTCGCCTTCACCAGCACCCGCCAGACAAATTAATAATGGGATAAGTGCGATTGTAGAATGGCGGGTCGCTAGTTCCGGCTGTTAATTTGTGGCTCGATTTGCTTTTCAGCACTTTTATTACATCGATCTCTTTCACCAATTGTCTGAAAATGAATCAAATTTTTATTTGGTAAAAAGGTAGTCCAAGTAGTCCAAGATTTCTAGATTCCTTACTAGGCATGGCTTTAATGTTGGACTACCACGTCGTCCAACTTTCTAGACTAGTAGCATTTAAACCTATATCTGACAAGGGTTTCAAACTTGGACTACCACTTAGTCGCCAGGTAGTCCAAGAATCTGAATCGAACTAACTCCTCCACCCCTTTAATTAAAAGTTGGACTACCTATGGACGAATAGGTAGTCCAACAGATCCATTGTCTGAAAATGAATCAAATTTTTATTTGGTAAAAAGGTAGTCCAAGTAGTCCAAGAATTTTGAAACCTTTACTGGACATGGCTTTAACACTGGACTACCACGTCGTCCAAGTTTTTCGAGCAATGGCATTTAAACCTATACCTGACAAGGGTTTCAAACTTGGACTACCACTTAGTCTAAAGGTAGTCCAAGAATCTGAATCGAACTAACTCTTCCACCCCTTTAATGAAAACTTGGACTACCTATGGACGAATAGGTAGTCCAAGTTTTTAAGCCATGCTAGGCAAAGATTTCAGAGCTTTTGCAAAAAAAGTTGGACGACGGGGTAGTCTATCCTCAAATCATCTCTGGGAGCTAGTTTGATTAATTGTTGGACTACTTAGACTACCTTTTCTAGTAATTAAAATTTGATATTTACTTGAGGTGGGCGGCAACCCATTGTCGATCGCATAGCCCAAAGCGACTACTGAAGCCATAAACAATCGGAGTTCGCTCACCCCTGGCTTGATTTTAGTACTCCAGAAAGCCTTAACAGTTTGAGTATCAATCCAGTTTCGTCCATCGAACCGATCGATAAATTTGAAGATCCGATTTAATTTTGAATTGTCCAGTAGCCCCATCCGTTGATATTCCAGCAATGTCTGATTGAGCAGCCATTGAGTGAAGGCGATCGCGTTGGAGAGTGTTTCACTAGAGATCGGTGTATCCGGTAGCTGATTGACGATAGCTGCATTGGTACAGTGGAGTACTAGTGCAATTCGCGCTGCTGCTCCCTTAAATTTGGCGTAGGTAGCTCGTAAGAGGTTGCTAGGCTCATTCCACACCTTTTCTTCCATTTGGTCGTGCCACAGCTTCCAAACAGGCTTAGATTCATCAGCTAACTTATATTCACGATCGGGCTGGTTCGATAGTCGTTGGTAAATTGTTTTCAACTCATCAGCTAGTCCGAATGAATAGGTAGAAAATGCTTCCATCTTCGATTGAGGAAGATGAACGAACATGAATCGATTCCATAGTCCGTCTTCAGGGGAATCATCCTGTTTGATGAGTTTTTCCAGTACTGAAGGCTGAACCCCTCCGAGCATCGATAAGGAAGTATGCGATGTCCATAAGGTATCGGCTCCTTTTCTGTTGACCTTAAAGCCGCCACCATTGTAAGCTGTGAGCCATTTCTGTCTATCTCCTCCACTTTGGCGGTAAGCATCCATAGATTTAAAAAATCCAGCTAACTCATCTACAAAGATCAAATAACCTGTGTCTGGATAGTTACTGACAGATTGAGCGATCGATTCGATCGTGAAGTCAGAGAAGAAAATGTCCCGCAGAGGAGCTAGAGGCATTAGTGGCTCTGTTTTTTCACCTTTCTTTTTGAGTTGGTGATAGTCTAGTTCTCGCTCGCGCTCGGCTTTGTTTAACTTCCATTGCTCTGCCAGTTCTCCCTGGATCAGGCATAGTGAAGAAGTTAAAATATTCAAAATCGGTGTTTTCATCGTTCCTGATTCTCCGACCATCCCCACCCAGAGAATGGGAGGTGCTTTGTAATCAGTTCCAGGATTAATCATCAACCTCGACTTAGCAGCAATCTGACTAGCTAGGATAGGCAATAGGCAAGCACTGAATATTTCTAGGGGAATATTAAAATTAGCGGCTGTATGTGCCATTTCTATCCCTAACTTACCTGCAAATATCTGTGGGGCTATTTGGCTCTTTTTATTTAATAGTTCGCTTAATTCTTGGACTAGTTGTTGGGATTCTTCTTTTTCCTCTAACTCGATTTCTGAAGATAGATTAATGATTCCTCCATACTTGTGTGGACTAATTACTTTAGCTAAAATTTGTTCTTTCGTTAAATTGTGGTCGCGGATATCATCGCCAATATCCATTCCCCCCTGGGGATTCTGCCATAATTCTTGAGTACCTGCTAGATAATATCCCTCGATTTGCTTGGGAAAATCTCGCTCGATGTTGGCAATATACTTTAGTCCATTACGATCTCGGTCTGGTGTCAAGACTAACCTTGCTCCTGCTAAGTCCGCCTGATAAGTTCCATACTTGCTATACCCATCCGAACCACCCAGGGTAGTAGTGGCAGCAATCCCCAGTTTCCACAGCAAATCGGCAGTATCTTCACCTTCTACCTGAAAAATTAATTCACCACGCCCAATCGCCGCTCGGACTTCTTTTAATCGATAGATCGGAATCCGGTGTCGAATTTCTTGCGGGTTGCCTATTTTCCAGTTGCTACCCGTCCAGTGGAATTGGGGAAAATTTTTATTGCCCTCACCATCATCGCTCCGCACCACTTTAATTAAGGGGTTGCCATCGCGGTCGGGATAAAAATATTCTGTCCGAGCTTGAGGACGGATTGGTTTAACCCATTCAGCTCGTACTGGCTTCCACTCAGGCTTACCTTCTAGCTGGTCGATCGCCAAGCGGATATCTTTTGGAGCGCACTCACCGCTAAAGCACTTGTATGCACCTGTGGGTGGGTGAATATCTAAATTTTTGCGATTACAGACAGGGCAATGATATTTAGTCTGTGAACCCTTGGTTTTGGTCAGAACATTGAGATGTGTTCTGATGTCATAGATCTCATAATCATCGGTCATGATGCTGGAACTCCTGATTTTTTTGGAGCCGCCTAAAAAAACGCACTAAAAATATCCCCCCAAAGGACGCTCTATTTTTTCCGATCGTCTGTTAAAATATATAAGGGTGAACTTAGATATTATTCGGTTTAAGCCTTGCTGGTACAGGGTTTCAACTTACACAAACAATTGAAAAAGGCGTTAGTCTTCTGAGTCGGTCTAGTTGTAAAGCTAGGACGGCTTTAGTTTTTGGGATTGAAAATAATCCAGTTCTATCTTATCAGTGCCAGCCATCTCTACTTTATTTCGATCGGGTTAGCTCGACTAGATCTGTTGAGCGGAAAAATGGACAAGTCCATTCAACATACTTTACAATACACTGGACAAATGGATAAGTCCACTAAGCGTATTTACAAACATGGAAATAGGAATAGATAAGTATTCTGTAGCTGACTTGCAGAGCCGTTTTAATTTGGGTAAGCAAGCGGTTTACAATCGACTTGAAACGGTGGGCATCAAACCAACCAGAGTTGGCAGACGGTCTTACATTACGGCTTCGCAATTAGAACCATTAGATCGCCTCCACGCACATATCAAGCAAGGTAGAGCGATCTCAGATTTTCAATCTTCACCTCAGACAGAAATCAGCCCAGTAGACCCAGACAAAACCACTAAATTACTAACGAGTGCAGAAATCAGTTTAGTAGACAGATTGAACAAATTCACTGGACTATTGGAAAATAATTTAGAGGTGTTGATGAAGCTGATTGCTGGTGAAGTATCCCCGCCGCTCAACTCGACCATCCCCACCCGCAGCCCCCTGTGGTATATGAGCGAATTGGAACGAGCCTCAGTTGAAGGTTGGCTGTTAACCACCTCAGAAGTGCAACAATTGCTCGGTGTCAAGCCAATTCCGCACAAAGGAACATCGACCTATCAGCGGGGGAGTTTTAATTTTGTCAAAGCGGGTAAGATCGACGGACAAACTGCTTGGCGAGTCACCAAGCATTTGCCCCCAAAGGTTGCTTGATATGCCCAAAAGTCGCCTGCCTACTTATGTAGTCAAAATATTAAGAAACGATCTGTTGGATGATGCTTACTTAGCAGCGGCTGATGAAAGTGATATTGCTGAAATATCGCTAGTGTCAGGTTTTAAGTGTGATTGGACGAGATTATGGAGCAATGCCGACTTTGACTGTGAAGCACTAGTAAAGCTGACTTACCAAGGCAAGATCCAAGGGATTGTCAAATTTGCCTTGTATCCTTACCCTGCACCAGATAGAATCCCCCGATTTACTGAAATCCTCAATATCGAATCGCTCTCAGGAGCGGATCGGACTGTCTCTCCAGTAGGTTTGTGGTTGATCTGGTATGCTGTCAAGATTTGCTTGGAAGTTGGTTGTAGTGGCGATGCTAGTGGCTCTATACTAGTATTGATCTCGGTAGAATTGGCGATTCCATATTACCGAGATAAGGTTAAAATGGAAGGACTTCAGTGGACTACTTTAAGTCCTGACGAGGAGGGTTATGCTTTCAGGTTTTCAAAAAGTCAAGCAATCGAATTCCTCAATGGAATCAACAATCAGTACGGAACAGCAATCGAACTCCCCGAATGAGACGGCTTATACCGAATCTCCAGCGGATGTCATCACAATCCAAGATCGCTCTCATCTGACATATCAAGAGCGTCAAAAATTTTGGGAGAACGCCAAATATTCAACCCAACACTCTTCCCCAGATCGAGATACATCATCTGTGCCTAAGACATCGAGTACATAGCAGGCAAACTGAAAACACACGCAAGCGCACGCTAACTTATACAGGAAAAGTATTCTAAGCAAAGTTGCACTATTTTACACGTATCTGATACTGTTGGCGAATTCAAAAATCGATCGGTTCAGGCGATCGTCCGATCGGGATTTCGACCCGCTCGAAGCAAGTCCCCACTGGAAAACAACTTAATAATTTTGCGCGAGTGCCAATCATCTAAAATAAATGCATCGGATTAAGGTGAGCATATGTGTCTACATCCTGAATTAATTCCTCCAGTTCCAGAAATTACCGCCAAAGTAGCTAAAGCAGCATTTCCCAAAGGCAATAAGTATATGCGGTTGAGAGATGAGCTGGGAGCGTTTTACCAAGATGAAGAATTTGCCCAACTATATCCAAATCAAGGGCAGTCAGCAATTGCGCCCTGGCGGTTGGTGATGATTCTAATTATGCAGTTTTTAGAAAATCTGTCAGACAGACAAACAGCAGATGCCGTCAGAGGAAGAATCGATTGGAAATATGCATTATCACTAGAATTAGAAGATGATGGATTTAATTTTTCGGTTTTAAGTGAATTTCGCGATCGGTTAATCACAGGAGGCAGCTCCCAACAAATCTTAGACAAAATGCTAGCTAAATTTGGAGACTTAGGATTACTAAAATCCAGAGGGAAAGCTCGAACCGATTCAACTCATATCCTCGCTATTGTCAAAGAGCTAACTAAATTAGAACACCTAGAAGAAACTCTAAAATCTGCTTTAAATACCCTGGCACAAGTAGCCCCAACCTGGTTGGAGAGAATGGTCAGTATTGATTGGTATGAACGTTATGGTCAAAAAGTCGGATATTCAAGAAAGACTAGAACTGCTGAGGAAAAAGAAGCTAAAGCTATTGAGATTGGAACTGATGGATTCTACTTACTTGACGCGATCTACCATGAGACTACTCCCGATGCAATCCGCCAAATTCAGGCAGTAGAAGTACTACGTCAAGTCTGGCTCCAGCAATATTATGCACCCACAGAAGGAACAGTTCTACTCCGGACAGAAAAAGATGGCCCACCTAATGCCACCAGAATTTTCTCCCCTTATGAGACTGAAGCTCGTAAAAGTATCAAACGCTCTACCAAATGGACTGGTTATAAAGTCCATTTAACCGAAACTTGCGAAGAGGATTTACCACATTTAATAACTCACGTCGAAACTACTGTGGCAACAACGCAAGATTCTACAGTTTTGCCTTCAATTCATCAAGCTTTAGCAGAAAAGGAAATTTTACCTCAACAGCATTTAGTCGATATGGGCTATACTTCTGCACAGTTAATCGTCAGCAGTCAACAAGAGTATGATATCGATCTGTTTGGCCCAGTTGCTGTAAATGCTCAATGGCAGGCTAAGGAAGAAGCAGGATTCGATTTGTTTAGCTTTCGAGTTAATTGGAAACGAAAAGTTGTTTATTGCCCACAAGGTAAGCGCAGTCAGTCTTGGAAAAATAGTCATGATGCTTATGGCAAACCAACAATCCATATTGAATTTCACAAAAGTGATTGTTCTAGTTGTCCGGTACGCGCTCGATGTACTCGTGCGCCTGTTAATCCTCGCGGTTTAACTTTGATGATTCAAGCTGATTATGAAGCTTTAAATAATGCTCGTGCCAGACAAAAAACGGCGGAATTCAATCAGGAATATTCTTTGCGTTCGGGAATTGAAGGTACTATCTCTCAATGTATTCGTGGTTTTAATTTACGCAAGTGTCGTTATATTGGATTAGAAAAAACTCGGCTTCAACATACTTTGACCGCAGCAGCGATGAATTTAGAGCGGATTTATGCTTGGCTCGAAGAGATTCCTCTAGCTCAAACTCGCAGATCTCATTTTGAAAAAATGGCACATCGAAAGCTCGCGACTTGAATCGCCAGCGTTTCACAATGGCCAGAACCGATCGATTTTTGAATTCGCCAACAGTATCCGTATCTCGGCTCGACCCCTAATGCGATCGGATCGCGATCGCATTAGTCGAACGGTAATTTTGAGAGGCTCAATCCCTCAAATATTTATCCCAAGCTAATGTCAGCTTTTTACTTGTCCTCTAAGAGTCGGGATTTTGAAGGCGATCGCGTTTGGGTGAATGCGATCGTTTGCCTGAAGATGCGAAGCTTGCGCGCCGGAACACGGCGATCGCATTACTTTTCTGGTGAGATAACGAACTGTTTATATCAATTTCTTGACGTATGGCTACCTTCCGAAACTAGAGGTTGAAGAAAATTCTTGACTGAATGGGGTAGCTACAGGATACAAGTAAAAACCTGCAAGATAGCATTGTAACGCTTGCTCTGAGCCAGTTTAAGATCTTGCAGTTTTAGCTATTTTTGGTCAAAAATTCAACGAGAGAATGCGCTTTTGAGGGCTATCTTGCAG
>JANYDE010000106.1 GCA_025359915.1 Chamaesiphon sp. 336R_metabinner_41 | reverse complement strand
AAATCAAATTAATACGCTCTCATATTTGATTTTTGTTTCAGTTGATATTGTAGTGATTGTAATTGGTTGATAAATACTGCTAAATTAGCTGTTCTAGTTTTTATCGATCGAAACAAACCTCATTTTGGTGCGTTCACCCTGCAGTGGAAGATTGATAGTGTTAAACACATCCTCTCTGTTCGTTGTGCTTATCTCAATGGTTTACTGGCCATTTGAGCCAATCTGCCAAAAGTGGATGCTCCCATCTGAAGTAGGTGAGAAGAACTCTTTACCTCGTTTAACCACAACACCATCCTGGACAATATCGCGTCTGCGTTGCTGAATCGGCATAGCATAATTTACCTGGGAATGATGCTCGAAGAAAGAGATCGTTTCCTCTACGAAATTGGGCTTGAAGGTGTTGTCATCATCGAGATAGGTCACGATGTCACCTTGTGCCATTACTACACCTCGATTGCGCCCATAGGATAGACCAAAACCCTTGTCAGGATGCAGCATTTCCAAATAGGTATGGGTGAAATCGATTTGGGAGTTAGAGATTAATTCTCGTGTAGCAATATCTTCAGCATCGTTAATAACAATCCACTCAAAGTCCTGATTAAATTGAGCTTTCAGTGAGTCGATCGCCTGGACTAATAGTTGAGATCGCAATCTAGTAACAGTGATAATAGAGACTTTTGGCATAACCTATTTATATTGAGGCGATCTTGTTAATCTAGAAATATTTTCAATTTACAAAATTAGATGCAAAGAAATAACCACTACTTTACTACAACTGTAAATAATGGTTATCTCCTTGAATTGTCAAACTATGAATTGGAGAATTATCGCTGGGTAAAGTTAGATTTACTGTTTACCCACTAGTCAATAATTGATCGATAATCTCAACCGCATTATCTACAGGAATAAACACCTTAGTCCGATGTTGAATAATCTCAGTAAAACAACCCAAAGCCTTGAGCCACTCGATCTTATCGCTACCATAAACAGCCAACACTTCCAACCGATCGACTCCTTTATAATAATTCCGTTGCAACTCCCACTGACCCACAGATTTCACCTGACGATCCTCCCACACCAATTTGAAAATATCTTCAGCATTGAGTTTAATTAAATCTTTTAACCCAAAGTTACTGAAAACTTTCTCGATTTGATGCTGGTCGATCGATCGACCGAGTAGAATTCGACTGTCATTTGTTTGGAGGCGGAAGACTTTAGGATTACTGTCGGGTAATTGCTTCCAGACAGGTAATAATAATCCACAAATCAAGTAAATACGTTCGCGATTCTCCAGGGGAGAGGCTACGCCAACGAATTCAGGAGCCAGATCGATTAATTGCTGCCATTGTTTCCAGTATTGGTTCGTAGGGATTTCAGGTATCCAAATTTTCTCGAAATCGGGCAGATCTAATTTCTGCCATGATTTGCTAGAAACAGGCTGATAAATTGCCATCACATCGACAGCCGAACCATCGCGTTTGATCCGTTTATCGATTAAACCTGCGATCGCTAAATTACCAGTTTTAGCATGACGATAAAACTTGAACCCTTGAGTATTGGCGATCTGCTGGGCACTGTCGATCGAAATCAAGTGTGGTTTATTCAGTTTATCGATCGAATAACAAATAGTTTCAGCCCCAGATGAGTGGGTATTGAGAATTTGAGTCTCAATCACTTCAAAACCGCCGTCGCCGAACAGATTTTCAACACCGCGCTCGTAACTACCAGCAGCTTTAGCCTGCTCGATTCGGTCTAAAATCCGCTCTTCAAACTCAGCAAACAGGATGTTTTGCAAACCAATTGGCAATGCCAGTAAGCGGTTGAGGAAGGTATTCATCTGGGGCAAAGTATCGAGCAGTTGTCCGCTATCATTCACCAAACGTAGTCCGGTGAAATCGCAGAATTCACTCAGAGAAATCCCCCCAATCCCGTCACGGCGGAGATCGGCAAAGAATTCACCCAGTGCAGATTTGGCGTACTGGCTACTGAAATTATTGGTGTCTTCATCGAATAAACCGCTACTGCAACCAGTGTCCCTTTGCCCGCGAGTAATCGCGCCCAAACTGGCTAACCGACTACTAATCGTTGAGGTAAACCTTAGCTCTCCACAAATATTGGTACTGAGTAGCACAACTTCCGGCGGCTGGGCTTGATTAGCTCTGTGAGTGCGTCCCAGCCCTTGAACTGCACCAATTGCCGAAAACCCAGATTCAAGCAGATAGTGACGACGCAGCCGTTGGTTCTTGCACTTTAAATCCGCGTGGTAGGATTTACCTGTAGCACCGGATTGTGAAAATACCAAGATTCGCTTTTCATCAGCCTGGAAAGCATTTGTTTCGGCGACATTGCTCGAATTAGAACGCTGGGATAGTTGATAGCGTCCATCCTTGAGCATCACGCGCTTGCTGCGTCCGGTTACTTCCGCGACTAAATCCCCAAAATGCCAATTCAGACTATCGAGCAAGCTGTTGACTGGGGGTAGCATCGACATCCGTTCTATTAACCCATCCCGCACGGCTAATGCTTCTTGGGAAATAATCGGATTGCCATTTTCGTCGGTCATTAACTCGCTTTTAATTGTGCCATTTTCATCCTGGGACACCTGATAAATATGGACTGGGAAAGCGGTGAGTAGATACTCGATTATCCCTTCCTTGGGGGTGAAATCGATCGCCCGCATATCGCCCCACTCACTAGCGGGAATCTCTGCTAGTCGGCGTTCCATTGAGGCTGCTCCGGTAGATACCAGTTGCACCACACAAGCATATCCAGCCGCCAAATCTCGTTCGAGGCAATCGATGAGTGTGGGCACTTTGGCAGCACAAATCAGCGCATTGAAAAATCGGAGCTTAACGCTTTCAAATACGCCCATCGCCACCGCTTTAGCTCGACCATTAGTGCATTTGCCACTTTCTGTTTCGAGGTTAATTGCACGGAGAACGGTACTAATTTGGTGATGGATATGTTTGAATGCTTCGGCATAGATATTCCATGTTTCGCGTTGGGCTGGGGTCAATTCATGGGTGACAGTTTCAAATTTCACACCATCAAAACTCAGACTAGGAGCTAAATATAATCCCACAGCTTTGAGATCTTTAGCTACCATTTCCAGTCCAGCGACACCAGCATTTTCGATCGAACTGATAAAATCTGCTCTCGAAGCAAATGGGAAGCTGCGAGTCTGCCACAGTCCCAACCGCTGGCAATAAGATAGGCTACTTACCTTGGCGGCACCTGTGGCACTCAGGTAGGTGACACGGGCATTAGGTAGACGATTGACGAGATTCGTACCCGCCAATGCCTGAGCCGAAGCCTTGGTAACTCCACGCTCGTTTTCTTCGCCGATTGCATTACCCATCAGGTGCGATTCGTCGAAACATAAGGCACCATCCCAGTCATCCCCCAGCCATTCGATGATTTGGGCGACTCTGGACTTCTTGTTACCTTTGGCAGCACTTCTCAAGCTGCCATAAGTGACGAATAAGATGCCCTGAGACATCAAAATGGGTTTGTCCTGGGCAAACTTGGACAAGGGCACTACTTGAGCCGCATTGCCGCCAATCGCCATCCAATCCCGCTGGGCATCTTCAAGTAAGGATTCGTTCTTACTTACCCAGACAGCTTTCTTGCGTCCTTCGCACCAGTTAGTGAGGATTAGTAGGGCAATGATTCGGCTTTTACCTAGCCCAGTATTATGACCGCAAAAGTAGCCCTGACGATGATATTTACCATCGGGATTATCTGGATTCGCCACCGCAATCTGTCCGTTGTCGGCAATATGCCAAGGGGTGTCGAGCAATTTGGAATGGGCTTGGCAAGCATAGATTAGAGTTTCTAATTGGCAATCAGAAGCCAAACTTTCAGCGATTACTCGTGCGGGTAGGATTGGACGAACGGTAGGATGAGGAGGATCGATCGCAGACATGGCTATACTTTCACAAATAGGGGATGGGTGAGGGGTGGCAAAGCGGATCTCAATTGCACCTTGATAGACGGCATAAACACCATCAGTCATGGGTGATTTAGCTTTGGTGGCTGGTTGGTAATCGAGTTGCAGCAAATCGTCAAATTGCTTACGTGGCTCCATCACCACGATTGGCGGTGCGAGATTGGGAACGGTAACAACTGGTTTGAACGTTATTTCTAGCTGTGCGACTGGTTGAAGCTGAAATAATGGCAATCCGGCGAATAGCAGTTGAATTGGGCTAGCAAGGGCGACTGGTTCGTCTTTGGCTTCAATTTGCTCGTAGGGATTAAAGATGATTCTGCGAGGACAACTTTCAGACGCGATGGCTGCTAGTTCTTGAGCCGAGATAGAAAATTTCAGATCGATAGATTTAGGAATTTCGATCTGCGGGATCTTGTCGAATACTAGAATTCGAGTGTCCATCGTGGTACCATGATGTCGATAGTGATTACCACTGACGAACAGACTCAACTGCAATTGGGATGGTAGACTGGCAAAATATTTGGACTGCTTCTCAGGACTCAACCAGTGGGGGACAATTGCTACCAATCTGCCATTATCTTGCAGTCGTAGTAGTGCCGAGCGCAGATGTTTCATGCAACATTCTTTATCCCGTTTATCGTTACCGATTGAGGACGAGAATGGTGGATTCATCAGGATTAAAGTCGGTTGTTCGCCCTGGTTTAATGTATCGTTGAGATATTCGGCATTAACTGAATAAACTGGATGTTGTGCATCGAATAATTCCCGCAGTAGAGCTTTTCTGGAGGGGGAAATCTCATTGAGAATGATGCGGCGAGGTTTGTCATAAAACAATCTATTTGCGGTAGCTGCGGCAAGAATCCCCGTTCCGGCACTTGGCTCGGCGATAATATCACTCCCTTTAACTGAAGCAAGTTGACCGACAATCCAAGCTAGGGCGAGTGGGGTTGAGAACTGTTGAAATTGGATCTGTTGTTGCGATCTCACCTGATGGTGGGGAATCAAACTTTGAAGATTTTCGACATCTTCAAGCGATTTAAAATCATCGTCGAGCAGCATTCTGACAACAGCAGCCTCAATCAGATCTGTCGCTTGTTTCCAATGCCACTTACCATTGGCAAGATCGCCAAAGATATAGCTCATCAATTCGATGACAACATTTTGGGTTAAACGTTCGCCTGCTCTTAATTTAGTGACAAATTCGGCAACAGCTACTTGAGTGTGAGTTTTAACTTGAGTAATCATAGTATTTGGCGATAAATAGGCACAAAAAAGCCAGCAACTATTACTAATTGCTGGCAAAAACCGATTCGATTTTAGTTTTAGATAATTCCTGCGGCTGCCATTTCTAAAACTCGATCTATATATTCTGTGAGCACTTCCCAGTTAATCCCGATGTTGGCATCGTGGTTATCCATTGCCATTGTTAGGACTAATCGGGCATGATTTCGACTCAGATTTGAGTTAATAGAAAGTACATCATCAACGTGCCAGATCTTAGCGAAAGTATCATTACCACCTTCTAACATTTGGATATGTTCGATTACTGTTTCGATGCTAATATCTTCCCAGCGTTCTCCGGCTTTACCTTGCGTCACTTCTTGAATGACGTAACTATTATCTTCGCTCGATTCAATCTGGATTAGTTTGAGATTTTTTAATTGAACTAATTTGTGTTTCCCATCATCTCGAATGGCAGCGTAGCCATAATGTTCGAGATATGTATCGATGGTCATGGGATTAGAGTTAAGTTGCATATTTTTAGATTTTGGGTTATGTAGCGATTGGATTAAAATAGGCTTAGTTGAGGCTGTTTAACCTCAATGGGACAGAAAACTCGATTATCAATTACGACTAATAAATCTGCATGAGTAATTGGCTCTCCAGTCTCTTTCCAAGAAAAATAGGACTGAGCGTAGGGACAGTAATAAATCTCTTGAAGATCTGGTGATTTTTCCAGGGCAACATTCACCAATATTCCGGTACTATACGCATGAACGTTTTTCTGTTTCTCTTTAATAACCCGCTGTCTTCCAGGTTCGGAAACATAGAACTTTGGATGCTTAATTACAACATTAGTTACATGTCCAATTACCAGCCAACTGTTGCCGAATTTCTGCTGCAAACTCATCGTTCCTGTTCGCAGATTCCTGTAGATTCTAGTCTGTAAGCCTTGACAAATCTGCCAATTAATTTCGTTCTTCATGTATTTTTCTAAGATTGACAGTACAAAACCCTACCAGACATATCTGATAGGGTCTTTTACAAGGATGCAGAGGATTAGGCTTTAGCTAACTGTTCGCCCTCCCATTTCCATTCGCTACCGTCAGACTTTTCAATCGACTGAATATCAAATTCATAGCAATGATCCATCGATGTAACTTCGACATTAATTTCTGGATTTTTCTCTCGTTCTGGAGTTAAGTAGTCAAAGAGATTTGTTTCATTTTCTAGCCAATGTAATAAGTTTTCATCCTTCACTTCTACATGGGCGGTGATGATTAATGTTTGTGAGACTATAATCCGTGCTGACATATTTATTTTCTCTCTCGATCTGATAATTTTGAAGGTGGTAACAAATTACTGATAGTTCCACTCAATTCGGCATGACCCCGCCCTAAGTCCCGCACATAAGTATTTCCACAGCCGAGTGTAGCTAGTTTTCGCATGAAGGCAATCGCACTCTTATCTATATCATCACCAATATAAACAGTTGAAATGGTGCCACTTAACAACCCCGCTGCGGCAATGGCATCCTGCTCGTTGTTTGGCTCACCATCAGAAATTATTACTGTCTGACTGGGATTGAGCTTGGCGATTTCTTTAAGTCCTAAATCTAATGCTGTTCCGCCACCAGTCGCCCACAATGCACTGGGATTAGGAATTTCGACACAGAATGAATCGAAGGTGAATAGGCGATAGGATTGCCAATCTAATGCCTCTACAGCCTTTCTCAAGACATCAATTCGACGATCTTTACCTTTACATTCCATTGACATCGAACCACTGGTATCGAGCAATAAACATCTAATATCAAGATTACCAGTCCCAATCCGTTGATGATAATTGGCGGCAATACCCGTCGCTGGTAACTGGGAAGCCGCTTGAATAATTGCTGATAAGGGATTGATTAAGTTGGTCATAATTTTGATTGGTATCGTTGTAATAGTTGGGTATCGATCTGATTTTTGGCATCATGGGTGGAGAAACATTTAAACTTTACAGGCAGCTCATCGCATAGCAGTTTGCTAAACTTTCTGAAAGCTGAGATACCACTTGGATCTAGATCTGGAGCTTCAATCGAGGCTTTAAACTTCCAAGGGTTCCCAGTATGGTAGTAAGTAAACTTCCAGCCATTAGTCTTGAAACTTTCTTGGAGATACAGTCTGATATCGCCATTTTTTTCCCAGATAGACAAGGAAAATTGATCGTATTTATAGGCTCTAAAAAAGTCTAAATTTTTGAGTAAACTGATAACTGTTGCTTTAGTGCAATCGTTATCGATAGGAGCTTGACGATCGTTGATATTGTCTAAAATCGCTTCCTTTGCCTCTTGCCAATATTTATTAGTTGCAGCTTGAATGGCGATTGCCCGTCGAGCAACTTCTTTAGTTACCGCTTCAATTAATTGAAGTAACTGGTCGTCTGGTAAAATTGATAGATCCATAGTAAGTATTTGAATAGAAAGACATAAAAAAGTACCAACCGCCAATTGCGATTGGTACTGAATAGTCAATTGATAAAGGTTGAGTTCCGATTTACTGTAAGTTGACACCCCTGAAAACGAAAGTCAATAGGCTAGCCAGTATAGCGACGAAACCAGGAACGATTAAAGATTTAACACCTTTAAGATCTGAAATATCTCGATTAGATGCAGAAACATCGGTAGATAATTTATCTACTGTCTTCTGAAGTCCATCTATTTTGTCAGCTAGCCCATTAGTCTTACCATCTAACTTAGTTACATCTATTTTTAATTCACCAACATCTTTTTGGATAGTATCTATTTTCTGCTCCATTCGATCGAAGCGTTTGTCTAGATTATTCAGAATATCTCTGAGATCGGTTTCGATAGTTACAGACATTATGTTATCCTAGTGGTTAATGTTTTGAATTGAGTTTTTGAAGAGTCCACTCGATGGCTGTCGAGCGGACTCTTCCATTTTAACTGATTCTGAGGTGAGTTTATCTCTCAATCACTTTACCTTTTGTTACAAAGCAAAAAATTCGTAATAGACTTCTATTAATGCCTCACAAATAGAAAATTGTCGGTTTTCAAATTCTCCATTCAACAAACAAATAAAGTGTTTACGAGCAGCAATTAGTCTAGTTAACATGGGATATTCTTAAAGTAATGTTTGTAATAATTAACCGATTCTGAGATGGGTTCCTCTGGGCTGAAGCTTGGCTAAAACTTCCCCATCAACTACCAATTCCTCTGCACCAGAATCCGCTAACTGTTGGCGAATTGTATCGGTGCAAACTTCATAACTAGTTTGCACTGTGACTAGATTGACCGGAAAATATTGTGCAGGAATATTACTATTAGTCCATAGAGGTTGTTTCCCACCATTATTGACAAGTTTGATAGTTGCTTCTCGACCTTTAATAGTCGAATCAACACGATTCTCTAAGATTTTCTTGAGGTAAGTTTTGAAGTTTGATAGAGCATTTTCTCTGATTTCAATCTGACTATTAAAGTTATCGCGGCGTTTTCTGAGATAAGCAATTTCCCCCTCTTTGGCTGCAACTACCGCAGCAATAGCATCTACCTTAGTGGCAATTTGCGCCTCCAACTCATCGAAGCTATTAATTAAGGCAATAGTATCGGTTTTCCCCTCTACTTCTTCCTCTTCAATAAAAGCCATGATTTTTTCAACTAAACTATCGCGGCTTAATTCTAAATCTAACAATGATGTCATAATTAATTCTTTGGTGTGAGTAGTTAAATCGAGAATGCCCCAGTGAATTGCTGGGGCAAGTGGTAATATCAATTAACTGTTTGCAGTAGCAATTTCTCGCCAAGTGGTGGTTGGTAAATATAGAACGCTGGAGCCAAGCCGCTCGACTTCTGTAGCGCGATCGTAAGATTCAATATCTTCAGCAGTACGAGTGACAGCATTGAGCATCCCGAACTGGGAAAGGTCGCCAGCATCGATTAAATGTTTCAGCACCAAACCAGATTCGTTTTCACTAAGTCCAATTGATTTAGCAGTCACTTCAACCGCCTTAACCGGACTACCAGTAATCGGGTTAGATTTGGCTCCTTGCATATCGGTAACGGCTTCTTGGAAGGTACTGATACTGATTGCATTCCGCACCAAGTCACGAATCTTGAGTTTAAAGGCATCATCGATCGCTTGCAAGGTATCGCTGGCATACAGATCTGCATTCTCATTGACACGCCCAGCATGGTTCTTGCGCTGTTTTCGGTCTTTGAGAATAAGTCCATTGGTACAGACCAGACGGTAAATAAATGGCTCAACAGAAATCGAACTATTACCGATTTCACCATTACTCAGAATAAAGCCAGCTTGAACTGGATCGCCGACAGCAATTGCAGCCTCAATGTTCTTATTAATCACCTTTAGGTACATCCGTTCATCGGTGACTTGGCAACTGACAATTTCAATCCCACTGCCCATCTGGGCTAGTTCGGGGATAACCATTCCGAGGATTTCATGGTGATCGACAATCCGATAGCGACTACTCAAGAATGCCCGCATCTGACCTCGTAATGTCCGAATTAGACCTGTTTCATCTTGTCGTTCGCCCAACCAGTGGTTAACATTTTCTGCTAAAAGATCTGGGGACTGCTTCATCATTCGATCGTAATAACCCTTCGGAATACTGAGCTTAGATGCCATTTGTGCATGTGCATAGGCAGTAGCTGGCATTAATTCCAAGCCGCTGGTTGTTTCCAATTGAAATTTCCCACTAGGCACCATTGTTAAACTTTTGGTGCTGGCATGGAAATCTCGTTTGGTTTCCTGCTGGTTTAATAGTTCTTGAGCTAGTTCGACAATCGTGCGTCCAGTTTTCATGATTCTAAAAATGTGATAATGGTTAATAAAAAACCGCCAAGCCCAATAGCAACTTAGCGGCACATATTCTAAGTGATTAGTACTGAGAATCTTGGTAATAAGCCTCGCGATCAAGCATTAATTGTTCGTCGAAAGCTAGCTGTTCTTCATCATTAAGGAGGGAAAACCCAGTCACTTCAATGAGATTTTTAGTGGGTAAAACTGGTATAATGAGAGTGTTCATCTAATAACAACTAGTAATTGGATAAGTGAGTGAGTCTGCTATAACAAACGCACTCGCCAACAATAGACAAGCGGGTCTACGGATTCGCTCGTCTATTGTTTGGGTGGAGAGAACATTCGTTTGACAATTCCCATCAATCGATCGGCATCAAGACTTGGCATTTGCTCGATATCACCACCAGCACCAAGGGTTGGCTCGATTTCCAAGGGATCGAGTAACAATGTTGGCAAGGAGAAGTATTTAGCGGTCTGGATAATCTGCAACGCCTTGCGATTACCATCCAAGTCGTAGTCAGGCAGCACTACCAACAGCAATCGTTCCAATCTGTCGCGGATCGCCCGCAGCTTATCGAACATAGTCTGATGAGAATAATCTCCACCTTCAAGACATAGAGCTGGAATACCTCGACTGTGAGCAATTTCTACACATTTTTGACCCTCAGTTACCAAGATCAGATTGGTCTTACCTGGATAGGGGAGCAACCGCGATAGTCCATAGGGTGCCCACGATCGATCTCCCGCACCATTCACCCATGTCGCACCGTGGAGAAACTGCGGAAAGATCGACTTGTCATCGGCATAATCGATCCGCACCACCCGTTGACTGGGGCTATACCAATAGTGCGTTTGCCTCCCCACCACATCTGACAGCAGCTCTCGCTTTATCAGGGGGAAGTGGAGTAGGGCGGGATGGACTCGTGGCAAGACAATCGGACAAGGCTCTGACTTAACTCGTAGAGTGTAGCCAGAGCGATTAAAGTCTGGGACGAGAGCCGCCATAATCTCCAGCCGATGTGCCCTAGTGGGATCGTTCCAACAATTCCACCGCCCTAATGGACAAAATGTAAGGTTATGCCCAGGACAGGCAGGACAATAGTATCTATTCCTGCGATATAGACGCAAATTGTCCTTATAATCAGCAAGAACGATTGGTTGGGGCATTGGTTAAAAGGGGATTTTATCCTCTTCAACCTCGTCGTTTTCAAATTCATCATCATCCTCAAACTCAGGCGGATCGATGTATTCCTGTTCGGGTGCTGGTTTAGCCTTAGTCGCAACCGAAGTAGTAGGAATAGTTGGTACGGGTGCTAATTCTTCAGCGACAGGGGATGAAGCTACATCGATCGCATTGCTATTATCTTCTACTGGAGAAGTAGCAGCAGCAGTTACTACCGCTGGCGTGGGCTGAAGGATTTGGGAATCTGATTCTAGAGCGGGTGCTAGCATAATTGTCCCAGCCGTAGGCGGTGAGAGCAATGAGCGCGATCGAGGATTGAGGATATCGATAATGGCATCGGCAAGCCGTTCGTCTGTACCCATAAAGAAACTCTGCCAATTCAGGACAGTGGGATGAACATAGCCATCGATGTAACAAGCAGGAGATTTAACTTTATCGCCGACAGATTTGCGAACGATAATCGGCTGAAAAATGCACAGGGCGTTGAAAACTTCATTTTTAGGACGAAATAAAGTCTTGTTTGCTTCAGCCTGACAACGAGCCACTGAGGTACAAAACTTCTGCCACTCGATCGATAGAGTCGCTTGGTGGGAACCCTTGGCGAACAGTCGGAGTGGAATATCGTGCAGTGGCTGCTTGTTAGCGTCCATAAACATCACCAAGAAGATTTGGAAGTTACCAGCGTTAGGATCTTTACTGTGCTTGACACGATCCCATTCGCCCAGTACGACGAGAGTTTCCTCGGTTTGACTGGCTTGGCGATCGAATGCCCCCAATTGACAGATGGGAGTAAGAATCATTCGAGGCTGTTGGAGCAAGATCCCGACTTCGGTTTGCCCACTGTTGTAGGCGTACTCACTCATTTCGGTACCTTCAAGGTTCTTCCAGCCAGCTTTCTCAGCTTGACTCAGCGGCACAAAATAACCGCACTGGGCGGGATTCTCGCCGCGCAACGCTTGTGCGTAAGGATAAGAGAAATCGGTGGCTGGTAATGCGTCGGTGAGATATCGACTAGTAGTAGTGGTCATGAATTTTCAAAAGAAGATAAAGAACAAAAAAAGCACCAATGAGATTGGTGCCGCACAAACAATAAAAAAGCACTAATAAAGATTAGTACTAGGGATTTTAGACAGATGCCAATGCTTGACGATTGAATGCTAATAGATCGATCGCAAATTTAGCAGCAGCCGCAGTAATTCTTCCTTCAGGGATGCGATCGAAAATATCTTGAATTTGCGTGGGAGTAATCGCTTTTAACCGCTGTTGCCAAAAAATTTGGGGATAAAGCCTTACCGCAATCTCGAACGCTTGGATCGGATCGACCCGTTCTGTATTATTCCAGAAAGCTGATTTCATCAGATTAGGCGCGAAACCACTTGCAGCAATCGTCGCCCTTGTTGATTCGCTGAGATTTCCACCCAGACTAGATCCGTGGTCGAAACTGGGGACGAGATCTAATCTGCCATCAACGACCATTACTTCCCAGTTATTTGGGTGTCGATCCACTCCGCCACAAACTGCATCCAGAGCCAGATAGCCCACGAATAAATCGGTAGCTCGATCTATCCCTGCGATTCCCACCCAATTTTGGGGACAGCCTACTTCATTTTGGGCGAGAGCCTTGAGGACATTCTCAACGCTATAGCTCAATGGATAACCTGCTTCATAATTAGGCAGTGTATTAGCAAGCAAGTCTCCACCAGGAATCGATTCAGCCCCTGGAGGCAAGCAATTAACTGATAGCGAGCCTAGAACAAAGCTCTGTCTTTCTTCGTTCCAAGCAAGAGCAAATTCGTAACGAGCAGTGGGTAAATCTAATAGCTTCGAGATTTCATAAACCACCTTTTCTACCCAATCATTCCGCACATTAGGGATAGGAACTCGTGGTGAAGTTGCTGCCTTAAACAAACATAAACCTAGCTCTGGATGTTTATACCAACTTTTGGTCAATACACCCTTTAATTGAATGGGAATTTGCTCGACTACTCTCATCTGTTCGGTTAGTTGATAAGTTGGAAACAAATTACTCATGCAGATAAAACACTTGCCAAAACCTGTTGATATTTTGCTTCGGTAAATGATTTAGATTTAACAGTAGCATGACAAAGAAGATGATAGTAACGCCAGCCAATCTGTGAATTAATCTTAGCAACTTCAATTTGAATAGAGCGATTGTGTCCCACCACGTCAACTAAATATCCTGGCAGTTTACCTAAAACAGTATTGTGATGAATGAGATATCCAGTCCGATCGAATTCTAAGATCGTACCTACTGATAGGTTGTCGATATATTCATGAATCGAAGCCCCTACGTCTGGCAGATTTCGGGAAAGAAAGTAGAAGCGATAGTCGCCATTGGCATCCGCAGTTACTTCTGGAAAAATATCATATCCATCTGTAATTGAATATCCACCACTTCTCGATACATAAGCAATGGGATCGATAGGATGTTTTGGTAAATTAAGGAACTGCAACTCTTTAACGGCATCCTCAGGACGTGCTATCGGCATCCGTTGAGCAAAGACAGAAGGGATTTCCTTGGTGATTTTAACCTCCGACGGTTTAATTAATCCTTTTTTAAATAGCAATTGCATATTAGGACTAGCATCGATCGCATCAAATACTCCATTCACATAACAAGTCCGATAGCCATCAGCATTTTTCGACATCTTTTGGATGGGATACCACGCTTTACTAATGGGATCTGTCCAACCCATAAATAATCCAGTAATCATAATATTTTTCCTAAAATCTTGTTAATTGATGATGAATAAGATTCAATCCAAACTAGGCTATTTACCTAAAGATTTTTATATTTTAAGATACCTCGGCTCTGGAACTAGCAGAGGTATTTATATTCTAAGCTGATTTAAGGATTCTAGATGTCGTCATCTCCTCATAAGCAGCCGCTTCTAGTTCCATCTGTCGCATGTGAACTAAAAAGTCTAACCCATACTGTTCTGACTCGCTTAAATAGTCCAGATCGAATACAGTGGGATCGGAATATCGCTGCATCCCACGAATCTTAATCTCATACCAGTAGCCTGAAACTCGCTTGGCAGCACGATACATAATTTCTGTATCGATCTTCCATACCCCCCGAAGTCGAGCAATCCACTCATCTCTTTCCTGTGGGATGTTATATCCCACATAGACTAGGAATGCGGGTTCGTTTGCTTGGGCATTACCCCAACTGTGCGGATCTTCAGTAGGTGCTTCACAAATTACTAAGCCTGGGAGCAATTCTATGAACGTGAAATCTTGTTGAACTAGAGGAATTGACTGGGCTAACATAGAATTGATGATGGTTTTAATTGTCTACGCGACCTTTTTATTTCAAAAAAATAACACTCAGTAGCCAAAGCTATTGAGTGTTCTCCAACTAAGCAGAGCAGTAAAGTTAGATACCCACTAGCTTTCGCCAGTGGGTAAAGTAGAAATTAAAATGGAATAGGTTCAGCAGTAGCCGCAGCTTTCTTGGCAGCAATAGTAGCAGCGCGTTTTTGGGTGGAAGTTAGAACAGGTACAACAACTTCAATGGGTGCAGGAGTTAGAACAGGTACAACAACTTCAATGGGTGCAGGAGTTACAACAGGTGCAGAAATAGGTTCAACCGCTAGCTCAGGCAAACTAATCAGAGCGACAGTTGAAGTAATCCAGACATTGACAGTACCAACATCACCCAACTTGAGATCGCCTGTGACAACTAGATTAGCTTCGGGGATGAAAGTAGCAGCATTGAGATCGTTATTGGCAACGGTAAAGTGAATGGCAGTATTACCATCAATCGCAGTACCAGTAATGTACTTACCAGATTTAGCAGTTAAAACAGTGAGGTTAGAAGTGAACTTACGCATGATATTTATCCTAGTAAAGTAAAAGTAGTGGATTGAAAAAAAAGGTGAGAGTTTACCAATTGATAAACTCTCACCAAGAATAGACAAGCAGAAATTAAGCTAGTTGAGGAAGAGGAGGAAGTTGTAGATCTAAGACGTTGATAACTGCTTTAGATTTGCGCTCACCAGTGTCTTTGTCGTTCCAGAACTCAAAAGTTAGATCGCCAACAATCGAGATAGTTACGCCTTTTACGATCCGGTTAGCGATGGTAGCGAAGTTATCACCAAGGAATTTGAGCTTGTACCAATCGGGAATATCAGCACCAGTTTTGACGGCCAAGGAAGCTTCAACCAATCGGAGGGAACCAGTACCATCTCTAAGTGGGATAATTTTGGATTCAGAATCAGCACCAACGTTGCCAGATAAAGTAACTTGCATGGGAAATAAACTCCAGATGAATCTATAAAATTTTCATAAATTACTTACAGTAGGGTTTATCGCTTAGTACTAGCAAACAATACGTTTCAGTGGGGAAGCTTGAAGGTCGAGATCGATCGTCTCTAGCGTGATTCCTAACTATTCTCGATCAGTGCTTCAATTTGAGCTAACAATTTCTCTAAACTTTTTTGCTTTTTAGGATTTTCCCAGATTGGAGATTTCTGTAGTCTGCTGGAGACTTCCTTGTAACGCAATTGAAGCGATTGCTGTTGGTTTAGATTTTCCTCTTGCTGCTCTGGACTTTTCTTGAGAGTTTTAACTTGCTGGTTGATTTGCGCTAGCGATAAGTTGTTGTGAATTGTATCGTTCAACAGCGTCATTCTTTCTGCTTCACTCTTAATCTTGGAGATCGCCTGCGCTTTCGTGTATTCAAGTTGACCCGATCGCAATGCACTTAGCAAATCATCAGGCAGATTAAGTAAAGGTAGACGATTTTTGACAAACGACTGCCAATTCATTTTCCCCAGCCAACTAAATAAGTCTTCGATTATCTGCGTTTGAGGTTGAGACATAACGTTATGTCTCAACTCAGATTCCTCATCGTATCGATCGCAAACATTCCGCATTTTGTTGAGATAACTGACCGTTTCGTCCCAAGTTAGATCCAAATGTAGAACCAATAGTTCGAGGATGCCTTCCGTTTCTTCAATCGGGTTGAGATCCTCTCGCTGAAGATTTTCTACTAAACGAACCTGAGTGGTAATACTGTCATCCATCTCCCTGATGAAAACAGGTACCTCTGTTAATCCAGCTATTTGTGCGGCTCTTAACCGTCTTTCTCCCGCTACTAATTCGTACTCGTTACCAACCAGTGGACGTACTAGTAATGGCTCAATGATGCCTAACTTGGTAATCGAGCGTGAAAGTTCCTCAAGTTTTGTGGAATCGAAATAGCGGCGCGGCTGGGATGGCGGTAGTTTAATTTGGGCGATCGATAGCGTAGCATTTAGTTGTTTTGGGGTTTCTGTAACTATTTGACCGCCAAACAGGAGATTAACGGGTTTCTTGATTTCAGTGTAGGGTAGATCTTTTTTACTCACGATTTTACTGCCAATTTTTCTAGACTACTAGCTATTTTAGTTAGGATGCTTACTGCGGGATGATTTTTATCGAATAGTGCCAATGGTACTCTGCGTTCTGAGGCATCAGCAAAAGCAATACTTTTAGGAATAGGTGGAAAAACAGTTGCTATCGATGATAGCTGTTCTTGAATCGCTCTAACAGTCCGTGATTCTTGGGCAGTCCGACTATCGAACATCGTGGGGATAAAGCCAGCAAATTGTAAGCTGGGGTTGGTATTTTGATGGATCTGAGCCACTGTATTTAATAAGAGTTCGGTACCTTTGAAAGATTTGAATTGGCACTGGATCGGCACTAGAATATGTGTGGCAGCCGTGAGGCTAATAATGCTGAGTAGTCCTAATGATGGCGGGCAGTCAATCAGGATCGTGTCATAATCATCAGCGACTTTGGCTAGAGCATTCTTGAGCCGATATTCACGAGAGATTGCACTTGCTAATTGCATCTCACTAGCCGCTAGATTAATGTCAGTAGGGACAAGACTCATTCCGTGAATTAGCTGGCTGTATATGGGCAATGGTTTGCTATCAATAATGGATGAGTGGACACTCTCGCTCAATTCGTCAGGTTCTAGTCCCATGAATGTCGTGAGGGATGCCTGGGGGTCCATGTCAACCAGCAACACCCGCTGTTTCTTTTTTTGAGCCAGGTGATAGCCCAAATTTTGAGTCAAGGTGGTTTTAGCAACTCCACCACTTTGGTTAAATAAAGCAATGATAATGGGTTTAGTCACGGTTTAAAGGTTGATTTATCTATTGGAATCGGACAGGTCTAGTTCTAGTTGTCGATGCAACATCAGTGGTAATTGTGGCAATCGATCGATTAAATCGGCAAGGGTTAATTGAAAATTGCTGTGGTTCTGGCGCGATCGACGCACCTTTGGTAGCTTTAACTTCAGCGATAATTGCCCTGGAGTCGGCTGAGGACGATGACGGTGCATTCTTAGATGACACCCGCTGCACAAGCAGATGAGATTCGACGTGTCGTTCCGAGCGGGATTCCCATCCAGGTGGTGAACTTGAGCCGAGAGTTTACGTCTGAGGGATAGCTCTAGGTGACGGTAACTATTGTTGGGCGGTAAGCATTTCAAGCCACAGCGGTTACAGCGATAACCTGCTGCTTGCTTAACTGTAGCGGCAATTTCGGTCCAATTGTCTGGATAGCCTAGTATTAAAACCATGATTCTAAACTTACTCAGTAGGCTGTGCTTCAGCCTTGGGTTTCTTCCCAAACACTTGGATATTCGACTGCTCTAACACCAATTTTTTTGAAATTGAGATATCCTTCGCTATCATACCAAGATCGCGAACGAAGAATCGATAATCTTCGATTACCTCTCGGCGCAGCTTTGCCAAAGACTAGTGTCGCTCCTTCCGCCAATTATTTAGTCGAAGCTTGGGTGTCATAAAACAACGTATTTCCTCCCAATCTTGCTGGTAATCGAGTATATCTTTTCCCCATCCGATCTTGTCTCACCGCCAAACCAATTGCCTTATTCGACCCAACTACGATCGCTAACTTCTTTGCCCGTGTCAATCCGGTATATACCAGATTCCTTGATAACAACAGATAATGTTGCATGTATAACGGCAGAATCACCACCGGATACTCCGAACCTTGGGATTTATGGATGCTAATCGACCAAGCCAATCCTAGTTCATTCAAATCCGCATAATCATAGATAACTTCTCTCCCCTCAAACTGAATCATCACCTCATGCTCTGTCGAATCGATTCTCTTGCAGAGACGCTCCGCGAACGATCCAACTACACCCAGATCCCCATTAAATACCTCCCGCTCGTAATCATTCTTGAGTTGAATTACTCGATCTCCCACCCGTAGAATATCCCCACCCCGATTAATCTGAGCTTTTTCAGGAGCGGGAGGATTAAGCAACTCTTGCAATACCTGGTTCAAATTTCGCGTTCCCACCACACCTCTAGTCATCGGACACAATACCTGAACGTCAGTAATAGGATTAAATCCTAAGCTGGGAATAAAATCTCGAATTAGCTCACAAATCGTCTGCACTCCATGTTCTGGCTCGAATCCGCCATTGTGCCATAAACAATCCGATACAGGAGCATCAGAAATCGGTTCCAGAGTTGGATACTGTCCGCGATTAATTTGGTGAGCAGCGCGAATAATCCCACTCGATTGAGCTTGACGGAATACTTGAGTGAGACTGACGACGGGAATCCGACCCGACTTAATTAGATCGCCTAACACGCTTCCTGGCCCGACTGAAGGCAGTTGATCGATATCTCCAACGATCAGTAAATGGGCATCTGTACGGATTGCCTTAATTAAAGAATTCGCCAAGAATAGATCCAGCATTGAAGCTTCATCGACCACGATTCCACAAAGTGGACGCTACGCGAACGCATTATGAGGCAAAGGTTCATCTATACCCCGTTTAAACCCTCTAGTCGCTGGATCGAACTCCAATGACGGTGAATGGTCTTAGCCTCAATTCCTGCCATTTCTGACAGCCTCTGAGCCGCTCTTCCTGTCGGTGCAGCTAGAGCAATTTTCTTATCCATTGCCTTCCACAAAGCGACAATAGTGCGGGTACAGAAAGTCTTCCCACAACCTGGACCACCTGTGAGAATCATCACCCTTTGAGTTGCTGCCATTTCCACCGCTTGCTGCTGTTCGGGCGAAAGACTAATCCCCTGACTTTGCATAAATCGTTCAATCCAACTACGGACGCGGGGTAAATCTACCGCTTGGGGTTGTTCCAGCAGTTTGAGAATCGAAATAGCTAAATTCTGTTCGGTGTAGAAGAAACTAGATTGGAAATACAACGGAATTTCTTCGACTGTTTCTAAGATTAAATCCTGTTGCAGACTCATTTCTCGCAACACTTCTAACACCACCTTCTCAGTTGCGGTATGTTCTTCAGTAGTCAGCTTAGTTGTCGCCGCTACTAATAATTCCGGCTGAGGTAGGAAACAATGTCCATCTTCGGCGGCTTCTCCTAGAACGTGTTTGATACCAGCTCGATAACGGAAAGTAGAAGCGGGATCTACGCCTAAATTTCGAGCGATGAGATCGGCTGTGAGGAAGCCAATTCCAAAGATGTCTTCTGATAATTGATAGGGATTATTAGTGACAACTGCGATCGATTTGTCTCCATACTGTTTGAAGATTTTGACCGCGTAGGTTGTTGAAACGCCATGACTCTGGAGAAACAGCATCACCTCTTTAATCGCCTTCTGTTCCACCCAAGCGCGTTGAATCATCTTGACTCGCTTTTTGCCGATCCCTGGGACTTCAATCAAACGATCGCTATTTTGTTCGATAATTTCTAAAGTATCCAGTGCGAAATGCGCCACAATCCGTTTGGCGGTAACGGGGCCGACTCCCTTAATCAAACCGCTACCCAAATACTTCTCAATCCCTGTCAGCGTGGCAGGCTTGGTTTCGCTGTATTTGATAACTTGAAATTGTTGCCCATACTGAAGATGCTCTTTCCAAGTACCTTGAAGTTGCAGGGTTTGTCCAGCTTGAATATTGGCGAAGTTACCGACAATCGTGGTTAATTCATGGGCGCGGGGTGATTGGAGCCGAGCGACCGTATAGCCGCTTTCCTCGGAATGAAAGGTAATCCGCTCTACTACCCCAGTCAGCGAAACCTGGGGTGCAACTGAAGAATTGCCTGGTGTATCTGTTTTATAAGTGGACACTACAGTATTGGGGAAATATAGGAGCACATTTAGAGTAGCTTTGTGGTGATTTCTGATCGATCCGTTAATTTCGTAAAACACCAACCAAGATCATCGCCGCAGGTTTACCTGTCTGTGGATGGATGAGTTCACGAATTTCGACGATCGATAATCCATTCGTGGTATAAAGTTCTATCCAGGACTCTAATGTCCGAAAATACGAAGGAGCTGGATCGGTGAACTCCTCACTAAAGCCATCCCACGAAGAAGCTCTCCAGCCATCCACGTAGGGGAGATCGCCACACGAGATCGTTGGGTGTAAAGTTTGAATGATAAACGCACCACCATCATTGAGCAAAGATGGCATCGATTGAAATAAACCCGATACAGATTCCTTACCAATTAGTGAAAAATTGGCAACGACGATATCAAATTTTTCAGCTAATTTACCAGCCGCGATATCTGCATAGGCAGCTAATTCAAAATTACCTAATCCCATCGTTCTCGCTCGGTCGATTAATGAGGGGATGATATCAGTACCAAGGACATTCAGCCCTTGATCGGCTAAAGCTCTTGTCAGCCAACCTTCGCCACAACCCAGATCCAGCACCGTCTGACCACCACGACTAACGACAGCATCGACAATCGTTGGCGAAGCCTCTCCTATGGAGAATCGATCTGTGATGAGTTTACGACTTTCGATTTGCTGTTCCTGAATTGCGACAATCCAAGGGGCAGCATTTTTAAACCAAGAATCGATAATTTTGCGGTCGTTATCTAGATGTATTGTCATAATGAAGTCTATTTTATAAATAAGTAAGCCTACCTACTTAATAATTGCGATCGAACTATGGTGCTTTTACCTGGCTTGATTTAGCAGCATCCGCACCGAGATTACCCAATTTTGGACTCCACCACTGCCCCTCCTTACCGCGAAAATAAGCAACATCCTTGTGTTTGGACTTGGTTCTAGCTTCCGCATCCGAACATCGCAGCATTGATTTTGCTTGCCCATCCTTACTGTAATTGTATTCTTCTAGCGGTTTCCGGCAAACTGGACAAGAATGTTCGGTGAGCTTCGCTGGCGATGACTGCTCGGTTTT
>JANYDE010000096.1 GCA_025359915.1 Chamaesiphon sp. 336R_metabinner_41 | reverse complement strand
CACTTTTTTTGTGATATTTGAGTTTGGATGATTAATAAAAATTATAACTGATGCCGATCGGCTCCTAATTGCTGATGGATTCAATTCGATCGATCGAATTGAATGCCATTTTATTGACTTATTCAGCAAGCCCTATTTAAGAATGGGACTAATACTACTCGATCTCAACTCAAAGACGCACTAACAAATGTTAGCAATATCAAAAGTCATGTATACAACAACAAAGATATTAGCTTCGATGTAAATGGAGATCGATCGGATATCCATCAAAAGATTCTGTTAACACCTACTGCCAATGATAAGAAACTGGAATTTAAACCGATCAATAAAAATCAATGTTCGCTGTAATCAAAATCCCCGACTTCTTTGAAGAAGTCGGGGATTTATTCGGAGTAACTAATTGTTATTTTTTTTGTGGTCCGGCGGTGATGATGACAAATCGTTCGGGTTGAATTAATTCCTTGGCGACTTGATTCACTTGCTCTAACGTAACGGCTTGAATCTTCTTGGGAAACTCGCTAATTTCGTTAGGATTTAAACCGTAAATAGCATTGCTGAGAGTAGCTCCAGCGATTTCGTCAGGGGATGCGAGATCGACCGTATAGTTACTAGAAAGACTCCGTTGAGAATTGGTAACTTCAGCGGCAGTTACGCCTTTTGTCTGCAAATCTTTCAACAGTGCGATCGTACTTTGAGTCGCTTTTTGAGCATCTTCTGGTGCAGTTTGCATCGAGATGATAAACGTACCAAACTTCTTACCAGCAGCAAAGCTACTATAGATACCATAAGTCAAACCTTGTCTGTCTCGGATCTCCGTACCAAGACGGCTGGAAAGGGTATCGCCACCGAGGATTTGGTTTAATACTAATGCAGAATAATAACGCGGATCTTTGCGATCGATCGCCTTATTTCCCATGAGCGTAATCGATTGAGTTTTGCCTGGAAGTGAGGGATTAAGCAACACTTGTTTGGCGGGTAATTGTGCTGCTGGATATTTGAGTTTAACGTTTTTGGAGGTAGTTGACCATTTGCCTAATTTATCCTCTAATAAGCGGGTAATGTCGGCTACTTTAAAATCACCAACAATCGCTAGCATGGTATTACTAGGAAGATAGTGTTGGCTATAAAAAATTTGCAGATCCTTGGCGGTCAATTGTTTGAGGGTTTGAGCCGTGGGGAAAATAGTAAAGGGGTGATTCTTGGGATAAATAGTCTGCTGGAACTTCTTGCGTGCGACGCTATTTGGACTATCTAATTCTAGTTTGAGGCTAGTTAGAGAGCGTTGACGACTGAGTTCAAATTTCTGTTCGGGGAAGGTAGCATTTTGCAGCACATCACCCAATGTTTGGAGCAGGATTGGTAAGTCTTTGGAAAGAGCGTTACCACCCAAGCTGACACCTTCTCGACTCGCACCAAAACCTAATCCAGCACCGCGACTTTCGAGTGTTTTGGCAATTGCTAAAGCCGTTTGAGTTTTGGTACCACTCATCAGATTTGTAGCTGTCAGATTGGCTAATCCAGCTTTCTCAAGGTTGTCATATTCTGCGCCTGCTTGAATATTCCCGCTCAATGTCACTGTTGGCGTACTCGAATCGGGGAGTAAGAATACTCGCAATCCATTTTTGAGCTTCACCTCTTGGGGCAAGGATTGTGTCTGGCTGGCAGTATCTGCATCTAGAGCTGGAAGGTATTTTGCCAGTTCCGCAGGGTCTACAGGGGTGCCTGGGCTATGATTCTCGGTTATTTTGCCGCCACTACCTGCTGCTGCTTCGGGTTTCCCAGTAATTTGGGTAGGTTGAAAGTAGCCGACAGTTTTGAGCTTTTCTTGGAGGTATTTTTTAGATACCCGTTGGACATCTAAGGCGGTAACTCGATCGACTCCGGCGAGGTATTTATCGGTAAACTGATAATCACCAGCGGTGGTTTGATCGTTTCCGAGTTGTCTGGCTTGACTATTGATATCCCGATTGGCGAGGAGATAGCCTGCTTTGAGTTGCGCTTTTGCCCGAGTAAGTTCGCTTGGGGTGGGTGGTTTCGCTTGAATTAGTTTGATTTCTGTTTCGATAGCTGCTTCGAGTTTGGGGAGAGATTTCCCGACTTCGACAATGGAAGAAACTTCATACCAGCCACCTGCTGCGAGATTTGCCGCACCACCATCTAGACTAGTCGCGATTCCTGTTTCGATGATCGATTGATACATCCGTGAGCTACGTCCTTCGGTGAGGATATAATTCATGATATCGATCGCGGGTACGTCGGGATGATTCGCTGCTGGTAAGGGATAAACTAAGCTAGCGATTTGAGTCGTACCTGGCTCTTTGAGTGTCAATCGACGTTTAGTTGGTGTTGCGCCGATAGTAGCTGTAGGTTGAGCTATTTTGACTTCGCGGCGGGGCACTTTGCCAAATGTCTCTTGAATTTTGGGCATCAAAGTTGCGGTATCAAAATCACCGACAACTACTAATGTGGCGTTATTGGGCGCGTAGTAAGAATCATAATAAGACTTTACTTGTTCGACTGTGAATTTCTCTACATCTGCTTTAGTTCCACCGACAGTTAAGCCATAAGGAGTACTTGGAAAAGCGGCACGTTTGACAGCACGATCTAGTCGATAGCCAGGGCTATTTTCATAACCTTGCAACTCCGAGATAACCACCCGTTTTTCGCCAGTTAATTTTTCAGTATCGATCGTCGAATTCTGCATTCGATCTGCTTCTAGTGTCAACAAACTGCTAAGTTTATTTTTCTCAACCGTCCCAAAATAAGCAGTCTGATCGTAACTAGTAAAAGCATTAAAATTACTACCCAAAGCCGCAAACAATCTCCCAAATTGAATTGGACGATCTTTCGTACCTTTAAATAACATATGCTCCAACTGGTGAGCAATACCATTTACGCCAGTAGCTTCATCGCGAGAACCAATTTTGTACCATACCTGCACCGTCACCACTGGAGCATTGTGGACTTCCTTCGTTAAAATGGTTATGCCATTTTCTAAGACTGTCTTCTTAACATTAGCAGTTAAAGTCGGTGGATTCTTCGCGGGGATTGTCGCGGGTTTGCTAGGCTTGGGGGCAGGTGTTTTGGCAATCTCCGAACCTAGCATTGATGCTGAGATCGACGGCTGAGTAGACATCGCCACTTGTGGTGCTGCCAATATGGCACTCAAGCAGACACTAAATAACAACATCCCAAACTTATACCGCCGCCATGCCACCCAAAATTCTCTTATCTTCATGTTTTTAGTAATAATTTACAGCTTTAATTTTGGTGGATTAACCTCTACAGCTAACACACATTAGACACTAATTAACGAAGAATGGAAGTTTGAATTTCCACCCTAACATCCCAACTATCAATTAATTAAGACTTGTTAACTTAGATCGAATCTCTTCAATTCGTTGCCGATTTATACCTAAATCTGATTCGCCCAATCGCGACGCAGATCGCATCTGAAGAGCCTTACCAGTATCATCGAGATAAAACTCGACATCATCAACAAAACCCATTAATTTACTAGTGAATTCTACCGATAGATAATTATTAGTTTCCTTAATAATAGTAGATCGAGGCATCGATTGAACTGCCAGTTTTAAGTCAGCCATTATCCTTTGAGTCTCTCCACCTACCTCAATTGGTTTAATCGAGTGTTCGATATTGATCGCTGATACTTGACTATTTACACAATTTGGCGTAGCCGGACAATCAGTCAATTTACCATTATTAACTCCGATATCTGTTGGTGCGGTACCTGCAAATAGATGGTTGTTCCAAACCAAAAAAGTGAGTACCAGTGCGATTGCTATGACGAGATAGCTAATGGTTTGTTTCGGTTTTACTATATTCATTTCTATCTTTTGCGTCTACTCTATCCATCTTAGAGGATGTTTGAAAAGTTATTTTTAATACGCGCAAATGGTGAGATCCCTCTAAATCCCCCTTTTGAAGGGGGACTAAGAGTCCGGTTCCCTCTTTAAAAAGGGCGGCTAAGGGGGATCTCTAGGGTTCGCGAGTGCGATCTTATGCTTTTCAAACACCCTCTTAGATCGAAAATCCCCCCGACTTGATCGAGTCAGGGGGATTGATCAAAAAATAGTCAACGGTGGAGTGATGGCTAAATTATATATATCTAATCCTCTTTGGATGTTGTGTTTACAAGAACGGTAGATGCGATCGGATCTTCCGAGAGCTAAAACTATTTAACCCCAAGCTTTGCCGCAATTTTATCAAGTGCTTTGCGATTACCCATCAGCAGCGAGACATTTTTTTCCTCAAAGGTACCCGTAAGTGTTGGCGGAGTCGGTGTAATTCCCAGCTTTTTCAAAATTTGCCCAACAATCTTCTTATTTGTGAGGAGAATACTATGGTTTTTTGCAGATTGATCCGCTCCTTCTACAGCACCAGCAGGTGCAGCCGTTGCACCAACTTTCTCCGCAATTGCTCTAAATGTACCCTGATTTTGGAGAATCAAGAATAGGTTTTGCTGAAATACATCACCATCAGGGGGAGCTGATTCAGTAGTCTCAGCCCCTATATGTTTGGCAATCTTACGAGCAAATGCTCCATTCGCAATCAACAAAGCATTAGTTTTTTTCGCTACCGCAGTTTGATCGGCTCCCGTAATAGCCAGATAGTTCTGATGAGATGAAGTTGACTCAGACTGTTCTGGAACGGAAGCTTGAGCAGGAAATAATAGACTATTTAGGCTAGCAACTAGTAAGCCTGAACCTAAATATACAAACAATTTACGCATCGATCTGAAATTCCTAGATTAAACGATTGGCTACTAAATTTCCCATAGAGAAATGTGAGATTTTTGTGTAAACAAACTTGTCTCATTAGCTAAAATTTATCAATTAAACATAATTTTTTCTGTAACAAATAATACTTTTTATTGTTGTCTGTACCGAAGCTAATATCTAGATTCTGTTGCTTTAGAATATTAGGCTTAGTAAGCCGCCCACCATTATCAACCAATCATATTTATTGATAAAGTATCTAGAAATACAAAAATATTTAAAAGCACAAAAAACTCGTTTTTCTGATTTTATTTCTTTCAGCTCAAGCAAACTGGCACTCAATCATATTTAGCATCAAATTCAAGAGCACGATCGTAGCTACTTAAAGCCTCCTCAAATTTACATTCATGTAAAAGTTCATTCCCATTTTCAAACCAATTTTCGATCTCTACTACTCTCTCCTTCACCAAACCTAATAATTAGACCTCTTGCGTGAATCAGGAGGAAGAAGCGAGTTCAAAATTGAGAATAGCGGAAATGAGGTTGAATCTTAGACCAAAACGTTTGCGTCGATTGCGATAGCGTTCAGCTAAAATCCGAAATATTTTAAGTCGGCGGTTAACCTGACTTTTCACGTTAAGTGCCTCTAGCAAGCTGCCAGCCTTGGCAAAGGGTATGTAATTGTAACCAACCACGCCAAAGAACTTGGATACCAATTGGAGTGTTTCGCCGATGTTCGAGATAACCACCCAAAGCAGCAATAGATTCCACCGCCCAAGCAACTGTGAGAGTGGATGGAAGTTGTTTGGATCTCCCAGCGGTTTGGCTTTATGTTCTCTGTTCCAGATCTTCTGCCATAACAGCCCAATTGTTTGTCCTTGCTCTGGTTCAATCGCTAGGGCACTATGCAGGATTAAACCATTACCACCATTTCCAGTTGGACTATATCCCTCCCTTTTGACTTTAATCCCACGATAATCTAGAAAGGTGGTATCTCCTACCGATAAGATCGTCTCATATTCTTCTACAGCGGCAGTTGTCATCACACAGTGCGGCTCAATATCTCTCAAAGTCTCCCCCTGCTATGATCCTTTCCCTGTCTTGATTTCAGGCTTAACGTGAAAAGTCAGATCATGCCTCTATCCATTAACACTAAAGATCGATTCGATCGGCTGAGGGCGAACTGCGGTTAAAATGAATATATGAGTGAGAAAGAAAAATCTGACAGTATCAAAATTGTTGCCGATAATCGGCAAGCACGTTTTCTGTACGAAATCCTCGAAACTTACGAAGCGGGGGTTGAATTACTAGGAACGGAAGTAAAATCTATTCGCCAAGGTAAAGCTAACCTGCGCGATGGTTATGGTTTGCTGCGGAAAGGTGAAATTTGGCTGCTGAATGCCCATATTTCGCCGCATACTAGTACCGGAGCATATTTTAATCACGAGCCGACACGCACCCGCCGACTACTGATGCACAAGCAGGAAATCCGCAAGCTGACTGGTAAAGTCGAGCAGCAGGGTTTAACTTTGGTGCCGTTGAAGATGTATCTCAAACGGGGTAAGGTTAAAGTCACGATCGCGTTAGTCCGTGGTAAGAAGCTCCACGACAAGCGTGACGATCTCAAGAAGAGAGATGATAAACGAGATATGGATCGAGCAATGAAAAGAGGGTAGATTTAGTTGATAGTTGATAGTTGATAGTTGATAGCTGATCGCTGATCACTAGTAGAAGGCGGCGGAAATTACTTATCTCACATCTTGCACCAATACATAAAGACTAGTATCAATCGTGACCAAAGTGTGAGAAAAAGGGCACAGAACAATATTAACGAGAACAGTGAACACCATTCTCCCGTGTGCCCAAGCTCTACTCTACACATTGATGGG